>JBBKVW010000348.1:0-2700 GCA_037968655.1 Burkholderiaceae bacterium
ATCATGCCCGCGACCGAGCGCGGCACCAGGCGCAGGCGCGCCAGCAGATTGGCGGGGGTGATGCCGGCGGGCCGCAGTCGCTCGACCAGATCAGTGGCCACGGCAAACACGATCCACCAGCTCATCAAGAAGCCCAGTGTGGCCAGCGCAGACACATGCCCGGCCACCCAGCCGGTCAGCAGTGCCGCAACCACGCTCAGCCCTGCGGCCCAGCGCAGCCGGCGTGCAAGCGACGGCAATTCGGCCTGGCGCCAACGTGCCAGCGGGCCGACGCCCATCAAAAAGATCAGGGGAGTCATGATCGGCACGAACACGCTCTCGAAGTACGGCGGCCCGACGGAGATCTTGCCCAGGCCCAGTGCGTCGAGCAGCAGCGGGTACAGCGTTCCGAGCAGCACCGTGGCCATGGCCACCACCAGCATCACGTTGTTGGCCAGCAGCATGGTTTCGCGAGAAACGATCTCGAACCTTGCGCCCAGGCCGACCTTGGGTGCACGCCATGCATACAGCGCGAGCGAGCCGCCGATGGCGACCACCAGCAAGGCCAGGATGAACAGGCCGCGGCGGGGGTCGGTGGCGAAGGCGTGCACCGATGAAAGCACGCCCGAGCGCACCAGGAACGTACCCAGCAATGACAGCGAGAACGCCATGATTGCCAGCAGCACGGTCCAGGATTTGAATGCGCCGCGCTTTTCCGTCACGGCCAGTGAGTGGATCAGCGCCGTGCCCACCAGCCAGGGCATGAAGGACGCGTTCTCGACCGGATCCCAGAACCACCAGCCGCCCCAGCCCAGTTCGTAGTAGGCCCACCAGCTGCCCAACGCGATGCCCAGGGTCAGGAAGAGCCAAGCCCACAATGTCCACGGTCGGGTCCAGCGGGCCCAGGCGGAGTCCAGATTGCCGCCGATCAGTGCGGCAATCGCGAACGCGAAGGCCACCGAGAAGCCGACGTAACCCATGTACAGCAGCGGCGGATGGAAGATCATCCCCGGGTCTTGCAGCAGCGGGTTGAGGTCACGCCCGTCGGCCGCGGCTGGCAGCAGGCGCTCGAAAGGGTTCGACGTGATCAGCGTGAACAGCAGGAAGCCGACCGCGACCATCCCCATCACGGCCAGGATGCGCGCCACCACGGCCTGAGGCAAGTGTTCGCTGTACCTGGCCACGGCCATCGTCCAGCCGCAAAGCATTAGCAGCCACAGCAGCAGTGATCCCTCGTGTCCGCCCCACACGGCGGCAACTCGGTACTGCAGCGGCAGTGCCGAGTTCGAGTTGGTCGCGACGTAGAGCACCGAGAAGTCGTTCTGCACGAAAGCCGCGGTCAGGCAGCCAAACGCCAGCATGACCAGCAGGAACTGCGCCTGCGCAGCCGGCTTGGCGAGCGCCATCCAGTCGGCACGATTGCGAGAGGCGCCGGCGAGGGGCACGCTGCTCAGCACCAGCGCCACCGCCAGCGCCAGAATCAGGGCCAATTGCCCTAGTTCAGCGATCATTTCGTGCCTCCAACCACCGAGTTGGAGATCTTCTCGTTCATCTGCGCACCGCGCTTGAGCGCCTCGGCAGCTTCCGGGGGCATGTAGTTCTCGTCGTGCTTGGCCAGCACCTCGCGGGCCACGAACATGCCGTCGGCGCCGACCTGACCCTGCGCAACGACACCTTTGCCTTCCTTGAACAGGTCGGGAAGGATGCCGACGTATTTGACCTGCATGGTTTGCGCCGTGTCCGTGACGGCAAATTGCACCTCGGTGCCGTTACGCTTGACGCTGCCCTCCTGAACCATGCCGCCGATGCGGAAGGTACGCCCGACTGGCGCTTCCTTGGCCACCACCTGGGAGGGCGAGTAGAAGAACACCAGGTTGCTCTGGAATGCATTCAGCACGAGGCCGGCGGCGACGGCCACCGAGGCAACGACGCCACCGATGATGGCCAGGCGTTTGTGACGCGGTTTCATTCAATTCTCCGAGGACGGGGTCAGTGCGGCGCGCAATGCGCGTTGGCGGTGCCGGCGCGCGAGCCACGGCTCGCACACCATCAGCAGCACCGTGACGGCGTATGAACCCCAAACATACAGGCCGTAGCCACCCATGGACAGGAACTCCGACATGCTGCCCCAATTCATTGCAATTCCCCTTGCGTTTGCGCAGTCTGTCGAGCCCATTCTGCGTCGCGGTCACGCTCGAGCGCCAAGGCCTGAGCGCGCGTGAACACCACCGCGAAGGCATAGGCCCAGAAAGCGAAAGTCATCAACATCATTGCCAACAGCATGGTTTGCGCCATTTTCGGGGCCGCGGTCAGGCTGATGGTGGCACCCTGGTGCAGTGTGTTCCACCACTTGACCGAGAAGTAAATGATCGGCACGTTGACCGAGCCGACAATGGCCAGCAGGGCCCCCGCCTTGTCGGCGCGATTCCAGTCATCGATCGAGGTCACCAGCGCGATGTAGCCTAGATACAGGAACAGCAGGATGAGTTCCGAAGTCAGCCGTGCATCCCATACCCACCATGCGCCCCAGGTGGGTTTGCCCCAGAGCGCGCCGGTCCACAGTGCGACAAATGTGAACATGGCGCCGGTGGGGGCGATCGCACGGGCCAGCGTCGAGGCCATGCGGGCGTTGAACATCCAGCCGATGCCGGCCCAGAAGGCCATGGCCAGGTACAGGATCATCGACATCCACGCGGCCGGCACGTGGATGAAGATGATGCG
>JBBKVW010000349.1:0-12635 GCA_037968655.1 Burkholderiaceae bacterium
CCGCTGGCGGCAACATCTACTTCCTGGCCAAGATCGGCGCAACCGATGGCAAGAGCTTTCAGCAGATGGCCGGCAGCATGACCGGCATGAGCGAAGACGAATACCGCGCCATGATGGTCGCTGGCGGTCGCTCGGTGCAGGGCAACCGCTTCATTGGCGAAGACGGCGACGCGCAGGCACATCGGCAGCCGCAGGGTGCGACCGCAAAGAAGGGAGCTGTCTGATGGCCCAGATCAGCGCCAGCGTCTATACCTCGCATGTGCCGGCTATCGGAGCGGCGATCGATCTGGGCAAGACCACCGAACCTTATTGGCAGCCGGTGTTCAAGGGCTACGAGTTTTCGCGCCAGTGGCTGGCGCAGCACACACCCGACGTGATCTTCCTGGTCTTCAACGACCACGCAACCGCGTTCAGCCTGGACATGATTCCGACCTTTGCCATTGGCACTGCGGCCCGGTTCCAGCCGGCCGACGAGGGCTGGGGTCCGCGGCCGGTGCCGGTGGTGCAGGGGCATCCCGAACTGGCCTCGCATATCGCCCAGGCGGTGATACAGGACGACTTTGACCTGACCATCGTCAACAAGATGGACGTCGACCACGGCCTTACCGTGCCCTTGTCGCTGATGTGCGGCCAGCCAAAGGCATGGCCCTGCCCGGTGATCCCCTTTGCCGTGAACGTGGTGCAGTACCCGGTGCCCTCGGGCCGGCGCTGTTTCGAACTGGGCAAGGCGATTGGTCGCGCCATCGCGTCCTTCGATACCCCACTCAATGTGCAGATCTGGGGCACCGGTGGCATGAGCCACCAGTTGCAGGGCCCGCGCGCCGGCCTGATCAACAAGGAGTTCGACCACAATTTTCTGGACCGGCTGATCGCCGACCCGGCCGGCCTGGCACAGATGCCGCATATCGACTATGTGCGCGAGGCCGGCTCCGAGGGTATCGAACTGGTGATGTGGCTGATCGCGCGCGGCGCGATGGCCGACGTTGCCGGTGGCGGCGCGCCGAAGGTGGCGCACCGTTTCTACCATGTGCCGGCATCGAACACGGCGGTCGGGCATCTGATACTGGAAAACCCGTGATGGTGCGCTTTCCACACAGGTCCGACAATGCTTCATGGCAGCGCCTGCTTGCAAGCGCCTGCTATCGTGAACCGGGGAACGATCGCCAATAAGCAGAGGGTGCGCCAGCACCCCTTGAGCATTTTTCACAACTGGAGACACACCATGAAACTGACATTGACATCCATCTTCGGCGCCTTGGCGCTGGGCTTTGGCATGCAATCCGCATCGGCTGCCGACATCACCCTGCGCCTGCATCAACTGCTGCCCGCACAGGCGGCCATACCGGCCCAGGGCCTCGCCCCGTGGGCAGCAAAAATCGAGAAGGAAAGCGGCGGTCGCATCAAGTTCCAGCTCTTTCCGAGCATGCAACTGGGCGGCAAACCGCCCGAGCTGTACGACCAGGCCAAAGACGGTGTGGTCGACGTGATCTGGACCGTGCTCGGTTACACGCCGGGGCGCTTTCCCAAGACCGAGGCCTTCGAGTTGCCATTCATGAGCGGATCGGCCGAGGTTTCATCCAAGGCGTTCCAGGAATACGTGCAGAAAAACGCGATGGACGAGTTCAAGGACGTCAAGCTCATTGCCGTGCACACCCATGGCCCCGGCCTGTTCCACAGCAAGGACCCGATCAACAAACTCGAAGACCTCAAGGGCATGAAGGTGCGCGGCGGCTCGCGCGTCATCAACATCATGCTCGAGCAACTCGGCGCCACACCGGTCGGCATGCCGGTGCCCGCGGTTGGCGAGGCTCTGTCCAAGGGCGTGATTTCGGCCACAACCATTCCGTGGGAAGTGGTGCCTTCGCTCAAGGTGCAGCAGATCGTGAAGAACCACACCGGCTTTAGCGGCCCCAAGGGTCTGTATACCCAGACCTTCGTGGTGGCGATGAACCAGGCCAGCTACAACAAGTTGCCGGCCGACCTGAAGAAGGTCATCGACAACAACACCGGCATTGAGGTTGCGGGCCGCCTGGGTCGGGTGATGGATGAAGCCGACAAGCTGGGCCTGTCGCTGGCGCAAAAGGCCGGCAACAACGTCATCACCTTGGATGCGGCAGAGACGGCACGCTGGCAACGTGCCGCCAATGGCGTGCGCGGCGTATGGTTCAAGGAAGTGGGCGACAAGGGTATCGACGGACCCAAGCTGGCCGCTGAAGCCGAGGCCTTGATCGAGAAGTACTCGAAGAAGTAATTTGTGAGCCAGGGGCTCGGAACCATCGCGTGGGTGCGCGTTCCGGGCCCTGCGCCATGGCGGGTGCCTGTATCGTGCGAGCCCGATGCGCGCCTGGCGTAGAACCGACCATTCGCCGGCCAACTGGCTGGCCAAGGGCGATCTGCTTTGTATTCAATGAAAAGGAAAGACATGGCCAAGACCATCAAAGTGGCGCTGGCGGGGGCGGGTGCCTTTGGCATCAAGCATCTGGACGGCATGCGCAACATCGAAGGCGTGCAGGTGGTGTCGCTGATCAGCCGCGATCTGGAAAAGACCAGGGAAGTAGCCGCACAGTACGGCATTGCACATGTCACGACCGACCTGGCCGACAGCCTGGCGCTTTCTGAGCTCGACGCCGTCATTTTGTGCACGCCCACGCCCATGCATGCCGATCAGATGCAGGCCTGTCTGCGCGCGGGCAAGCATGTGCAGGTCGAGATTCCGCTGGCAGACAGCATCCAGGGCGCCGATGCCGTCGTGGCCCTGGCCAGGGACAAAGGCCTGGTTGCGATGTGCGGCCATACCCGGCGCTTCAATCCCAGCCACCAGTATGTGCGCCAGCAGGTGACGACCGGCACGTTCAACATCCAGCAGATGGATGTGCAGACCTATTTTTTCCGGCGCACCAACAGCAATGCGCTGGGCCAGGCGCGCTCCTGGACCGACCATCTGCTGTGGCACCACGCCGCGCACACCGTGGACCTGTTCGCTTACCAGTGCGGCAGTGCGATCGTGCAGGCCAACGCGTTGCAGGGGCCAATCCATCCGACACTGGGCATCGCGATGGATATGAGCATCCAGCTCAAGGCCGCCAGCGGCGCGATCTGCACGCTGAGCCTGAGCTTCAACAATGAGGGCCCGCTGGGAAGCTACTTTCGCTACATCGGCGATACGGCAACCTATATCGCGCGCTATGACGACCTGTTCACCGGCAAGGAAGAGAAGATCGACGTCTCCAAAGTGGCGGTATCGATGAACGGTATCGAGTTGCAGGACCGCGAATTCTTTGCGGCGATCCGTGAAGGGCGCGAGCCCATTTCCAGCGTCGCCAGTGTGCTGCCGTGCTACCAGGTGCTGCAGCAACTGGAGCAGCAGTTGGCAGCCTGAGCTGCGCAGCATTCGCAACAAGCAGGACATTGCCATGCAAGAACGCCAGTTGGGCCCATTCACCGTCTCCGCCATCGGCCTGGGCTGCATGAACCTCAGCCATGCCTACGGCACGCCACCCACGCCGCAAGAAGGAGAGCGGGTGTTGCTGGCCGCGCTGGACGCCGGCGTCACCTTGTTCGACACGGCGGCGCTGTACGGCTTTGGTGCCAACGAGAGCCTGCTAGGGCAAGTGCTCAAGCCGCATCGGCAGCGCTTCACGCTGGCCAGCAAGGGCGGCATGGCCGGCGTCGACTTCGCCGACGGCGTCAAGCGGGTGATCGACGGCACGCCGGCGGCGATCCGGCGCAATTGCGAAGACAGCCTGCAGCGCCTGCAGACCGATGTGATCGACCTCTATTACCTGCACCGCTGGCACAAGGAGGTGCCGATCGAAGACAGCGTGGGCGCGATGGCCGATCTGGTGCGCGCCGGCAAGGTGCGCGCCATTGGCTTGTCCGAGGTGTCGGCCGATACGCTGCGCAAGGCGCATGCGGTGCATCCGATCAGCGCGGTGCAGACCGAATATTCGCTGTGGAGCCGCAATGCCGAAATTGCCGTGCTGCGCGAGTGCCAGAACATCGGCGCGGCCTTTGTCGCCTTCAGCCCGCTGGCGCGCGGTTTTCTGTGTGATGTGCAGCTCGACCTGGCCGCGCTGCATGCCAGGGACATCCGCCGCGGCATGCCGCGTTTTGCACCGGACAACTATGCGGCCAACCTGCAATTGCAGCCGGCCTACCGGCAACTGGCCGGTGACGCGGGTTGTACGCCGGCACAGCTGGCGCTGGCGTGGCTGCTGCATCAGGCACCGCACATCATCCCGATTCCGGGCACCACCAGCCTGGCGCATCTGCGGGAAGATCTTTCGGCGGCCGACGTGCAACTCAGTGCGGACACCATGGCGGCGGTCGATGCGCTGATCAACCAGCGCAGTGTCAGCGGTGCGCGCTACAACGCGCAGTCGTCCAGCGAGGTCGATACCGAGACTTTTTGAAGCGCCAGTGCCAATGCGGCCGTGGCGCGTTCAGTTGCGTTGCCAGATGTCGCCAGCCGCAAGGCCGTCGGGCGCTGCCAGATGCGCGCGCGCCGTGGCGTCGTCCAGCAAACTGGCGCGCCACCAGTCGGTGCTGATGCGCGCAATCAGCGCATGGTGTTGCGCCTGCAAGTCGCGGGTGATCGCCGCGCGTGGCCGGATCTCCAGCGCACGGCCGGTTTGTCCCGCAAATGTCATGTGGTCGGCATCCTGCAGCACCAGTTGCGCCTTCCCGCCAGGGGGCAGGGCGGCGAACACGGCGATGCGCCGCTCGGGTGTGGCGCCATTGCCCAGCACGTCGTCGTCGCGGCTGCCGGTGACCGATAGCAGCGGCCGGTCCAGTCCGGCGAAGGCCTGTCGCGTATCACCGCTGGCCGGCACAGTGGGCGAGAACGCGATGAACGATGCCAGGCGTGCTTCACGCGCGCCTGCAAAGCCGGCATAGCGCTGCCCGGCCATTCCCAGCGTTGTATGGGCGCCGAAGGAATGGCCGCTCATGCCGATGCGGTCGGCGCGCACGTCAGCCCAGCGGCCCTGTCGGTCCGCTTGGCGCCGGCCGATCTCGTCCAGCACGAAGCCCACATCAGCCAGACGTGCCAGCAGCTGGGCCGGGCTTGCAGCCTCGCGCAGGCCGCTGCGGTCGGCAAAGTTCTTTGCCGCAGCGCGTAGCGCCGGCAGGTCGCTGCCCGGATGCTGCAGATGCATGACGACAAAGCCGGCTGCGGCCCAGGCTTCACCCCAGATCGCGCCACCGTCGCGCGTGCCACCCAGCCCGTGCGAGAACAGCAATACGGTCAAGGGGCTGGTCGAGCCGCCGGCCGACGGCCAGCGCACGCGCACTGGAATCGCGCGTCCACCGCGCGCCGCGTCAGGCCAGGATTCGTCAACAACGGTAGCGCCTTCCCTTGCGCGCGACATGCTCGGCAGTGCAAGGCTGCCAATCGCGGCGAGCAGGCAGGTTCGGCGTTGGACGTTTGGCATAGGACGGCATTATGGGTCGGCAACTTGTCGTGTCTGTGCGTCTTGCCTCGGGTGCTGCCTCAAGGTCTGCCGTCGGCGTCATCATTTTTAGGGGGCTGCCAGATCCGGATTGCGGGTTCACAATGGGCGTTTCAACTTTTAAGGGAGTGCGACATGGCGATACAGGAACTGGCACAGAAGTTTGCTGACTTGATCAAAGCGGGCAAGGGCGAGGAGGCTGGCAAGCAGTACTGGTCCGACGACATCGTTTCGATGGAACCGATGGAAGGTGATATGGCCGTGCTCAAGGGCCGCAAAGCCGTCGACGGCAAGGGCGCCTGGTGGTATGCCAACCATGAAGTCCACGCAATCGCGGTTGGCGGGCCGTATGTGCATGGCCAGCAATTCATGTTGCGCTTCACGATCGACGTCACGCCCAAGGACGGCAAGCGCATGTCGATGGACGAAGTCGGCCTGTACACGGTGCAAGGCGACAAGATCGTCGAGGAGCGCTTCTTCTTTGGCACGCAGAGTCCGGCCGCCTGACGCGGTTGCCGTCGTTCACCAAGGCGGAGAGGAAGATGCGCGCGCGCAAGTCGAGCAAGGGACTCACGCTGCAGGCGATCGCCGGCACCCATGTGGTGTTGCTGGCCATGAATATGCAAAAGTCCGCCTGCAGCGGTCACATGGGTTTTGCCATCCACCGTACCGACCATACCGAAGGCGAGGCCTATTGGCTGCGTGGCAGCAAGACCTTCAAGGCGACCGATCCGGGTACCGTGGAAGGCTCCACCTATCCCACCAGCGACCATCCGATTCAAGGCTTCACCTGGTCTGATTTCAGTGCCAAGCCGCGCCACAAGTACACCTACCGGGTCGAGGCGCTCAAGGGGACGCCGCAGGACCTCAAGGCCTTCAAGTCGGTGGCGGTGGAGGTGGCGACCGAGACCGAGGAAGGTGGCAACCACGACGTGTACTTCAACCGGGGTGCTGCCGCGTCGCAGGAGTTTGCGCGCCGCTATGGCAAGGCGTCGAGTCTGGACAAGGCACCCGACGACGACCCGCGCTGGGCCTGGCTGTCGCGCGGCGCCAATGAGGCGATCCATGCATTCATCGGCCGCGCGGTTGACGGCAAGTTCGGCATCCGGGTGGCGGCCTATGAGTTCCGGCTCGAGCCGGTCGCGCGCGCGCTCAAGGCCGCGCGCGATCGCGGCGTCGATGTGCAGATCCTGTACGACGGCTGCGCCAATCCACCCGACAGCAAGGGCCATGTGTTTCCGCGCGACGACAACCGCGAGACCGCGTTGGCGGGGCAGGTCAAGTTGCTGAGCAAGGAGCGGGTCACGCGCGACGATGTCAAGAGCCCGCCGATAGCGCATAACAAATTCATGGTGCTGCTGAAAGACCGCAAGCCGGTGGCGACACTGACCGGATCGACCAACTTCTCCAAGGGCGGCGTGTTCGGCCAGTCCAATGTCGTGCATGTGCTCGACCACAAGACGATTACGCAGGCCTACCTTGAATACTGGGAACTGCTGGCCGCCAATACCGACTACCGCACGCTGCGCACCACCCTGGACACGCGCAACCCGGCTCCGACCGGTTTCCCGCGCCGCGGAACGACCTGCATCTTCAGCCCGCAACCCAGCAGCGCGACGCTGGACTGGTATGCGCAGCTGGCAGCGCAGACCGACGGCGGCCTGTTCATGACGTTTCCGTTCGGCATGGGCGCATCCTTCAAGGAGGCGTTTCGTAAAGGCAAGGCGCCGCTGCGCTACGCCCTGATGGACAAGTTGCTGCCCGCGGGAACTTCCGCCGCCAAAAAGGACGCGGCTCTGGACGAGATGCTGAAAATTCGCAAGCAGGTCGAGAACCGCATCGCTGTCGGCAACCGGATATCGACCAACCAGTTCGACCGCTGGGTCAAGGAAAAGCTGACCGGACTGAACACCCATGTGCAGTATGTACACACCAAGATCATGCTGCTCGACCCGCTGGGGCACCATCCGGTCGTGATCACCGGGTCGGCCAATTTCAGCGAAGCCTCGACGACCAGCAATGACGAGAACATGCTGGTGATCCATGGCGACCGCCGCGTGGCCGAGATCTACCTGGGTGAATACATGCGGCTGTGGAACCACTACGCGTTTCGCGAATGGGTTGGCGCCGGCGCGCCTGGCGCGCCATTGGAGTTCCAGCACCTGGATGTGCAGGACCAATGGTGGAAAGGCTATTTTGGCAACAGCGCGCGCAGTCGTCAGCGCATGTATTTTTCGGGATCCAGGACCTGATCCGGCGCTCGCAGTCGCTGCGCGGTTCGACCTGACTGACGGCCTTCACTGGCCGGGCGGACTACAGCAGAGCGAACGCCTTGGTGAAAAAGTCGTCGCTGCCGAAGTTGCCCGATTTGAGCGCGATATGCACGCCGCCAGCGGCTGTCTGCGCATGGCACCAGGGCACGCCGGGATCGATCTGCGGGCCGATCGTCAGCTGGCGAATGCCAAGCGCCTGCACGCAGGCACCCGAGGTTTCGCCGCCTGCCACCAGCAGCTGGCCCACGCCGGCATCGGCGACCCCAAGCTTTGCCTGGATGGATTGCACTGCGCCGGGTTCGGCCGTGGAATAGACCAGCACCGGGCCCTTGGCCAGCCTGGGGATCGCCCAGGCCAGGGTCAGGCCGACCACGTCAGCACCGGACGCAATTTCCAGCGGGTCGATCGCCAGCGCGGCTCCGCCGCAGTCAATGAAATTGGCGACCTGTCGGTTGGTGGCCAACGAACAGCTGCCGGAGACGATTGCGCGCCGGCCCTGCGCAGTGGGCAGTTGGCTGGCTTGCGACGAAGGTGCAATGCCGAAATTTTGTGGCAGACCGATCGCAACGCCCGAGCCCGCCGTCACCAGCGGCATTGCGCCCAATGCCGGCCCCAGGCGCATCAGATCGTCATTGCTGATCGCGTCCACGATCGCCACACCAATGCCCAGGGCCCTGAGCTCGGCCATGCGATCGGACACCGCGGCGGCGCCGCGCGCCACGACGCTGGAGTCGATCAGTCCGACCGGGCGCCTGGTCTGGGCCTGCATCACGCGTACCAGGTTGGCGTCGGTCATGGGTGTCAGCGGGTGGTTCTGCATGCCGCTTTCGCTCAGCAGCACGTCGCCGACAAACAGATGCCCCTTGTAGACACTGCGCTTGTTGTCCGGAAAGGCCGGGGTGGCGATCGTGAAATCGGTGTGCAGCGCATCCATCAGTGCCTCGGTGACCGGGCCGATATTGCCCTGGGGCGTGCTGTCGAAGGTGGAGCAGTATTTGAAGTAGATCTGGCGCGCCCCCTGCGCTTGCAGCCAGCGCAAGGCGTCCAGCGACTGCGCAATCGCTTCAGCCGGGGCGATGGTGCGTGACTTGAGCGCCACGACGACGGCCTGGACATCGGCATCGAGCGGCTCGGACGGAACGCCGATGGTCTGCGCCGTGCGCATGCCGGCGCGCACCAGGTTGTTGGCCAGGTCGGTCGCGCCGGTGAAATCGTCGGCTATGCAGCCCAGGAGAATGGAAGCCATGGCGCTCTCTGTTTGTCGGTGGGTTGGGGCGGCACTGGTGGCGGCTTCAGGTTTCGGTCTTGCCAGCAGGCAGTTCGATGCCGGGGAATATCTTGATCACGGCGCTGTCGTCCTCGCGCGCATAGCCCGCGCTGGACGCCTGCATGAACATCTGGTGCGCCGTCGACGACAGTGGCAGCGGAAACTTGCTCGCACGGGCCATGTCGAGCACCAGGCCCAGGTCCTTGACGAAGATATCGACCGCCGACAGCGGCGTGTAGTCCGCGGCCAGCACATGGGCCATGCGGTTCTCGAACATCCAGCTGTTGCCCGCGCTGTGGGTGATGACCTCGTACAGGGCATGCGGATCAACGCCTTCGCGCAGGCCCAGTGCCATGGCCTCGGCGGCAGCGGCGATATGCACACCGGCCAGCAACTGGTTGATGATCTTCACCTTGCTGGCGGCGCCCGCGCTGTCGCCCAGCTTGTAGACCTTGCCGGCCATGGCCTGCAGCACCGGATCGGCCTTTGCATAGGCTGCCGGCGTGCCGGCAGTCATCATCGTCATCTCGCCACTGGCCGCCTTGGCCGCGCCGCCCGAAATCGGGGCGTCGACATAGAGCAGCCCCATGTCGTGCAGGCGCTTCTCCAGCGCGATCGACCAGTTCGGGTCGACCGTGGAGCACATGACGAACACCGTGCCCGGGCGCATCGCAGCGGCGCAACCATCAGGGCCAAAAAGGACTTGTTCGGTCTGCTGGGCGTTGACGACGACCGAGACGAGGACATCGCAAGCTGCAGCCAGCGTGGCGCAGGAATCGCTGGCTATGCCACCGTCCTGCGCGAATGTCTGCGCCACCTCCTGTCGCACATCGAATACATGCAGCCGGTAGCCGGCACGCCGCAGCGATTGTGCGATTCCAATGCCCATGGCCCCCAGGCCGATAACGCCGACAACGGTTTGCATTTCGAACTCCTGTCCATCGTGGCCTGCGCGGCCTGTTCCGGTCCTGTGGCTTTCATTTGACGCGCCCGATTGTCGCCTGCAGTGAGGCGCCATGCGCGCAATGGAGCGGCACGTTCAGCCGCCGCGAGCCGGTCGCAGCATGAACAGGCCGGCCGCGACCATCAGCACGATGCCGGCCCAGGCCAGCGCGTTGGGCACCTCGCCCCAAACCAGCCAACCGAGCAACAAGGCATAGATCAGCGCGGTGTACCGAAACGGCGCGACCAGGCTGAGCTCGCCACTGCGCATGGCGACAATGACCATGTAGTAGGCAGCGCTCAGAAACACGCTGGCGCCGGCCAGTAGCCACAATTGCGTCGCGTTGACCACCTGCCAGCCCTGCAGCAGGCTCCAGGGCCCGGCCAGTAGCAGGACCGCTACCGAAGTGGTCAAGGTGATCAGGATGGCGGGCACCGACAAGGCGATCTGGCGCGTGATCAGATCGCGCATGGTGTGCAGCAGCGTAGCGAGCAGGCACAGCAGGCTCCAGGCGTTAAAGCCGTCGGCAGTCGGCTGCACGATCAGCAGCACACCGACGAAACCGCCACCGATCGCCAGCCACCGTGTGGCGCTGACCTGTTCGCGCCAGGCCAGTGCGGCGTACACCGCTATGAACAGGGGCGACGCCATGTTGATGGCCGAGGCATTGCCGATCGGCAGGTGGAACAGCGAGCTCAGATAGGCCATGGTTGCCAGTGCATCGAGCGTTGCGCGCGCCAGCACCGGGCGCTGGGTCAGCTGGTTCCAGGCATCGGCCTGTGCCAGCTTGCCGGGGCGCAATACACCCATGACCCAGGCAGCCACCAGCAGCAAGCAGGTGGCAAACAGGCCGCGGATGAAGATCAACTGGGCCGCCGGCAAGGAGGCGCTGACATGCTTGACCAGCGCGTCGTTGGCGATGAACAGTCCCATCGCCAGGCACATGGCAATTATTCCGTTGCGATTGGCGGTGATGGACGCGTTGTGCATGTGCTGCGATGGTAGCCGCGCGACCGTGAAGCCCGCCCTATGTCAGGCGCGCGACTGGTGATTGCGCGGGTCGCCAGTACCATGTTGGCCATGTCCACACCATCACGTCATATCGAACTTTCGGGCAGCACTAATTTTCGCGACCTGGGCGGCTATGCCGGCATTGGCGGTCGCCATGTGCGCTGGCGCAAGCTTTTTCGTTCCGACCAGCTGGGCGAGCTCAGTGCCGCCGATGTCGAGGTGCTATCCGGTCTGGGCATGGCGCGGGTATGTGACTTTCGCGGCCAGCAGGAGCGACTGACACAGACTTGTGTCATACCCAGGGTGCAGGTGCATGCCTTGTCGATCGAGCCGACCGTGGTGCAGGGCATGCAGGCCATCCTGTCCGCCGGCCAGACACTGACACCCCAGCTGACGGTCGAATTGATGGAGCAGACCTACCGCGACTTCGTGCTGCACAACACCGACAGATTTTCCGAGTTGTTCGGCCATCTACTGGACAACGACACGCCGCTGGTGTTTCATTGCACTGCTGGCAAGGACCGCACCGGATTTGCCGCAGCGCTGATCCTGTCGGCCCTTGGTGTTGAGCGCAATGTCGTGATGCAGGACTACCTGCTGACCAACACGTTCTACCGCCAGCAGCGCACGACTTCGGAATTTGCATCGCGCGAAGTGCTGGAGATTCTGTGGCGGGTGCAAGCCGGCTTTCTGGAAGCGTCGCTGCAGACAGTGGAATCCCGCCATGGCGGGATGGACACCTATCTGGAGAAAGCGCTGGGTCTGGGTTCCAGGAAACGGGCCCGGCTGCAGCAGCTATACCTGGAGCCCTGAGCGTCAGCCGGTTCGGATGAAAAAAGCCGCTGCCCGATTCGGGTCAGCGGCTTCGCGCTTTCTGGCGGGCCCGGTTACAGGCTGTCGGTAAAGCTGCGCAGCTTGTCTGAGCGGCTCGGGTGCTTGAGCTTGCGCATGGCCTTTGCCTCGATCTGGCGGATACGCTCGCGAGTCACGTCGAACTGCTTGCCGACTTCTTCGAGTGTGTGGTCGCTGGTCATCTCGATGCCGAAACGCATGCGCAGCACCTTGGCCTCGCGCGGCGTCAGGCTGTCCAGGATGTCCTTGACCACATCGCGCAGGCCGGCCTGCATGGCCGCTTCCATTGGTGCGGTGTTGGCGCTGTCCTCGATGAAGTCGCCCAGATGCGAGTCGTCGTCGTCACCGATCGGCGTTTCCATCGAGATCGGCTCCTTGGCGATCTTCATGATCTTGCGGATCTTGTCTTCCGGGATTTCCATGCGCTCGGCCAGCACGCTGGCGTCGGGCTCGAAGCCGAACTCCTGCAGATGCTGGCGGCTTATGCGGTTCATCTTGTTGATGGTCTCGATCATGTGCACCGGGATGCGGATCGTGCGCGCCTGGTCGGCGATCGAGCGCGTGATGGCCTGGCGGATCCACCAGGTTGCGTAGGTCGAAAACTTGTAGCCGCGCCGGTATTCGAACTTGTCGACCGCCTTCATCAGGCCGATATTGCCTTCCTGGATCAGGTCCAGGAACTGCAGGCCACGATTGGTGTACTTCTTGGCGATGGAGATGACCAGGCGCAGGTTGGCCTCGATCATCTCCTTCTTGGCACTGCGCGAGTTCGACTCGCCCTCGTTCATGCGCTTGTTGATGCCTTTGAGCTGCCACAAGGGCACGACGACACGCGCCTG
>JBBKVW010000350.1:0-4487 GCA_037968655.1 Burkholderiaceae bacterium
ATCCATCCGTACTACGACGGCAACGGCCGCATCGGTCGCTTCCTGATGAACACGCTGCTGGCATCCGGCGGCTACCCGTGGACGGTGATCCGGATGAGCCGGCGGGATGCCTACATGAAAGCCCTGGAGGCCGCGAGCGTCAAAGGCCAGATCACGCCATTGGCCGAGTTCATCGCTCAAGAGATGCAGGAATGGCCCCCGGAGCGCGAGCGCAAGGACGGCAAGGCCTGACAGTCACACCCGGCCAGCCAAGGCTTGCTAAACGGTGAGAACCCAAAGCGCTGAGTGCTCGCCGATCGTTGTAGAACTACGTCCACAATTCGATCGACACCGCGTGGCTTTGGCCAAGGCATTGCAGACGATCAGACGATTGACGGAGCGCGCCATCGGTGTGAGGTGAGCGGCTATATAGCTGCCACTCGACGGACACTGCTCCTGGCCGAACAGCGACTTGCGCACTCGCTTTAGATCGTCAGCACTTCCAGCCCATTTTTATTTGTCAGCGCGTACTGCGCAGCACGACCGGCTTGATCTTCAGTCTTTGCGCATTGCGGCTCATGACGTCGTCCAGGGTTGCCATGTGCTTCGCACCGGCAGCTTCGGCACACGCCAGGTGGAGGGCGTCGCCAGCACGCAACGCGCTCGCGGCTTCGAGCACCAACTCGGCCGCGCGATGAAAGTTGGCGGGTGCTACTGGAACCAATCGAAGGTCGGCAGCGACCATTCGTTCGAATCGCCTCCATGCACCCTGGGCCTGTTGCGCATCGATAGCGCCCGTGCGTTGTTTGATGCCCAGGGCGCTGGCGAACTCTGGAATGCACCAAGCTGCGGCGACGAGTTCGTTCTTCTCGCGTGCGTACCATCGAGCCGCTGCCACGCTATGCGGTTCGTTCAGGAACAACGGCACGAGTACGCTGGTGTCGACATAGACCATTTCAGTACCGCGTACCGCTGCGCAGTTCCTCCATCACGGAATCGCTCATGGGCATGGTATCGCGGGCTTCGGTCAGCTCGAGCGCGAACGCCTTGCGATCCCACTGCGCCGGCCGAATGGACAGGCTGCCGTCAACAGTGAGCTGGGCCTGCACAGTAGCTCCATCGCGCAATCCGAGCCGGCGCACGATTTCGGAGGGGATTCGCAGGGCAAGACTGTTACCCCATTTTGAAACTTGTAGCTCCATGATGTATATCCTCTTGTGTTTATACATCCTACGCGCTGAAAACCAGATGTCAAGGCGATGGTCGCGTCCACGAAGATCTCGGGCGCCACGGCAAGCCGACGGCGGGAAGTGGGTGAGACGGCCGCCAGTCAGGCGCGTTCCGGTGGCGCTGCGCTGCGCAGGCGATAGCGGTGACAGTGCGTCGTCAAGGCCTTACATCCGTGCATCGCGCCCGCGGCGCAGTATCAGCCGAACGTTGCCATCCGCTGCGCCGCCCTGCATCTGCGACGCTTGCCGCGCCGCGCACAGCCGCGCCAGGCCGTGGTGCAGATGGGCCAGGCTGCCAGCCGGCGCCTGATGGTCGAGCAGGGTGCAGGCGATTTCCAGCTGGCCGCTTCGGTGGCGCAGCAACTCGACCGACCGGGTCTGCGACGGCCAGTCGATCAGCGAGCCGGTGGCGATTTCCCAGAAGCCGCCCGACGCGCCGGGGTGCGGCGTCACCAGATGCCGGTGCCGATGGCCGACCAGCCAGGCCACCAGGCTGGGGTGGCGGTGCAACACATCGGTCAGGGCCTGGCCCAGGCGCCGCTGCGGATCACCGCCCCGGGTATTGGTGAGTGACAGTGCACCATGGTGGCTGGCCAGTAAGGCGATGCGGCCTTTTTGCGCATCTACCTGCGCCAGTAGCTCGTCCAGCCACTGGAGTTGCGCCGCGCCGACGCTGCCCTCGTAGTCACCGGCCGGATGGTTGGTGTCGAGCAGGATGACGCGCACATGTTCCGCGTCGATCACGGCATCGGCGCTGGCGCTGGCCAGATTGGCGTCGCTCAGACCAACTGCGCCATGCGATAAGTGCGCTGCGATCCATTCGCGTTTGGACAGCGCCGCGCGCGATTGCAGCGCCGGCACTTTGCGGGTATCGCCGCGCGAGAACGCGGCGGGATGGTCGACGAACCAGGCCAGCGGATCGGCCGGCTGCAAACCCGGCGGACGGTGCAGCATCTTGGCGCTGCCAGTGGCGATGGCCTCGATCAGCGGTTCGGGCAGCGCCGTGCCCTGGCGCATCAGGTCATGGTTGCCGGGCACGCTGGCCCAGGGCAGGCCCAGCCCGGGCGAGACCAGTTCGGCGCTGGCGCGCTCCAGAAAATCAGGCACAACCGGCAGGCCACGCGGCTTGTAGAGGTCTGGTACTTGCGGCTGCGGGCACCAATAGGGCCAGGGCCCGGCCCCATCGTGGCCGGACGCGTCCTGCACACCGCCAAAGGCCGACAGCCGGGCGCGGCCACCGGCGACGATGGCCAGGAAGGTCTGCAGTTCGTTGTGCTGCGCGTTGTCGATGTTGTCGCCCAGGCTGAGAGCCAGGTCATAGCGCCGTCCGCTGGCCGGAGCCAGTGGTTGCTGGGCCACCATCTCGACATGCGCGGCCAGGGCCCAGTGGGTCAGGGCTTCGTAGGGCCGGTGCATCGGTTGCAGCGGCTCCCACAAGGGGTCGTCTGCCAGCTGTGCGACCCATTCGCAGCGTGCCGGCGAAGCGGTGTCGAGCACCTGCACGTCGCTCATCAGCCAGCAGGCGAACAGCGCCTCGGCGCTGCCATCGGGCGGTTCGCTGCCCAGTTCGGTACGCAGGGTTCGCAACACCCGCGTCAGCTTACAGGGTTTTGCGCATCATCAACCCCTGCCTGACTGAGCCGGTCAAGGGATTGAGGCGCTATGCTTGCCGCCAATCTCCCCATCAAGCGCGCATGGCCTCCACATCCTCCTACCTGATCGGCGTCGATACCGGCGGCACCTATACCGACGCCGCCATCATCGAGTCCCATGGCCACCGCGTGCTGGCGCGCGCCAAGGCCATCACCACCAAGGGCGACCTGGCCATCGGCGTGACCGAGGCGATCGAGCAGGCGGTGGCGCAGCTGCCCCAGGGCCTGCAGCCGCAGGACATCGGCCTGGTGTCGGTGTCCACGACGCTGGCCACCAATGCGGTGGTCGAGGGCCATGGCAGCGCGGTGGCAGTGGTGCTGGTGGGTTTCGATGCGCGCATGGTCGAGCGCACCGGCATTGCGTCGGCATTCCCCGGCGTGCCGCTGATCACCATCGCCGGCGGGCATGACCACAACGGCGAGGCGGTCCGCGCACTGGATCTGGCGGCACTGGAACTGGCGCTCGACGCAGTCGCCGCCAAGGTCGATGCGTTTGCGGTGGCCTCGACCTTTGCGGTGCGCAATGCCGCGCATGAACAGGCGGTGCGCGAACTGATCACGGCGCGCACCGGCAAGCCGGTGACGCTGTCCACCGAGCTGTCGTCCTCGCTCGACGCGCCGCGCCGGGCGCTTACGGCGGCGCTCAATGCGCGCCTGATCGCGAGGGTGTCGACGCTGATCGCGGCGGTACACCGCTCCATGCAGGCGCTGCAGATCCGGTGCCCCCTGATGATCGTCAAGGGCGACGGCACGCTCGCGCTGGCTGAGAGCGTGGCGCTGCGGCCGATCGAGACGGTGCTGTCGGGTCCGGCCGCCAGTCTGGTCGGCGCGCAGTGGCTGTCGGGCCTGAACAGCTTCATCCTGTCCGACATGGGCGGCACCACGACCGACCTGGGCATATTGCAGGAGGGCCGGCCGCGGGTCACCGAAGAGGGCGCCGAGGTCGGCGGCTGGCGCACCATGGTGCGGGCAATTGACGTGCGCACCATCGGCCTGGGCGGCGACAGCGAGATCCACATTGGCGCCAATGGCAAGCTGGGCGTCGGGCCGCAGCGCATCGTGCCGATTGCGCTGCTGGGCGCACGCTGTCCGGACCTGCTGCGTTTGCTGCAGGCCGATCTGGACGATGTCGATGGCGGCTCTTCGCTGCATGGGCGCTTCGTGTTGTTGCCGTTTGGCGCGCAGGCGGCGGCTGCAGCCGGCGAGCTGAGCGCGCGCGAGCGGGAGTTGCTGAACAAGGTGGGCGCGCAACCCCAGTCACTGCGCCGCCTGGCGCCTTCGCCTGGCGCGCAGCGCGTCGTGGCGTCGCTCAAGCGCAAGGGTCTTTTGCAGGTGGCCGGCCTGACGCCCTCGGACGCGGCGCACGGCATGGGCCTGCAGTCCAACTGGTCGACGCCGGCGGCGCTGATGGCGCTGCAACTGGCCTGCCGTCTGCGCGAGATGAAGGCCCCGACGCCGGAGCGGACCCAGCATTTCGCGCGCGCGATCTGGAGCGAGACGGTGCGCCTGAGCGCGCGCGCGATCCTGGACACAGCCGTGGGCGAGTCATTGCGCGTCGTCACCGTACCGATCTCCGCCATTGCCCTGCTACGCGCCGATCAACTACCCGCGGTGCGTGCGCTCGCAC
>JBBKVW010000351.1:0-20102 GCA_037968655.1 Burkholderiaceae bacterium
CCAGCCTGGCCCAGTGGCTGATCGCCGATGGCCACTTGCCCGACCACTACCGCGCCGCGCAGGGTGCCGCGCTCGGTCGCGCCGGCCGCATTGCCATCAGCACCGACGCCGCCGGCCAGGTCTGGGTGGGCGGGCAGGCAGTGACCTGCGTCGATGGCAGCGTGGCGCTGTGACGACAGTCTCGCGATATGCTGGCTGTGACGCACCACGACGGCCTGGGCGCAACGACTGCGCAGCGCAGCGACGATTAAATGCGCTGGGCGGCCTGACCCGCCCTATGAACGATTTTCAGAGAGCGCTGCACGCGCCGAGCCCATGAGCACCATCCATTTACCCAGCCTGGCGGAAATCGAATCGGCCGCCCGGATCGTCTATCAGCAGATGCCGGCCACGCCGCAATACCGCTGGGCCCTGTCGAGCCAGCGCCTGGACACCGAGTGCTGGTTCAAGCATGAAAACCACAGCCCGGTCGGCGCCTTCAAGATTCGCGGCGGACTGACTTTCTTCGATGACATGCACCAGCGCGGCGCATTGCCGCACGCGGTGATCAGCGCCACCCGCGGCAATCACGGCCAGAGCGTGGCCTGGGCCGCGCGCGCCTATGGCGTGGCCTGCACCATCGTCGTTCCGCATGGCAACTCGGTCGAGAAGAACGCCGCCATGCGTGCGCTGGGCGCGCACCTGGTCGAACACGGCGACGACTTCCAGGCCAGCCGCGAGCACGCCATCGGCCTGGCCGAGCAGCACGGCGCGCGCATGGTGCCCAGCTTCGGCGCCCAGCTGGTGCGCGGTGTCGCAACCTGCTGGTGGGAATTCTTTCAGGCTGCACCCGGGCTGGATATCGTCTATGTGCCGATCGGCCTGGGCTCGGGCATCTGCGCGGCGATTGCCGCCAAGCTTGCGCTGCACCACCCGGTGCGCATCGTTGGCGTGATCAGCAGCCATGCCAACAGCTATGCCCGTTCGCTGGCTGCAGGCAGTGTCGTGGCTGCGCCGGTGACCACCGTGCTGGCCGACGGCATGGCCTGCCGCGTTGCCGAAGCCGATGCGCTGGCGATATTGCAGCAGCATCTGGACCATATCGTGCAGGTCAGCGACACGGCGGTCGCCCAGGCGATTCGCGCCATCTATGCCGACACCCACAACGTGGCCGAGGGCGCCGGCGCCGCCGGTTTCGCCGCCGCGATGCAGGAGCGCGACGCCAATGCCGGCCTGGTGGTCGGCACCACCATCTCGGGCGGCAATATCGACAGTGCAATGCTGGCGCGGGTGCTTGCCGGCGCCAGCGCGTGAAATACCTGCAGGGCTACTCGCCATCCCTGCAGGCATCGGCGCGCGCACTGATCGATTCGGGGCGCCTGGCCGCGACGCTGCAGCACCGCTACCGGGACAGCCAGCACCAGGTGCGGACCGAGCGCGCGCTGTACGACTATGTGGGCGGGATCAAGAGCCGTTACTTGCGCAGCGCGCTGCCGATCAGCAAGATCGCCTACGACCCGCGGCTGCAGTTGATCGCCCAGGCACTGGGAACGCACAGCACCGTGTCGCGGGTGCAGGGTAGCCGGCTCAAGTCCAAGCGCGAGATCCGCGTGGCCAGCCTGTTCAAGGACCTGCCCGAACCCTTTCTGCGCATGATCGTGGTGCATGAGCTCGCGCATATCCGCGAACGCGAACACGACAAGGCTTTCTACCAACTGTGCTGCCACATGCAAAGCGACTACCACCAGGTCGAGTTCGACCTGCGCCTGGTGCTGACGCATCTGGATCAGGGTGGGCGTTTTGACTGGACTGACGGCCGGGACTGAAGTCGCGGCGACCAGGCGTTGACGCGGGACTGGTGGCAGATGGTCAAGCGGCAGCTGGTCACTTGACAAGCGGATTCGCTTGACGAAGATTGCAACACGCGCGTGCAACGTAGTGTGTCTCGCGGTCGCAAGACAGTCGCTGTACGCCGACTCAGGAGATGGCAATGGCTGCACCACAGATGATCCAGTTGAGAATCGTCGGCGCGCAAGAACTGATCGACCCACTGGCCGATGAGTTGCGCAAGCACCCGCAGGACGTGACCGAACTTTCCACCAAGAAGGTGGAAGGGCCTCAGGGTTTCGAATTCGGTCTGTTTGAGTTGGCGGCTATCACGGCCATCTTGTCCTTTGGCTTCACGGTCGGCAGCTTCTGCCTCACCTTGCTGGAGTATTTGCGCAAGGCGCCCGACAACAAGAAGATGATCAAGATTGTGAGTTCGCAGGGCGAGGTCGAGATCCGCTGGAGCGCCGATCTGACCAAGGAACAGATACAGGAGCTGATCGAATCGATCGCCGCGAAAGACTAGCGTGGCCCTGCCATTCCTTCAAGCGGACTACGGCGTATTCGACACGAAGTTTCTCGGCGTGTGCCTGCGCTACCACGCGTCTGCGCCGGACGCGTTTGAGCGCTTCCTGGCGCTTGTCAAAGGCGAGCCCTTGGCCTTGGCCGGTCTTGACCATGCCAGTCTGCATGATCTTGCCGTCGCGAGCGTGCTCGATCATGAGTTCCGACATCTGCATGACTTCGTGCTGTCTCCACACGGAAACAAGATCTTCCGCCTGCGCCTGGCCGCAATCTTCCATGGCATGCAAAGCATCGAGACGGACTTGCGCCTGGCGCCTGTTCCGACGCCCTTGATACGTTGGTCCCGCATGACGGCACACGAACGACGCGCGTCGGAACACATGTGGAGGCGGCCCGTTTTGTCATTGGACAGCCTCGATCCGGACACGCTTGGGGCCGCCGAAAAAAACTATGCACAGATACTTGCCTGCCTGGTCTCGGAGTCCGAAATTCAATCGGTTGACTTGTACGAGGCGTCGGCCATGCTGGTGCAGGTCTACGCGATCTATCGAATCGCCGGTCAAAAAGCGGCTGACCTGTTCTATGCCGGGCTTCTCGGTGGCGCTGTTCCGACGCGCTATGTGCGCGTGCTGCACTTGCTGAGCAAGGTATGGCGCAAGCTCGGCCGTGACATCGATCTGCGGGAGTTTGGCGCAATTGTCAGTTGGTCGCTGCTCGGCACTTTTGGCAAACGACCAACGGATGACCTGCCTACACGGCGATTTCTCAGGCTGTTGATCCATTTCACGCAAGAGCCAGCTTGCGACTTCAACCGCAGTGTCAAGGAGATCTATGCCGATTGGGATACAGCACTCGGCTATGTGTCGATCGAACAGGCCATCCACGAAAACGCAGTGGCCAACGATGCGCTCGCATTGTTGTTCAACAACGTGCCGCCAGACCAGGGTGACACGCTCTTTCGCGTCGTCGCAGGAGTGTGTCGCGAAGGCATCCAGGCGCTGATCGCGGCAAACAAGGCGATGGCCGCCCTCTATCGTGCGAGCCCCGAGTCCTACGTGTATCCGGATGCCTACATCGACAACACGGAGAAAATTGGCGCGTCCATTCGATTCGATTTTCTCGACATGGCTTATCGCTCCGATGCATTGCGTCGCCGCGGGTTCGATGTGGACGTCGAGATCGCCGAGCCGCACAGCGGTGTGGACTTCGCTGTTACGGCGTATTTGCATCCCGGGGGCAACAATGCGATTGACGGACGAGTCGCCAGCCGCGTTGCGCTGAACTTGACCGCCTGCGATTTCCTGTTTTCCGATATGAGCAGAGATGACATGGACTTCAGGCTCGCGCGCCAGCAACTCCGCACAATGGGCATTGAAACGCGCGAGCTTTTGTGACCGGGCATCCGCAGCAGGCGTCAATGGCCGCTGGAAGTTGGCGTTGGCGCTGGCCACCTATCGAAACTGCTCGCGCGCAATGGGCGGCATGCAAGCGCCCTGAAGGTCACACAGCGGCATGGGCTGCGCCACCTTGCAGTATCCTGCACCATGACCGACACCGTGAATCCAATCGAGCTCCAGCCTGAGTCTGAAGCCTCCGACGCCATCAGGGCGCCAGTGCTCCTGCAGATGCCCATGGACAACCGCAGCCTGTCGATGGCTGTGCTGGCCCTGCTGGGCGTGGTGTTCATGCTGCATTGGGCCGGCGCTGTTGTCATTCCGGTGATGCTGGGGCTGATGCTCAGCTACGCGCTGCGGCCGGCGGTGAGTTGGCTGCAAGGACTTGGCCTGGCGCGTGCGCTGGCAGCAGGCATCGTGATGGTCGCTCTGGTTGGCACCACTTGCTGGACAGCCTGGACGCTGAGCGACGACGCCACGCAGTTCGTCGAATCGCTGCCTGCGGCGGCGCAGAAGGTGCGCCAGATGGCGCGCACACAGCGCAACAAACCCGATTCCGCGCTGGACAAGGTGCAGAAGGCGGCAACGCAACTCGAGCAGGCAGCCAAGGAGAGCGCCACGAGCGCACCCGCGGCGGCGAGTGGCGTGACACGCGTTCAGATCGAACGTCCGCAGTTCAACCTGAAGGACTACCTGTGGTCGAGCATGCCGGCAGTAGCGATGGCGCTGGGGCAGGCGGTCGCGGTGCTGTTCGTCGCCTACTTCCTGTTGGCCTCGGGCGACAGCTTCCGGCGCAAGATGGTCCGGCTGGCCGGACCCACCTTTGCGCGGCGCAAGATCACGGTGCAGGCGCTGGACGAGATCACCGGTCAGATCCAGCGCTACCTGCTGATACAGGTCGTGATCAGCGTCGTGGTCGGGCTGGCTACCGGACTTGCCTTCCTGTTTATCGGGGTGGAACACGCCGCGGTATGGGGCATGCTGGCCTTTGCGCTCAACTTCATTCCCTACATCGGGTCACTGGTATTGACGGCTGGTTCGGCGCTGGTGGGCTTCGTTCAGTTCAACAACGTGGAGACGGCACTGCTTATTGCCGGCGTATCGCTGTTGCTGCACATCGTGACCGGCAATCTGCTCGCGCCCTGGCTGATGAGCCGCACCAGCCGCCTGAACACGGTCACCATCTTCGTCGGCATGCTGGCCTTCGGCTGGCTCTGGGGCGTCTGGGGGCTGCTGCTTGGCGTGCCTATCCTGCTGATGGTCAAGTCCGTGTGCGACCGGGTCGACGACTTCAAGCCGCTCGGAGAACTGCTCGGCACCTGAAGCCTGCAAGTGCCCGCAACACCGGCCGTGCATGCCGCGGCCGTGGCGCCCATGGCTGATGGGATGGTGGCACTTTGACTGGATCGAATACGCGCGTCGAACGCGCAATTTTTTGACCCGCCGGCGCGCGGCCGATTGCATTGTGGTTGCTGCGACGCGCCATGCGTCGCTGGCGTGACTGCTGCGACGGCGCGCGCTCAGCACAATTGGCACATGGGAACGCTCTACCTCGTACGCCACGGCCAGGCATCGTTTGGCGCCGACGACTATGACCAGCTCAGCGCGCTTGGCAGCCGCCAGAGCGAGCGACTGGGCGCCTATCTGGCGCACAAGGGCCTGCATTTTGACGCGGCGATCAGCGGCACACTGCGTCGCCACCGCCAGACCTGGGACGGCATTCGCCAGGGCGCAGGTTTGTCGTTGCAAGCGCAGGAGTACGCCGCGCTCAACGAGTACGACAGCGTCGCGGTGATCGAAACCGTGCATCCGCACAAGTTGCAAAAGCCCGATACGCCCGAGCTGTACCGGCACCATTTCCGCTTGCTGCGCGACGGCCTGACGCAATGGATGAACGGCGTCGTCAGCCCGCGCGGCATGCCGAGCTACCAGGAGTTTTCCGATGGCATTGCGCAGGTACTGGAGCAGGTGCGCAAGAATCACGACGGCAATGTGCTGATGGTCTCCAGCGGCGGCCCGATATCGACCGCCGTCGCACTGGTGCTGGGCCTGGCTCCCGAGATGAGCATCGAACTGAACTTGCGCATACGCAACAGCTCGGTGACCGAGTTCAGCTTCAACCCCAAGCGCCACACGCTGCTGACCTACAACACCTTGCCGCATCTGGACGATGCGCAGTACGCCAACTGGATCAGCTACGCGTGATGGCGGCGGATCGCACAAGCAATGGTCTCGGGCAAAGCGCAACAGGTCTGCATGCAGCGCGCCATGAGGGACTGGGACCGCATTGCCTTAGCATCGCCTGATCCACACCATCGGCGCTTCGGCGCCTGATCATCATGCCAACGACAGCCTCGAACAATCCCAGCCTGGCCGGCCGCGTTGCACTGGTCACCGGCGCCAATACCGGCATCGGACTGGTCACGGCGCGTGAATTGGCGCGTCGGGGCGCGCAGCTCTTCATTACCTGCCGCAATGCGGCTACCGGCCAGGCGGCGCTGGAGCAGATTCGCGCGGCCAGCGGCAACCCGCAGGTCGAAGCACTGAACATGGACCTGGGTGATTTCGCATCGGTGCAGGCCTGTGCCAAGAACTTCCTGGCGCGCGCGCTGCCATTGCATCTGCTGGTCAACAATGCCGGCCTGGCCGGCGCACGCGGGCTGACCGTGTCGGGCTTCGAGCTGGCCTTTGGCGTCAATCACATGGGGCATTTCCTGTTCACGCAGTTGCTGCTCGAACGCATCACCGCTTCGGCGCCGGCGCGCATAGTCACAGTGGCCAGTCGGGCACATTACCGCGCCACCGGCCTGGATTGGAATGCACTGCGCCAGCCCAGCCGCACCCGAACTGCCATCGATGAATACAGCAATTCCAAACTGGCCAATGTGCTGTTCAGCGCCGAACTGGGGCGGCGCCTGCAGGGCAGCGGCGTCAGCACCTATGCCCTGCACCCGGGCGTGGTGGCCTCTGATGTCTGGCGCGGCGTTCCGTGGCCGATCCGGCCGTTGATGAAGCTGGGCATGATCTCGCCCGAGCAAGGCGCCCTGACCACGCTGCACTGCGCCACGTCCGATGCGGTCGCGCAGGAAAGCGGCCTGTACTACGACAAGTGCCAGCCCCGCAATCCCAGTGCCATGGGCCGGGATGTCGCGCTGGCCGCGCAGCTGTGGCAACGCAGTTCGGACTGGATAGCGCAGGCGACTGGTACTGCAGCATAGGCGCCGCACGACAGGCCCATTGCGATCGGCCAAGCCGCACTGTCGGGAAACTGTAAGAAAGCGCTGTGCTGGCGCGACTCCCTGCAACCATGTCGCAGTTGTCCACCTTGCCACCGTGGGCCTTGGGCCCAGCCAGGTCGCGGCCCGGGCGCCGCCAGGCTCTGATCCTGGGATGCGCGTGGGTCGCAGTGCTTGTGCCAGGCGAGCGGGCAAGCGCCCAGGGCAACTCCGACTTCAACGGCTTTGATCTGACCGGCGCCAGCGTGCCATTGGCCGCGGTCCAGCGCGGCGGCCCGCCGCGCGACGGCATTCCGGCGATCGACAAGCCGCGCTTCGTCGGTGCCGCACAGTCCGGTCTGGGCGACGAGGACCGGGTACTCGGCCTGTTCCTCGACGGCATCGCACGCGCCTATCCAATCCGCATCCTGAACTGGCATGAGGTGGTCAATGACCGGTTCGGCCAGCAGAGCGTCGCCGTCACCTATTGCCCCTTATGCGGAACCGGCATGGCATTCGATGCCCAAGTGGCGGGACAGGCACTGCAATTTGGCGTGTCCGGCCTCTTGTACAACAGCGACGTACTGCTGTTTGACCGTGCTACCGAATCGCTGTGGTCGCAGATCACGCAGACCGCCATCAGCGGTCCGCGCAAAGGCACACGGTTGCAGGCCCTTGCGCTTGCGCACACCAGCTGGGCCGACTGGCGCGCGCGCCACCCGGCAACGACAGTGCTGTCCACCGATACCGGGTTTGCGCGCGACTACGACCGCGACCCCTATGCCGGCTACGACAAGGTGCAGCAGCTGATGTTCGACGTGGCGCAACGCGACGACCGCTTGCCGCTCAAGGAATGGGTGCTCGGCGTGCAGGTCGGCGATGTCTACAAGGCCTATCCGTTCAGTGTGCTGGCGCGCCGGGTCGATGGCCGGGGCAGCCTGCACGACACCGTGGCCGGCAGGCGCCTGCGCATCGACTACAGCGCGCAGCACCACAGTGCGCAGGTTTTCGACGCCCAAGGTGCGCTGTTGCCTTCACTGACGGCGTTCTGGTTTGCCTGGTTCGCCTTTCACCCGTCGACCGAAATCCTGCATCTGCGTTGAGCCAGCGCAATTCATGTAAGTTCGGCACTGCGCATTGCGACAGACAGGCAGCGCATCACGAATTGCTGTTGCGCACCGACCCCTACCTCAACGCCTAGCGCAAGGAGACCCACATGAACCCATCCAACACCACCACCCGTTATGCCGCTGCCACGCTGGCGCTGGCATTTGGCGCCGCCATGACCCTGGCGGCCGTACCGGCCCTGGCCCAGTCGGGCGACAAGGAAAAATGCTTCGGCGTCGCGCTCAAGGGCAAGAATGACTGCGCCGCGGGCGCGGGCACGACCTGTGCCGGCACGTCCAAGGTCGACTACCAGGGCAATGCCTGGAAACTGGTCGCCAAGGGCAGCTGCGAGAAAACCATGTCCAAGACATCGCCTACCGGCAACGGCCAACTCAAGGAATTCGAAGAGAAAAAGGCCTGACCCCGGGCCCGGCGAACATGGCAGCCGACAGCACATCGGTATCCCCGAAGCGCAGCGCGTATTCGGGTGATACCGGCGTGGGCCGACTGCCT
This sequence comes from Burkholderiaceae bacterium, assembly GCA_037968655.1. Classification (GTDB taxonomy): domain Bacteria; phylum Pseudomonadota; class Gammaproteobacteria; order Burkholderiales; family Burkholderiaceae_C; genus CAISIP01. Next base: position 8,561 of record JBBKVW010000351.1, read on the forward strand.
GCGTCGCGCTGCGGTATCGGGCTCAAGGCGAGCCAGATGCGCCAGGTGCTGCAGGAGGCTCCCGACGCCGGATTTTTCGAGGTGCACGCCGAAAACTTCATGGTCGATGGCGGCCCGCTGCACCATCTGCTGGGCCGTATCCGCGAAAACTACCCCCTGTCGATCCACGGCGTGGCCCTGTCCATTGGCGGGCAGGGAGCGCTGGACAAGCCGCACCTGGAGCGCCTGGCCCGTCTGCTTGAACGCTACCAGCCACAACAGTTCTCCGAGCATCTGGCCTGGTCGAGCCACGGCGACGTATTCCTGAACGACCTGTTGCCACTGCCCTACACCGCCCAGAGCCTGCAGCGGGTCTGCGACCATATCGATCAGGTGCAGTCGCGCCTGGGCCGGCGCATGCTGCTGGAAAATCCGGCCACCTATGTCGAGTTCGAGTCCTCGACGATCGATGAGGCCGCGTTCATGTCAAGCATCATTCAACGCACCGGCTGTGGACTCCTGCTCGACGTCAACAACGTGCATGTCAGCAGCGTCAACCATGGGCGCGACGCCAGGGCCGCATTGCAGGACTTGCCGCTGGCGGCAGTTGGCGAAATCCACCTGGCCGGTTTTTCCCGCCAGACCGATGCCGCAGGTGACCCGCTGCTGATCGACAGCCATGGCGCGCCGGTCGATCCTGCCGTCTGGGAGCTGTACCGCTTTGCACTCGGCCTGACCGGGCCGGTCGCGACTGTGCTGGAGCGCGACAACGACGTTCCGCCCTTGCAGGTGCTGCTGGCCGAGGCCCGCCAGGCCGACCGGCTGCTGCATGATGCCCAGGCGGCAAGCCAGGCAGCATCGCGCCGGGCCAGGCAAGGACTGGCCGCATGAAACCTTCCAGCAGCAGCCGATTGCATTGGGCCGGGTGCTGCCAATGAACACCGAAGCCGCATTCGCCCATGCCTTGCTGGACCCGCAGCCGCTCTGTCCGCGCGGGCTGCGCAGCTGGAACGGGTCGGACCCGGCAATCCGGTTTGGCATTTACCGCAACAACATCATCGTGTCCCTGCTGGATGCGCTGGCCGAACAGTTTCCAGTGACACAGGAACTGGTCGGTGCAGAATTCTTTCGCGCCATGGCACGGGTGTTCCTGTACCAGCAGCCGCCACGCTCGCGCCTGATCGCCTTTGTCGGGCAGCGTTTTGCCGATTGCATTGCCGGCTTTGCGCCTGCGGCCACGGTTCCCTATCTGGCCGATGTGTGCCGGCTGGAGATGGCCCGCATCCTGGCCTGCCACGCGGCCGACGCCGATACGCTGTCTGCAGACGCCATCGGCGCCGCGCTGGCCGACCCCCAGCAGCTGGGCCAGCTGCAATTCGCCCTGCACCCTTCAATGCAATTGCATAACTCGGATTTCGCGATTTTTTCGCTCTGGGCCGCGCATCAGGGCGAACTGGACATTGCCCGGGTCGACCCGCAGGTCGGGCAGCATGTACTGGTGTTTCGCGACGGCCTGGACGTGCAGACCGTGCAGATCGACGCCGGCGCCCACCTGTTCCTGTCGCAATTGCAGGCCGGGGCAACACTGGCGCAGGCAGCCGACCTTGCCGCGCAGGCGCATCCCGACCTTGATCTGCCGGGCGCGATCGCCCTGCTGCTGCGTTACCCCCTCGTCATCCAGATGGAGTCTTCACCATGAGTTTGCCCGTATCCAACACCTTGCCTGCACAGTCGTCCGGCCCGATGGCCGGGCTGTTGCGCGAGGTACATGGTTTGCTGGCGCGCATTCCAGACAGCCTGACCGCGATCATTGCGCGTTTTTCCATCGCCGCCGTGTTCTGGAAATCCGGTCAGACCAAGATCGAGGGCCTGGCGATCGACATCGTCAATGGCGAGTTCCAGCTCGGCTGGCCCCGGCTGTCCGACTCGGCGGTGTTCCTGTTTCAGGAGGAATACAAGTTGCCCCTGCTGCCACCCGAACTGGCGGCGCTGGCCGCAGCCGGAGCGGAACACCTGTTTCCGATCCTGATCCTGATCGGGCTGGCGACCCGGCTATCGGCGCTGGCCCTGCTGGTCATGACGCTGACGATACAGATTTTTGTCTACCCCGGCGCCTACGCGCTGCATGGCGTGTGGGCGGCGGTGCTGCTGTTCCTGATGGCCAACGGGCCGGGCTGGTTGTCGCTGGACCACTGGCTGGCTCGGCGCGGTTGAGGCATTGCAGCAGTCCTGCATCGATCCTGCACTGATGCGCGCGGTCACAACAAGTAGTTCACCAACCGGCTACCGTCCTTTTCGCCCCAGAGTCCAATCCGAGCATGCAGGCACAGCCATTCATCGCGCGCCATCAGCCGGCATGGAATGCCAACTGGCAGGCGCTGGCACCACAGCCGCCCCCCGCAGACCTGCTGGCACTGCTGTGCGCACGCTACTGCGAGCCGCATCGCCACTACCACACGCTGGAACACCTGAACGCCTGTCTGCGCCACCTGGCCGGCATGCGCGCGCTGGCACGGCAGGCCGACGCGGTCGCGCTGGCGCTGTGGTTTCACGATGCGATCTACGACATCGGTGCCAGTGACAACGAAAGGCGCAGCGCTGAGTGGGCACGCACCGCGCTGCAGGATTGCGGCGCCGCGCAGGAAACCGCAGATCAGGTCCATGCACTGATCATGGTCACGCGGCACGATCAGCCGCCGCAATCGGCAGACCAGGAGTTGCTGCTCGACGTGGACCTGGCCATTCTGGGCGCGCCGCCGGCGGTGTTTGACGCCTATGAACGGCAGATCGTGCGTGAATACCAGTCCGTTGAAAGCGCGGCTTTTCGCAGCAACCGGCGCCGTATCCTGCAAGGATTCCTGGACCGGGAGCGGATCTATCACACCCGGCAGTTTCATGAACTGCGTGAAGCGCAGGCCCGCAGCAATCTGGGTCGCTCGATCCTGGCCCTGGCGCAGTAGTCCAGGCTGCGCTGGGTCGGGACGTGACGGCTCCCGTTCCCGTGTCTGTGCCCGAGTCTGTGTCGAGGCCTGTGCCTTAACCAGTGCCTTTGCGCGTACCCAGCGTCCGGCGGATCAACCGACCGATGGCGGGCGAGCTGCTCTCACATTGCATAGCCAAGGCGCGCAGCGAGAGCGGACGTCAATCCGCCAACTGCGGCCGTTCGACCAGCGTGGACAAGGGAAGCCGCGACAGTTCCTGCAGCAACAGCGCCAGTTGCTGGCCTGCCGCCGCCACCAGCGCCTGGCCCTTGGCCGCGCTTGCAGCCGCCGCATTGCCGGCGGCGCCTTGCGCGTTGTAGTCCTGCATCTGCCAGGCCAGGCGCGCGCTCCTGCCATTGCCCAGGATCGGATACTGGCTGGCGCGCAGTTGGGAAGTCGATACGAAGTTCTTTGCCTGCTCCATCGCCACCCGCTGCGGATGCAGGGCCAGCATCATCGATGTTTCGACGTCGCCGCCATGTACGCCAAAGCGCTGCTCGGTCGCATCGAAGGGCGCCATCACGGCATCCGGAATCGGCAAGTCATACCAGTTGCTGGAGTAGACGATCAGGTCATGGCGGGCCCGCAGGTCGCGCGCCACGATATCCATCAGGCCAACCTGGCCACCATGGGCGTTGAACAGCAGCAGCTTGCGAACACCGGTGGCGGCAACACATGCGCCGATCTCGGTCCAGGCCCGGATCAGGGTCTCCGCTCCAAGGGTCAAGGTTCCGGGGAAGCGGGCGTGTTCATTGCTCTTGCCGATGCGCTGTGTCGGCAGCACCAGCAACGGCATATCTGCGGGCAATTCGGGCAGCGCGCTGGTGACGATCGCGTCCACCAGGTCGCTGTCCACGCCCAGGGGGAGATGCGGGCCATGCTGCTCGGTCGCGCCCAGCGGCAGCAGGGCTACGACCTGGCCGATGTCGGGCGCGGCGCCAAGCTGCGCAAACTGTCGGGTGGAAAGATCGGCCCAGTAGCGCGAAGGCAGTTGCATGGCCTGATCTTAGCCGCGCAAGCGTCGATTGCTCAGCCGCCCACGCGGCGAATGCTCAGCCGAATGCAGCCACTGGCCGCGTCGGCAAGCCGACCGGTGATCAGGACGACGAGCCGCTCAGGGTCGCGTCGAGTTCCTTGCACGATGGTGCGCAAACTGTCTGCGACTTGCCGGCCACCTTGCGCGTGCCCATCAAGGAGCGCGGACGGTGCTTGCCGCACATGAAGCAGGACATGGTGGCCCCGCCGAACGACGCAGCAGCGGCAAATGGCGAACCGGAAGCCTTGGTCTTGTATCGCAGGCCATTGGCCTTGACGGCGGTTTTTGCCTCAGCTTTGGTCATGGCGTGCGCTTTCTGTGGAAGTAATTGGAAGGAAGTTCATGGATGCGTCATCAGGGCAATTGGGCAAAAAAGCTTCATGCGGACAAGCCATCACGACTCAAGCCAGCGCAACAAACAGCTACCGACCCAAGCCGTCATTTTTTTGACAAAACAGGGGATAAGCCAGACTCCGTGGGCTGGCGACAGCCCGTGCGGCATTCTGGTTCCCGGGCTTGCACAGACCGGGCGCATCTCTCCTGACGAAACCCTATTTTATCGGCTAACCGAATGCGCATGGCAAAACCGGCCACAAGACCCTGTCGCGCAGACGCGAAATGGCATCGCCAGGCCTGCGCATCAGGCGCTGGTCGCGCTATCCGCCTGGCGCAGCGCCTGCTCCATGTCATCGATCAGATCCTGGCACTCTTCGATGCCGACCGACAGTCGCAGCAGGTCGGTGGGCACTGGCGACCCGGCGCCTTCGACGCTGGCACGATGCTCGATCAGGCTCTCGGTGCCGCCCAGCGAGGTGGCGCGCTTCCACAGCCCCACGCGGGCCGCTGTGGCAATTGCAGCGGCCTCGCCGCCGCTGACCCGGATCGACAGCATGCCGCCGAAGCCGCCCTGCATCTGGCGCGCTGCCACCGCATGGCCCTGGGCCTTGGGCAGGCCCGGATACAGCACCTCGGCCACCCGCGGATGCGCATCGAAATGCTCGGCGATGCGCTGCGCCGATGCGCTGGCAGCGCGTACCCGCAGGTACAGCGTGCGCATGCCGCGCAGCAGCATCCAGGCCTCGAAGGAGCCCAGCGTGCCGCCCAGTTGGGCCCGGATGGTGCGGATGCGCTGCCACTGCGGGCTGTTCTCGCGCGTGACCAGCACGCCGGCGATCAGGTCCGAATGGCCATTGAGGTATTTGGTGGCGGCATGCATGACGATGTCGGCGCCCAGCGTCAAGGGCTGCGTCAGCACCGGGCTGGCGACGGTCGAATCGACTGCCAGCAGCGCGCCGGCCGCATGCGCGATGTCGGCGGTGGCCGCGATATCGGTGATCGTCCACAGCGGATTGGCCGGCGTCTCGATCCATACCAGCCGGGTTGCGCCCGGCACGATGGCCGCCTGCACCGCCAGCGGGTCCGACATGTCCACCAGTTCGACCTTCAGGCCCCAGTGGGTCGCAAACTGCAGCAACCAGTTGCGCAGCGACCAATACATCACCCTGGGCGCCAGCACATGGTCACCGGGTGCCAGCGACTGGAACACCGCGGTGGCCGCCGCCATGCCCGAGGCGAACAGCATGCTGTCAACGCCCTGCTCCAGCTGCGTGATCACCGCCTGGGCCTGATCGAACGCCGGGTTGTCGGCGCGCGCATAGACACGCCCCGAGCGGTACTGGTTGTCTTCATCACGCAGATAGGTCGACGACAGATGGATCGGCGGCGTGATGGCGCGCGTGGCCGCGTCGATCCAGCCCAGGGCTTGTGCGGCAATGGTTTCGGGTTTTGCAGTGGTGTTGTCCATGGTGTTGTTCTATCAGTGGAGTGGCTCAGGCCTCATACGCAATGGCGTTGGTGGGGTCCTGAATTGTTTCAATGTCTGATTCAGTGAGCGCAGACCGTCCGTCCCGGTGTTGTGCCTGCCGCGCCAGCAAGCGGCGCGCCGGCCGCGCAGCGCGACCGCCGCCTTGTGGCAGCAGTTCGCGCAACACCTGCGGCCGGCCCCGGGCGCCGCTGTGCAGATAGTCGGCCAGCAGGCTGTTGCGGCAGATGTCGGCGTCCAGTTGCAACTGCCCATGCAGATAGGCGAACAGCAGATCGACCAGGGCCTCGGGTGTCAGGCCGCTGGTCTTGCCGGTGGTTGCCCATAGCCAGTCGGAACAGGCCAGCAGCGAAGCAAATGCGGAGCCCTGGGCAGCACCCGGCTGGTCTGCGTCCGGGCGCCCGAGCAGCAGGTGCATGCTGCGCTGAAAGCGCCCCGAGTTGGCCAGCAGATCCCAGTAGCGCGCCAGCCGGACGAAACGCTGCATATCAATGGCCGACACGCAGGCCGTCTGCTGCACGGTGTAGGGCGGCAGCGCGTCATAGACCATGCCGTGTTCGGGCCCGAGCCGGGTGATCGGCGTTCCGCGCAAACGCTTGAGCACGCCCAGCTGTATCTCGTGCGGCCCCAATGCCAGCAGACGGTCGAAGCCGGCGCCGAAACTTTGCAGGTCTTCGCCCGGCAGGCCGAAGATCAGATCCGCATGCAGATGGGCATTGGACGACTCGACCAGCCAGCGCAGATTGGCATCGGTACGGGCGTTGTCCTGGCGGCGCGCTATCAACTGCTGCACCGGCACGCTGAAGCTCTGCACCCCGACCTCGAACTGCAGCACGCCGGGCGGGAAACGCGCAATCATGTCCTTGAGCGGCTGCGGCAGATGGTCGGGAATCACCTCGAAATGCACGAACAGCGCCCCCTGCCCGGCCAGTGGCAGGCGGTCCAGGAAGAACTGCAATATGCGCAGCGCTGCGCCGATCTTCAGGTTGAAGGTGCGGTCGACGAACTTGAAATTGCGCGCGCCGCGCTCGAACAGCTTGTCGAGCTCCCCCAGAAAGGCATCCGGATCGAAGGCCCATGCAGTCTTGTCCAGCGCGCTCAGGCAAAACGCGCACTTGAAGGGGCAGCCGCGTGAGGCCTCGACATACAGCAGCCGGTGCGCCAGGTCGGCCTCGGTGTACTCGGCGTAAGGCAGCGCGATCGCATCCAACGCCGGCTGCTCGCCAGCGATGATCTTCATCAGGGGGCGCGGGCCAAACAGCAGCGCGCGGCACAGCTTGGGAAAGCTGATGTCGCCCCAGCCGGTGATCACATGGTCGGCCAAACCCACGATTTCCTGCAGATCGCATTCATGGCTGACTTCCGGGCCGCCGAGCACGACGCGCAGTTCCGGGCGCAAGGCGCGCAGCGCACGCAGCAGCGCGCAGGTCTGTGTGACGTTCCAGATATAGACGCCGAAGCCGATGATCTGCACCCGCCCATCCAGCGCCGGGCCCAGGCTGTGCAGCAGCTCGCGCGCCATGTCGTCGGTATCGCGCGCAATCGTGAATTCGCGCAGTTCGGTGCGCCCGCGCAGATCGCCCATATTGGCCAGCAGGTAGCGCAGCCCGAGCGCGGCGTGGATGTACTTCGCGTTGAGCGTGCACAGGATCACGGCAGGCGAAGTCGATGGGGCGGCGAACATGCCCGTATTATTGGCCGGCATGACACACGAACTATTTCGCGCCGACGCCTATTTGAAGGAATGCGAGGCGACGGTCACCGCAGTTGGCCCGCAAGGCATCGTGCTGGACCGCACGGTGTTCTACCCGATGGGAGGCGGCCAGGCTGGCGATGCGGGCGTGCTGCTGGTGCACAGCGGCGCCGCAGCCGGACGCGAAATCATGGTTGCCGATACCCGCAAAGGCAAGGATGCCGAAGGCAAATTCACGACCGATATCTGCCATCTGCCTGCACAGCCCGACCCGGACCTGGCCGTTGGCGACACCGTCACAGCGCGCATCGACTGGGCGCGCCGGCACCGCCTGATGCGCTTTCACAGCACGACCCATCTGCTGTGCCATCTGGTGCCGCAACTGGTCAACGGCTGCTCGATCACGCCCGACTATGCGCGGCTGGACTTCAATATGACCGATCCGCTGGACAAGGAGCAGCTCAGCGCCGGCATCGCAGCCCTGGTGGCGGCCGGCCATACGGTCAGCATCGGCGCCATCAGCGACGCTGAACTCGACGCCAACCCGGCCCTGGTCAAGAGCATGAGCGTGCAGCCGCCACGCGGCAGCGGCAGCATCCGCACGGTGCGCATCGGGCAGGACCAGCAGATCGACCTGCAGCCCTGCGGCGGCACCCATGTCGCCAACACGTCAGAGATCGGCGCGGTCGTCGTGACCAGGATCGAAAAGAAAAGCGCCAGCACGCGCCGCGTAGTGCTGGGATTTGCGCCCTGAGCAGGCCGCGCGGCGTTGCGGCGCATGCTGAACGCATTGCCGTACCGTGACGCCATGTAAGTCGCCGGCGCCGCCCGACGACCAAGGCAGGCGCATCCGAAGGTTATCGTCGCCGATACGACAATGAGCGCGCAGCTGGCCGACAAGGCCTGCGCAACGGGTGGCGCCCCGGAACTAATGCGCTGCGCCCCGCCTCCCACCATGTCCATGATGTATCCCTCAACCCTGATGCGCCTGCTGGCACCCCTGATTCTTGCGGCGCTTGGCGTGTTGCATCTGCCGGTGGCCGCGCAGTTTGCCAGTGCCGCTTCATCCGTCGTCACGACCGACCAGGTACGCGCCGAATTGATGGCGCAGGCGCCCGATGGGGTCGGTCCCGGCACGACGGTCTGGGTCGGATTGCAGCTGGCGCACAAACCCGAATGGCATACCTACTGGAAGAACGCCGGCGACTCGGGCCTGGCCACCCAGTTGCAGTGGACCCTGCCCGAGGGCGTCAGCGCGGGTGAGATCCAGTGGCCGGTGCCCAAGAAGCTGCGCATCGGCACGCTGGCCAATTACGGCTACGAGGGCACCGTGCTGTTGCCGGTGCCGCTGACGATAGGGCCGCAGTTCAAGGCGCCGTTGCTGGCCGATTCGCTGCAGATCAAGCTGTCGGCGGCCTGGCTGGTCTGCAAGATCGAATGCATTCCCGAAGAAGGCCAGTTCACGCTGCAGATCCCGATCAAGAGCTCGACAGCGATCAACGGTGCGCAGTTTGACGCCGCCTGGCGCAGCGCACCGGCTGAACTGGCGGCCGCACCGGGCAACAGCCTGCGCGTCGATGGCCAGTCGATCCGGCTTGCGGTGCATGGCCTGCCTGCCAACTGGCAGGGCCGCACGCTGGAGTTGTTCCCGGAATCGATCGAGGTCATCGAAACCGCGGCCGAATGGCGCCAGGCCTGGGACGGCGCGGTCTGGACCGCCCAGGTGCCGCTGTCGCCCCAGCGCAGCAACAGCCCCGCGCTGATGCCGGTCGTGCTGGCGCTCGACGGCAAGGGCCAGCGGGTCGAACTGCCGGTGTCCGGCAGTTGGCCGCCAGTCAGCAACGTTGCGCCGGTGTCCACCGCGCTACAGGCGGCGCTGGCAAACCGCGACCCCGGCAGTGGCGGATTCTTCAAACAGGGCGGCAATGCGCCGCTGGGCTTCTGGGCCGCCTTGCTGGGCGCACTGATCGGCGGACTGATCCTGAACCTGATGCCCTGCGTGTTCCCGATCCTGGCGATCAAGGTGCTGGGCTTTGCACGCCACGCCAATGACCGGCGCGCCCACCGCATCAACGGCCTGGCCTATACCGCCGGCGTGTTGAGCAGCTTCATCACGCTGGGTGTGCTGATGCTGGCGCTGCGCAGCGCCGGCGAAAGCCTGGGCTGGGGCTTTCAGTTGCAGAACCCGGCCGTGATCGCGGTATTGGCGCTGCTGTTCACACTGATCGGCCTGAACCTGTCCGGCGTATTCCAGTTCGGGCAAGTAGTGCCGACCAGCCTTGCCGGATTCCAGCCACGCCATCCGGTTGTCGACGCGTTCTTCACCGGCGTGCTGGCGGTGGCGATTGCCTCGCCCTGTACCGCACCCTTCATGGGCGCCTCGCTCGGCCTGGCCGTGTCGCTGCCGCCCGGCCAGGCGATCGCGGTGTTCTCGGTACTGGGCCTGGGCCTGGCCCTGCCTTACCTGCTGGCCAGCCTGGTTCCGGCCGTGGCCCGCGCACTGCCCAAACCCGGCGCCTGGATGGACAGCCTGAAAAAGTTCATGGCCTTTCCGATGTTTGCCACCGTGGCCTGGCTGGTCTGGGTGCTGGGACAGCAAAGCGGCATCGACGGCGCCGGCGCGCTGCTGGCACTGCTGGTGGCAACGGCATTCGTGGCCTGGGCGCTGACGCTGACGGGCCGCTCGCGCGTCGTCGCCGGGTCGCTGGCCATGGCGTCCTTGCTGGGCCTGGCCTGGGGCGTCGGGCCTTATGTCACCGAGCCGGTCGCCGTGGTGCGCCAGGGCAGCGAGGACGGCCGCTGGCAGGCCTGGGCACCGGGCCGGGTCGAACAGATCATGGCCGGTGGCAAGCCGGTTTTTGTCGATTTCACTGCCGCCTGGTGCGTGACCTGCCAGTACAACAAGAAAACCACGCTCAGCGACCCGCAGGTGATGGCCGACTTGGCGGCAAAGAACGTCGCGCTGCTGCGCGCCGACTGGACCCGGCGCGACCCGGCGATCACCGCCGCGCTGCAGCAACTCGGGCGCAACGGCGTTCCGGTCTATGTGCTGTACCAGAGCGGTCGCGCGCCGGTGCTGCTGTCTGAAATACTGAGCGTGGACGAAGTGCGCACTGCGCTGAACCGGCTCTGAGGCAGGTGCCGCGAACTTCGCCAGCGCCAATCCATCCAACCCCGAAACGGAGAAACACCATGCTGCGTCGTAACCTGATCGCCGGTGCAGCCCTCGCCGGGCTGGGAGTATCCACCGTCAGCCTGGCCGGGCCGGGCGTGGGACAGAAGGCGCCCGCCTTCAGCTTGCAGGACACGGCGGGCAAAGCTGTCCGCCTGGCCGATTTCCAGGGTCGCCATGTGGTGCTGGAATGGGTCAATCCAGGTTGCCCCTATGTGCGCAAGCACTACGGCAGCGCCAACATGCAGGGCACACAAAAGGAAGTCGTCGCAGCCGGCGTGGTCTGGTTGGCGATCAACTCCACCGCCGAGGAAAGCGGCGACTACCGCACGCCCGAGCAGATGGCGCGCTGGATGCAGGAGCAAAAGGCAGTGGCCTCGCGCACCCTGATGGACGAGTCGGGCGTGGTCGGCAAGGCCTATGGCGCGCGCACCACACCGCACATGTACATCGTCAATCCTCAGGGCATATTGGTGTATGCCGGCGGCATCGACAGCATTGCGTCGGCGCGAGCCGACGACATCCCGTCGGCCATCAACTATGTAAAAACAGGCATTGGCGAGTTGTTGGCCGGCCAGGCCATCGCCAATGCAACGACACGTCCTTACGGATGTTCGATCAAGTACAAAACCTAGTGTTGGCGGGCATTTGCAGGCTTTGCTAGACCGCGCAAAGGAACCATGCAACGCAATTGCCCGAATTGCGCAAGCCGCAAGTTAACCCCCGCGAGGGGTGGAATGCCCCAAGTTAGCGCGTTATAGTGGTTTCAACCGTCTGATTCAACTCGCTTGGAGAACCGCCTTGACACAACCTGACCACTGGAAAGACACGGAACTGCAGTTTCCGGCAGGAACAAGCG
>JBBKVW010000352.1:0-3135 GCA_037968655.1 Burkholderiaceae bacterium
GTTGCAGGTGCCGGCCGTGGCTGCGCGCTACGAACCCGAAGCTGCTGCGCGCGACTGGCTGCTTGCGCGGCACGCGCGCTTTCGTGCGCTGTACGCGGCCGTGGTGGGCCAGTTCCCGGCCGGCTGAATTGCAGCCGCATCCAGCGGCCGGTTCAGTCCCTGGCTGGTGCGCGGGAAGGGCCGATCACGCCGCCAGCGCGACGCTGCCATGCGTCTGGACAAAGCGGTCGAATTGTTCGATCGGTAGCGGTCGGCTGATCAAATAGCCCTGGCTGGTATCGCATCCATGTGCGGCCAGGAAATCGCGCTGGCCCTGCAACTCGACGCCTTCGGCGATGACAGCCAGGCCCAGGCTCTGGCCCAAGGCGATGATGGTGCGCGCAATCGCGGCATCGTTGGGATCGGTCAACACATCGCGCACAAAGGACTGGTCGATCTTGAGCTGGTCCAAAGGCAGGCGGCGCAGGTAGCTGAGTGAGGAATAGCCGGTGCCGAAGTCGTCCAGCGAGAAGCCGACACCCAGCGCCTTGAGCTGCTCCATCTTGGCAATGATGCTCTCCTGGTCATGCGCGAACATGCTTTCGGTGATCTCCAGCTTGAGCTTGGTCGCCAGCGCGCCATGGTGCTGCAGCGCCTGCTGGACCTTGTCGACGAAATCGGCCTGGCGGAACTGGTGCACGCTGACATTGATGGCCAGCGTCAGATGCGCGGTATGCGGCTGGGTCGACCACAGCACCAGTTGCGCGCAGGCCGACTGCAGCACCCACTCGCCCAGATCGACGATCAGGCCCGATTGCTCGGCCACCGGTATGAACTCGCCCGGCGAGACCGGGCCGCGGGTCGGATGGGTCCAACGCAACAGTGCCTCGGCGCCGAATACCTGGTCGCCCGGCCCGACCTGGGGCTGGTAGTGCAGCCGCAGTTCGTTGCGCGAAAGGCCCACGCGCAGATCGACCTCCAGCGCCGCGCGGGCCTCGACCGCGGCCTGCATCGCCGGGTCGAAAAAGCGCACCGTATTGCGGCCCGCCGACTTGGCCTGGTACATCGCCACGTCCGAACGCTTGAGCACCTCCTCGACCGTGGTGGCATCGGCACCGAACAGCGAGACGCCGATGCTGCTGCCACTGCGGTGCTCGCGCCCGGCCACATCGTAGGGCTCGCCCAGTTGCGCCAGGACCTTTTCTGCCACGGTGCGCGCTGCGCCGATCGACTCGTCGCTGCCAGCGCCCACGTTGTCGAGCAGCACGACGAATTCGTCGCCGCCCAGTCGCGCCACGGTATCGCTGTCGCGTACGCAGGAGGCCAGACGCAGCGCGACCTGTTTGAGCAGGATGTCGCCCTTGTCATGGCCCCAGGTATCGTTGAGCGCCTTGAAATTGTCCAGATCGATCAACAGCAGCGCCCCTTGATGGCGATTGCGGGTACTGGCCTCCAGCGCATGTTCCAGCCGGTCCTGCAGCAGCCGACGGTTTGGCAGGTCGGTCAAGGGGTCGTAAAAGGCCAGCCGGCGGATCGCGCTCTTGGCGCTCTTGCGACCAGTGATGTCACGCGTCATCACGACAAAACGCGGCACCTCGGCGCCATCCGCCTCCTGGCGCGCGACCGAGAGTTCAAACCAGTGCGTGATCGCATCCAGCGTCAGGGAGTATTGCTCGCCTTGCGACGATCCGTTGACCAGCGCGCTGCGCAGGGCCTCCATCGTCACTTCCGCCGCTTGACGCGGCAGCATGTCAAAAACCGACTTCCCGGCAAAACTATCGGGTGGTGCCACCATCGGGCTGTCAGCCGGTGCATAGCAGCTGTAATACATCCCATCCAGGTCAATTTCGTATATCGGGTCGCGGATCGCCTCCACCGTGGAACGCAACTGGCTCTGGGTGGCCAGCATCTGGGCGGTGCGCTCGCGCATCAGGCCCTCCAGGCCGGCCTTGTAGCGGCGCTGCTCCACCAGCAACTGCGCAATGTAGGCCAGCAGCAGGCTTGCGATCAATACCGCCGCCGCGGCAGCGGCAAAGCCCTGGCCGTGGCCCCATCCGCCGACGGGCGCCAGATCGAGATTCCAGGCGCCACTGGGCACCTCCAGGCTCTGGCGTACCGGCGCTGGCAGCGTTGTGCTCACCGATGCCGCGATCACCTGTACCGTCTTGGTTTCCGGATCGAGCCGCCACAGGCGATAGTCCAGGCCACGTTTGGGCAGTTCGCCCAGCCGGGCACCAGACAGCAGATCGCCCAGTCGTACCGCGACATTGGTGAAGCCCCAGAACCGGTTGACCCCGGCCGCATCGGGTAATGACACCGGCAACCGGCTGACCACCCCGACACCACCCTGGGCCAGTTGCAATGGACCGGCCAGTGTCAGCCGACCGGTGTCGCGCGCAAAAATCGCCTCGCGTTGCTGGGCCGGATCGTTGAGCTGGTCAAATCCGATCAGCTTTTCGTTGCCTTTGATCGGTACCACTGCCTGCACGACGCCACCCGGGGAAATCGACAGCGCCAATATCTGGTTGTTGCCCGTCAGCAGGTGCGTGGCTGCCGATTCGAAATTGGCGATCTGGCCCCCGCCCTGCTGCACCATCGCGGCCAGCGCATAGTTGCCGGACAACATGCGCTCGACGCCGCGCTGCAGGGTTTGCGCCCGCGCCTGGGCCAGATGCACGGCCTCGTCGCGCTGCAGGCGCAATCGCTCGGTCTGGGACTGGTTCAGCAGCGTGGCGCCGACCGCCATCGTCAGCACGAACACCAGTGCCGCGATCGCCCACGAGGGCCATGCGCCCTTGCGAAGTTCCCGGCCTGGATCAGCGGTGCGTGGCATGTTCGGGGCTCAGGGCTTTTGGACCAGCATGGCAACTGCCGCCGAAAAGCTCAAAAAGGCGGCGGCGGTGGACACCAGAATTATGCGGGCGATGCGGCCGGTATTGGCGCCGAATCGTTCAGCCAGCAAGGATACGTTGCTGGCACTGGGCAAGGCCGCCACCAGCACGATCACAGTCAGCGCAAAGCGGTCAATTTTCACGCCCAGCTGGATTGCGCCTATGCCCACCAGCAGCACCAGCAGCGGATGCAGCACCAGCTTGATCGCGGCCACCGGCAGGTAGTCGCGCAGCGGCAGGGGGTGGGAGCCGTCGGCCGGCAGCA
>JBBKVW010000353.1:0-5400 GCA_037968655.1 Burkholderiaceae bacterium
CGCGCGCCACTGCTGCATCAGCTCCTGCCATTGCTGGCGCGCGGCCACCAGGTTGCGCTCCTTCACATGGCCATAGCCCTTGATCTTTTCTGGAATGCGCGCGATCTCGACGGCAGCAGCGTGATTCTCCTGCGTGAGCCTGGCCAGCAATTCGTCGATGGTGGCCCGATAGTCCACGATCAGCGCACGTTCCTGCTGCCGCTCGGCGCTGCGGCCGAACACGTCCAGCGCGGTTCCGCGCAGCCCCTTGAGCCTGGCGAGCCAGCGAAAGCCGGTCAGCATGGCAGGGCCGTATTTCTTCTTCTGCAGCTCGCCCTTGTCATTGCGCTTGGCCAGCAGCGGCGGCGCCAGGTGGTAATTGAGCTTGAAGTCGCCTTCGAACATGTTGTTGACCCGATCCAGGAAGCTGGTGTCGGTGTGCAGGCGCGCCACTTCGTACTCGTCCTTGTAGGCCATCAGCTTGAACAGGTAGCGCGCGACACTTTCCGCCAACAGTGTCTTGCCGAGCGCGCCCTCCGCGTCGCGCACCGTGTGCACGAAGGCCTGGTATTGCGCCGCGTAAGCAGCGTTCTGGTAGTCGGTGAGGAACGCGACCCGTTTGCGCACAATGTTGTCCAGCGTCTCGCGCTTGTGGAACTGCAGCACCTGCGCCGGTGTCAGCAGTTTCTCGACACTGGCCCAGTCGTGCGCGGCACGCCGGCCCCATTCGAACGCCGCCTTGTTGTTGTCCACTTGCACCGCATTGAGTTCGATCGCGCGGATCAGTGCATCCCGGCTGAGCGGAATCCAGCCCTTTTGCCACGCGTAGCCCATCATCATGGGGTTGGTGTAGATGCTGTCGCCCATCAGTTTGGTCGCCGCAGCGTCGGCATCGAAGGCGCCGACGCCCGCAAGCCCGACGGCCTTGGCGATCTCGGCTGCGCAGGCGTCGGCGGGGTTCTGCCAGTTGCCGTCCTTGACGAAAGCAGCAGTTGGCGTGCTGTGCGTATTGAGTGCCACATGGGTGCGGCCTTCGCGCATGCGCAGCATGGTCTCCTTGCCGGCGGCCACCAGCGGGTCGCAGCCGATGATCAGGTCGGCCGCGGCCATGCTGACGCGCGTGGTGCGGATGTCCTGCTGCTGTTCGCCGATCAGCACATGGCTCCAGGTGGCGCCGCCCTTTTGCGCCAGACCGGCGGCGTCCTGCGTGACGATGCCCTTGCCGTCGATATGCGCCGCCATGCCCAGCAGCTGACCAATCGTGATGACGCCCGTACCCCCGACGCCGGCCACGATGATGCCCCAGACCTGGCCGCCGGACGGGTCCAGCGGCAGCTGCGTTGGCTCGGGCAGGGCGCCCATGGCGAACGGGGAAACTGCCTTGTCCTTGGCCTTCTTCTTGAGCTGCCCGCCTTCAACGGTGACAAAGCTCGGACAGAAGCCCTTGAGGCAGGACATGTCCTTGTTGCAACTGGACTGGTTGATCTGGCGTTTGCGTCCGAATTCGGTCTCCAGCGGCTCCACGCTCAGGCAATTCGATTGCACGCCGCAGTCACCACAGCCTTCGCAGACAAGTTCGTTGATGACCACCCGTTTGGCCGGATCGACCATGGAGCCGCGCTTGCGCCGGCGCCGCTTTTCGGTGGCGCAGGTCTGATCGTAAATGATGACGGTGGTACCCAAGATCTCGCGAAACTCGCGCTGAACCGCGTCCAGCGAGTCGCGGTGCAGCACCGCAACGCCCTCGACCAGCTTGACGCCGTCGTATTTTTCCGGTTCGTCGGTGACGATGACGATCTTGACCGCGCCTTCGGCACGCATTGACTGTGCGATCTGTGTCACCGAATGGCCTTCGGCGCGTTCGCCGACCTGCTGGCCGCCGGTCATCGCAACCGCGTCGTTGTACAGGATCTTGTAGGTGATGTTGACGCCGGCCGCAATGCTCTGGCGCACCGCCAGCAAGCCGCTGTGGAAGTAAGTGCCGTCGCCCAGGTTGGCAAAGATGTGTTTGTCGTGGGTGAATGGCTCCTGGCCAACCCAGGGCACGCCCTCGCCGCCCATCTGCGTGAATCCGACCGTGCTGCGGTCCATCCAGGTCGCCATGAAATGGCAGCCGATGCCGGCCATCGCGCGCGAACCCTCCGGCACCTTGGTGCTGGTGTTGTGCGGGCAGCCCGAGCAGAACCAGGGCTGGCGATCGGCGCCTTTGACGCCGCCGAGCTCAAGCACCTGCATGGCCGTTTCCTTGGCCTGCAGGATCGCCAGCTGCGCGTCGATCCGCGCCGCCATGTCCGCGTCCAGACCCAGCTTCTTGACGCGCTGCGCGATTGCGCGCGCAATGATGGCAGGCGACAGATCGGCGTTGGCGCGCAGCAGCGTATTGGCGGCCGGGTTCGGCATCGACCATTCGCCGCCCGAAAAATCGCCCTCGACCTCGCTGAACTTGCCAAACACATTGGGGCGCACATCGGCGCGCCAGTTGTACAGCTCTTCCTTGATCTGGTATTCGATGACCTGGCGTTTTTCCTCGACCACCAGGATTTCCTGCAGCCCGGTGGCGAAGTCGCGCGTGAGCTGTGCTTCCAGTGGCCAGACCACGCTGACCTTGTGCAGGCGGATGCCGATCTGGCGACAAGTCGCATCGTCCAGACCCAGGTCCAGCAGCGCCTGGCGGGTGTCGTTGTAGGCCTTGCCGCTGGCGATGATGCCGAAGCGGTCGTTCGGCCCCTCGATCGCGTTGTAGTTCAGGCGGTTGGCACGCACATAGGCCATCGCCGCGTACCACTTGGTGTCGAACAGTCGCTGCTCCTGGTCCAACGCGTGGTCGGGCCAGCGGATATGCACGCCGCCAGGAGGCATCTGAAAATCTGTCGGTATCACGATCTGCACCCGCTCCGGATCAATCATCGCGGTGGCGCTGGACTCGACGATCTCCTGGATCGTCTTCATGCCGGCCCAGACGCCGGAAAAACGGCTCATCGCAAAGGCATGCACACCCAGGTCCAGGATGTCCTGCACATCGGCCGGAAAGAACACCGGCAAACCGCAGGCCTTGAAGATATGGTCGCTCTGGTGTGCGGCGGTCGAGCTTTTGGCCACATGGTCGTCTCCCGCCACCGCGATCACGCCGCCCCAGGGCGTGGTGCCGGCCATGTTGGCATGCTTGAAAACGTCCGCGCTGCGGTCCACGCCAGGGCCCTTGCCATACCAGATGCCGAATACGCCATCGAACTTGTTGCTGCCGGGCGGCGCAAAACCCAGTTGCTGGGTTCCCCACAAGGCGGTGGCTGCGAGTTCCTCGTTGACGCCGGGCTGAAAGACGATGTTTTGCGCCTTGAGGTACTTGGACGCCTTGACCAGCGCCTGGTCATAGCCACCCAGCGGCGACCCACGGTAGCCGCTGATAAAGCCGGCGGTGTTCTTGCCAGCCTGGGCATCGCGCAGTCGCTGCAGCATCGGCAACTTGACCAGCGCCTGCACGCCACTCATGAAGGCCCGGCCGTAGTCAAGCGAGTACTTGTCATCCAGCGTGACGGTTTCCAGGGCCTTGCGGATGTGTTCGGGTAAGGGCGCGTTCATGGCAGGCAGGTCTCCAACAGTTATGTCGCGCCGCACGGTGGGCCCGGGTGCTTGCAGGCTGCGTTGGCGTCGATGTGTCGCAAAGTGTAGGTCCGATGGTCGGATATGTCTTTTCTTTCCATGCCGGTTTTAGCGTACGATTTGAAAGAATCTTGCTTGAAACAGAGATTTATGGAAACACTTGATAAGTATGACGTCGCCATCCTGAACGAGTTGCAGGCCGACGGCCGGCTCACCAATGCAGAGCTTGCGCAGCGCGTCGGGTTGAGCGCGGCCCCCTGCTGGCGCAGGGTGCGTGCGCTGGAAGAAGGCGGCTTTATCAGCGGCTATCGGGCCGAGATCAATCGGCACATGATCGGCCTGGGCGTGATGGCCTTCGTGCGCCTGTATGCCGAGCGCAATACCGCCGAGGGCGCGCAGGCGCTGGAAAAGGCCATTGCCGAACTGCCACAGGTCATTGCATGCCATTACATCAGTGGCGACGGCTCATTCGAACTGCAGGTCGTGGCCCAGGACCTGGACAGCTTTTCGCGTTTCGCTCTCTCGCGTCTGATGACGCTGCCCAACGTGAAGGACCTGCACACCAGCTTCTCACTGGGTGAGGTCAAGGCCAGCGGCCGCCTGCCGCTGGATCACCTGGGCCCCCGCACCGGCAGCCCTCAGAGCGCCGCTGCGAAGACCGCGCCCAAATTGCGTCGGCGCTGAGTCGGGCCAGCGCCGGCCGTGGCCGCCTGCATCATTTGGGCCACAACGCCCACAATTGCAGGGGCTGTTTGAGCCGCCCGGCGACCTCGCCGGCCTGCGCACCCCAGCCGACGAAATAGTCTGCCCGCACCGCACCCACGATGGCGCTGCCGGTATCTTGCGCCAGCACCAGGCGTTGCAGCTTGAGCGTAGGGCCGCCGCTGGCCAGCCAGACCGGCGTGCCATAGGGAATGCTGCCCGGATCGACCGCGATCGAGCGCCCCGGCGTCAGCGGCACTCCCTGGGCGCCACGCGGGCCAAATCCGGCATCGAACTCGGACAGCGACTCTTCGCGAAAGAAAACGGTGCGCGGATTGCTCCACAGCATCTCGTTGACGCGCTGCGGGTTCTGCGCAATCCAGGCGCGGATGGCAGGCCAGGACGCCTCACGCACCAGGCGTTGATCGAGCAGCCAGCGCCCGACGCTGCCATAGGGCTGGTCATTGGTAGCGGCATAGGCCAGGCGCACCATGCGTTGCTGGCCGTCGCTGTCTTGCATTTGCAGGCGGCCCGATCCCTGGATCTGCAGCATCAAGGCGTCGACCGGGTCTGCAAGCCACGCAATTTCCTGGCCACGCAGTGCCGCCTTGGCCTCGGGCAGGGTTTCCATTTCCTTGCGTGTGTACCAGGGTTTGCGCGCGGCCAGCAGTGCCGGCGGCCGGTACAACGGCACCGCAAACTCGGCCTGCGGCGTACGCGAAGCCTGCAAGACCGGCTCGAAATAGGCCGTCAGCAAGCCATCCGTCGCCGGCCCATGGGATTCGACCCGGTAGGGCTGCAAATTGCGCACCATCCAGCGCAATTGATCGTCCACCGTACCCAGGCTGAGGATCCGCACCTGCGGACACAGCACGGCAAAAGCGGGCCCTGGTCGCTCGCAGCTCTTGAGCCAGGCGTTCCAGGCCTCGTGCAGTGCGTCTTCGCCCAGGCCAGGCAACTCGGCCCAGCGCACCGGCACCCAGCGGCTCTTGGCCTGTTGCCGCACCGGCGGCAAGGGCGCAGTGTCTTGCAGATCGGCTATCGCGAACGGCGACTTGCGCGCCACCGGCGACGTTGCCTCGGCTTGTGCGGGCGTGCCCACAGCCGCAGTTCCCGGCG
>JBBKVW010000354.1:0-18318 GCA_037968655.1 Burkholderiaceae bacterium
TTGATGTATCTCGGTCTGGTGCTGTTCTTCATCACCTTTGTGGTGTTGACCTTGTCCAAGTTGCTGCTGGCCCAACTCAAAAAAAATGAAGGGGCGCGCACGTGACCACTGGCGAAAGGCTGTTGAAGCAGGCCGCGCTCGAGGAGACCCACCAATCGCAGTACGCCAAGCGCAAGCTGGTCAACCAGATGGCCTTAGTCCTGTCGCTGCTGGCCATGTCCTTCGGCCTGTTCTGGTTGTTCTGGATCCTGTTTGAAACCGTGCGCCTGGGTCTTGGTGGCCTGACGTTGGACACCTTGACCATGATGACACCGCCGCCGAACGAGGTGGGGGGTCTGGCCAACGCCATGTACGGCTCCTTTTTGATGGTGCTGTTGGCGACGTTTGTCGCTGCGCCGATCGGAATCCTGGCCGGCATCTACCTGGCCGAATTCGAGACCAAGGGGTGGCTGGCCAATACGACGCGCTTCGTCAACGACATCCTGTTGTCGGCGCCGTCGATCGTCATCGGCCTGTTCGTCTATACGCTCGTCGTGGCGCGCTTCAAGTCCTTCTCAGGATGGGCCGGCATCATTGCGCTGGCCTTGATCGTGATTCCCGTCGTGATCCGTACCACGGAGAACATGCTGCAACTGATTCCGGCCGGCCTGCGCGAAGCGGCCTATGCATTGGGCTCACCCAAGTGGAAAGTGATTCTGAGCATCACGCTCAAGGCCGCGCGCTCCGGCGTCGTCACCGGCGTCATGTTGGCGGTTGCCCGTATTGCCGGGGAGACGGCACCGCTGCTGTTCACCGCGTTGAACAACCAGTTCTGGACATCCAGCCTGAGTGAGCCCATGGCGAGTTTGCCGGTCACGATTTTCAAGTTCGCGATGAGCCCTTACGAGAATTGGCAAAGTCTGGCATGGGCCGGAGTCTTCCTGATCACGCTGGCGGTGCTTGGACTGAATATTGCGGCGCGCATCTTCACTCGCGCCAAATAGTCGCCCGGCACGGCCAAGGATCCAGCGAACCCAACAGCTACCAAATTCCATCATGTATACCGAAACGCCCGTGCAGAAAAAGTCGAAGATTTCCGTCAAGGATCTGGATTTCTACTACGGCAAGTTCCAGGCGCTCAAGGGTATCAATCTGGAAATACCCGAGAACAAGGTCACCGCCTTCATCGGACCGTCGGGTTGCGGCAAGTCGACCTTGCTGCGGGTGTTCAACCGCATGTACGAGTTGTACCCGGAGCAGCGGGCGGAGGGCCAGATCCTGCTCGACGACGAGGACCTGCTGACGTCCAAGAAGGACGTGGCGCTGATCCGCGCCAAGGTAGGTATGGTGTTCCAGAAGCCGACCCCGTTTCCGATGTCGATCTATGACAATATCGCCTTCGGCGTGCGCCTGTTCGAGAACCTGCATTCGACCGACATGGATGAACGTGTGGAGTGGGCCCTGAAGAAGGCTGCGTTGTGGGACGAGGTCAAGGACAAGCTCAACCAGAACGGCTCCAGCCTGTCTGGCGGCCAGCAGCAGCGTCTGTGTATCGCGCGCGGCATCGCCATCAAGCCGGAAGTCCTGCTGCTCGACGAGCCGTGCTCCGCGCTCGACCCGATCTCGACCGCAAAAATCGAGGAGCTGATTGCCGAGCTCAAGAGCGACTATACGGTTGTCATCGTGACGCACAACATGCAGCAGGCAGCGCGTTGCAGCGACTACACGGCGTACATGTACCTGGGCGACCTGATGGAATTCGGTGCGACCGAACAAATGTTCTTCAAGCCCGCGCGCAAGGAAACGGAAGACTATATTACCGGCCGGTTCGGTTGATGCCCCAGGGAAGATCCATGAGCGACAAACACTTGTCAAGCCAGTTCGACAGCGAGTTGACCGGCGTCTCGACACGCGTGATGGCAATGGGCGGCCTTGTGGAGTCGCAGATCCGCACCGCGGTGCAGGCCTTGTCGCAGTTCAGCATCGAACTGGCGGACCAGGTGACGTCGACCGAGTCGCAGGTCAATAGGATGGAAATCGAGATCGACCATGATCTGTCGTCTATCATCGCGCGTCGCCAACCCACGGCGCGCGACCTGCGCCTGCTGATCGCCATCTCCAAGACCACGGCCAATCTGGAACGGGCCGGGGACGAGGCCGACAAGATTGCACGCATGGTCACGTCCATCATCGAGAGCGGCGCGGCACGCATGCTGCCGTCTTCCGAACTGCGGGTGGCGGCCGACATGGCCTCAGGCCTACTGCGCAAGTCGCTGGACGCATTTGCCCGCCTGGATGCCAACGTCGCGCTGACTATCCTCAAGGAGGACGATGAGATCGACCGCGAGTTCGATGGCTTTGTACGCAAGCTGATCACCTACATGATGGAAGACCCGCGCACCATCTCTCCAAGCTTGGACCTATTGTTTCTGGCCAAGGCGGTGGAGCGGATCGGCGATCACGCCAAGAACATCGCCGAGTTCACGATCTATGTCGTCAAGGGTGCCGATGTGCGTCACACGCCGATGGAACAGATCGAGTCCGTCGTGCGATGAGCATTTTTGCTACCGAATTTCCAGACTGATTGACTGAATGAAGAAACTGCCACGTATTCTGGTCGTCGAGGACGAACCCGCGATCGCGGAACTGATTGCCGTGAACTTGCGTCACAACGGTTTCCAGCCGATATGGGTTGCCGATGGCGAAGGCGCGCAACGCGAGATCAACGAAGTCCTGCCGGACGCAATCCTGCTCGACTGGATGTTGCCCGGGCAAAGTGGCGTAGCGCTGGCCAGGAAATGGCGCGCCGACCCGCGTATCAAGCCGGTGCCGATCCTGATGATCACCGCGCGCGGCGACGAGCCGGACAAAGTCGCTGGGCTCGACGCCGGGGCTGACGACTACATTACCAAGCCGTTTTCGACGCAGGAACTGCTGGCACGCATTCGCGCGGTGTTGCGCCGGCGCGCTCCGGAGCAGGTCGCAGACAGTGTCTGCGTTGGCGACCTGAAGCTCGACGCCGCGACCCATCGCGTGACACATGTTGAACGGCTGCTCAAGCTTGGCCCGACCGAGTTCAAATTGCTGCATTACTTGATGAAACATGCCGAGCGTGTACACAGCCGGGGCCAGTTGCTCGACAAGGTGTGGGGCGACCATGTCTACATCGAGGAGCGCACCGTGGACGTGCACGTCAAGCGATTGCGTGAGGCGCTGGGACAGGCCGGCATGATGGTGGAGACCGTCCGTGGGGCGGGCTACCGCTTCACCGCTCAGCCTCTGTTGCAGGCCAATTAATCCGCGTCTTTTGCGGTCAGTCAGGCGCACGGCCGCGGGTCGGGCTGCGTCGGTCAGCTGTCAGGTGCGTCGATGGTGCGGGCGAATGATCCAGCAGGCCCAAGTGACGTCCCATGACTGTGTTGGCGTTGCAATGGCGGCGGTTTTGAGGTTGGTCAGGCCAGAGACAATTGGGCGCTCACGTTTGAATCTCCTATCCTCGCGCCGAGCGGGTGTCGCAACTACATTGTCAACGTGTCGGCGCGCGCGGATTTTCCGACTCTGGCAGATCGAGGGCCGGGCCCACCAGCCACCAAAACGCCAGCAAGGCAAGCAGGCCACCCAACAACTGGCTGACGATGAAGGCAGGCGCGTCGGCAGGACGGATGCCGGCAAAGGTGTCGGTCAAGGTCCGGGCCACGGTCACCGCAGGATTGGCAAACGAGGTCGATGCGGTGAACCAATACGCAGCAATGATGTAGCAGCCCACGGCTGCCGGCACGAAGTCGGGTCGCGTCCTCGCAACGTGCAGGATCACGGTCAGCAGCCCGAACGATGCGACGACCTCGCTCCACCATTGGTGCGGGCCATCCCGGACATGCGCTGATGCTGCGAAACTGGGCAGTTCGAACATCCAGTGGGCTGCGACCACGCCGACGATGGCACCCAGAAACTGCGCTGCGAGGTAGGCAGTGGCCTTGCCCAGTCCGAAACGGCCCAACGCAAGATCGGCCAACGTCACCAGCGGGTTGAAGTGTGCGCCCGAGGTGGGCCCGAAGGTGGCGATCAACGCCACCAGTACCGCGCCGGTTGCGATTGCGTTGGCCAGCAGCGCGATCGCCACGTTGCCGCCGGCCAGGCGCTCGCCCATGATGCCGGAGCCGACGACGGTCGCCAGCAGCAGGGCTGTTCCTATGCCCTCGGCGGCAACACTGCGGCCAAGTGTCATGTCGTGGTTCCAATTTCGGCCAGCTTGGCCTGCAGACCCATGCGGTCCAGCGTGGTCGTCGGCAGTGAGACGAACAACTCTATGCGCTTGCGCAGTGTCGATGCGGCATCCTTGAAAGCGCGGCGCTTGGCTTCATCCGCGCCTTCGATCGCAGCAGGATCGGCCACCCCCCAGTGGGCCGATATCGGCTGGCCGGGCCAGTACGGGCATTGTTCGCCGGCCGCCTGGTCGCACACCGTCAATACGTAGTCCATCACTGGAGCGTCTTTGGTAGCAAATTCGTCCCATGACTTGCTGCGCAAACCGTCCACAGGCAAGCCAGCTTTGGTCAGAAACTCGATCGCAAACAGGTTGACCTGGCCGGTAGGATGGCTTCCGGCTGAATAAGCCCTGAAGCGGCCTTGCCCCAGTGCGTTCAATTGCACCTCGGCCAATATGCTGCGCGCCGAATTGCCGGTGCATAAAAACAAAACGTTAAAGACTCTGTTGCTCATGTTGATTTCCTTGTTGTGGTCGTTGCGGGAAAGACTCTGCGCAGTTTGCTGGCTGCATGTGTTCGCATGGCGAGGCAATAGCCACCAGCACACATGGTTCGCCACGGCAGCAGTTCTCGGTCAGATGGACGATGAGCGCGTTCATCGTGTCAAAGCGAGCTGCGTAGCGGATCAGCCTGCCGTCTGGCAGTGCCGTCAACAAACCCGCTTGCGTCAGCTCCTTGAGATGGAAGCTCAGCGCTGACGGCGCGACGGCCAGAGACTGTGCGATTACGCCGGCAGCCAGTCCTACGGGGCCGGCCTGTACCAGCAACTTGAACACTGCGAGCCGGGCGTCGTGCGCCAGTGCCGCCAGTGTGCGAACAGCTTGTGGTGTGTGCATCCTTTCTTTGTTTCGTGAATTGATGAAATATTTGTGACAGTCACTTTCGACGGGCCGCAGGCTCCACTTTGGACGCTGATGGCGGTTGCAAGGGCGCGTTGTCAGCCGGCGCGCATGGCAAAAAGCCGGCGCACCGACCACGCCGACCGCTGCCGCTACGCAAGCGCACCAGGTTGCGGCTGCTCAAGATCGAGGGTGCGCAATTCGCGGCCGGCCAGGCCTGTTCGACCTGCCGGTCCGCAGGTCGCCATGATGGGCCTCAGCTCCCGATGCGTCCGCCGTCGAGCTTGGTAATGACGATGGTGGCGGAGCGGGGCCGTTTGCCGGCGCCGTAGCCTGCGTTGGCTGGCCACTGGCTTTCGTATTTTTCGGGGCTGGTCACATCTGCCATCTTGGTGTTTTCACCCGGATGCTGGATGTTGACGAACATCGCGCGGCCGTCCGGGCTCTCGCACCAGCCGGTGATTTCGGCGCCACGTGGGCCGACCAGAAAGCGTTTGAAGGTGGCCTGTGTCTGTGGTTTTCCGGCATGGGTGTCCACGCGCTTTTCACTGCCATCGCCACGGCGGTAGACCAGCGATTTCTTGCCGCCATCGCCGACCTGGCCGGGCACGGCGGCCATCAGCATGCAGTTGGTGACATCAGTGTAGGCGCCGTCGTCGGTCTGGATCCAGCAGATGCCGGTCGACGGGCTGAACACCAGGCCGTCGGGCGAGGACAGGTCGTTGCTGTCGTCCAAGTTGGACATGTTCACCGTGCCCTTGTCGGCGCCGGCCTCGGACGCGAACAGATAGATGTCCCACCGGAACGAGGTGTCAGCGGGCCGGGCCTCTGCCAGACGCAGGATATGACCGTTCACATTGCCTTCCTGCTTTCGGCTGCCTTTCATGTCCACATATACACGCGGGTTCGCAGCGTCGGCGGCCATCGCGCCGTCCAGGCTGCGGTTGCTGTTGTTGGTCAAAGTGAAATAGACCTCGCCATTGCGCGGGTTCACGCCGCCCCACTCAGGGCGGTCCATCCGGGTTGCGCCGACACCGTCGGCGGCGAGCCGCGTGAAGATCGCCACGTCGGCGTCGGTTTTGAACGCGAAGTCCGGGTTGGCAGCGACGACCGGGTTGTTCATCGACAGTTCCATCCATTCACCCGAGCCGTCTTCCTTGAACTTGGCCACGTACAGAGTGCCGTTGTCGAGGTATTTGTCCCCGACTGCCATGCGGTTGGTGGGCGCGGCGTCGCGGGCATCCCACTTGGCTTTGGAGACAAACTTGTATATGTATTCGCCACGGGAGTCGTCGCCCATGTAGGCCACAACCGGCTCGCCAGTCGCTGGTTTGGCGAAAGTGGCGTTCTCATGGCCCATGCGGCCCATCGCAGTGCGCTTGCGCAACACCTGCGAGCCGTCATAGGGGTCGAGTTCGACGATGTAGCCAAAGTTGTTCATCTCGTTGCGGTAATCGTCGCGTGCGGAGGCTCCGGTGGCGCCGTTGTTCCAGCGGACATACATGTCCTGTGGGCCGGCGGTTTCCCATCCGTGACGGCTGGCAGCGCCGGCTCTGCGGCCATACCGTTCAAGTGCAACGATGGAAGGGTCTTTCTTGCCGCGGCTTTCGTCGTCTTTTGCATCGCGGTGAAAGTAGCCGAACCAGTTCTCCTCTCCGGAGACGAATGTTCCCCACGGGGTCTTGCCGGTACCGCAGTTGTTCAACGTGCCGCGGGTGCGGGTGCCGTCCGGGCTGTATTTGGTCACAAGGTGCGCGCTGCCGCGGGCGGGCCCGTTGATCGCGGCTGGGGTCATCGTCGTCACACGCCGGTTGAAGGTCGACGTCGGCTCGGTCGCCCAGCGGCCGCTGTGCGAGCGCACCTCGACCACTGAGAGGCCATGGATCATCAGCTCCTTGTCGACTTCGGAAGCCTTGCGTGGCAGTGTCGCGCCGCCACCGTCTGTGTGCAGAAAAAACGAGGACAACTTTTCGTCTGTCGTCGCCTCGTGGTTCATCGCGATCAGGCCGCGGCTGGCGTAGCTGGTTGACGGCTTGCCGTTGCCGTCCAGGCTGAACCATTCCATGCCGTCGTGGTGGTCGCCGGCGCGTTTGTCGAAATCGAGATCGGAGCCGTCGTTCCTGAACGGAGCTGCTCCCGGCAGGATCGGGTCACCGAGCGCGTACAGGATGTCCGCGCGGTAGCCGGCGGGAACCTGCACCACATCGACCATGCTCTTGGGCACCGGTGTGAATCCGAGTTGGTTGAGTGGGGCCGACGCGCCCGCGCCCGTACGACTTGCGCCGCCGGCGCAGCCACCGATTGCCAGTGCGCCCAGTGCGAATCCGGCGGCGGTACCCGCGCCGCTGCGCAAGAGGGTGCGCCGGTTGAGCCGCTGCTGCAGTACCGATTCGAAATCGAGGTTGCGCGATGGGTTGGCGTCTTCGTTGTTGAAGGCGTCGCGAGAAGATGGGAGAACAGTGGTCATGGTCAGCGGGATTGGTTGTTGGCAATGGCGTGAGCTTCCACCAGTCGGGTGACAGAGCCGTGACAAATCCACGATGCCACTTAACATTTCGGGTTGGAGTCCGGTTCTGTTTGCAATGCCTTGGTCAGTTTGGCACTGCAATAGGCGAGGTTCTGAACTTGACCAAGGCGGAGATATTTGGGCGGCTGCGGTTGAATCTCTTGTCTTCCATCCACACGAAACCTGCCCAAATTGCCCGATGCTCCCTTTCAAGCGCTGGCGGCCAGGCGCGATCAGGTTCTGGCACTTGCGGCAGCGCAGCGGCTCGCGGCGGACACGTGTTCGGGACGGTCGCAAAGGGGCTCGACAAAGATGGCAGCGACGTGGACTTGCTGGTTCTGTGTCCCGCGGGGAACATCGCTACTTCGCGTAGTCGGCATGCAGTTGGAAATCGAGTACGCGCTTGATGTGAAGGTTGACCTTTACACCACGCTTTGCTCCATCTCGACCTCAAGACCCGCATTCTGGCCGACGTGCGACCTCTATGAATGATCACGACAGGTTATTCCTGAGGCATGCTTTAAGCACCATCCACAGCTTGCGCTGACCAACACGACCCTCCCTGGCAAACATGGTTTTGCATAGCCGGTGGGCTGCCGGCCCGATCTCCGCGATCTTGAAGGCGCTGGAGCTATGAAGAACGCGAGGGGGTACTTTTTAAGGTACGCCAATCTTCCAAATACCAAAATCGTAGCATTCATGCGGGCTGCAGCCCATCATCTGAAAGACGTCCATCCACATATCGGGCAAACGACGACGCGGCCAATTGGCCGCGTCGTCGTTTGTGGCTCGTATGTGTGATCGCGCCATCCGCCCGATGCTATCGACGGCGGCGCGAAGAAGGCCGGCGTTGCCAAATAGCCGGCGTGGTCCGTCAAGGCGCCGGCTTGCGCTTGCGTGAGGGTACCGGTTTGGTCTCCGCGGATTTTCTGACAGACTTGGACTTGCGCTTGGCTGGTGCTTTGGCCGTTCCCGTCGCCGCTGCTTTTTCAGGCATATCTGCAGTGGCTTTGCCTTTCGGCCGATCAGTGCGCAGCGTACGCCCCGGGTGCACGTGCAGCAGCAATTCGCATAGCCGGTCGGCCAGTTGCCGCAGGCCGGCCTTGCGCGAGGCAGTCGTCTCTTTGACGCCCAGCGCATCGGCAAGGCGCGACAACAGCTCCATCTGGGTAGCCACCGAATCGCTCTGCGGTGGCTTGACCGTGATGTTGGTGAATGCGGTGTTGTAGGCGCGTTCAAGCTCTTTCAACGCAGCCTCGCCGCGCGCACCGCTGGCAGCCAGCGCGCCGTCCAGCATGCGCTCGACCAGCAGCGCATCGGCCTGAATGATCTCGTCCCAGGGGTTGTAGGTCTCGGCGAAGGAACGCGCGGCAACTTGGGCGCATTGGCGTGCCAGTTCGATCGCAGCGGCCCTGGGCGCGAGCTCGGTCTCTGGCGTCAACGCCTCAAGTGCCAGTCGGTTCAGCGCTTGATAGGGCGAGAACTGGCCGCTGTCCGACTTGCGCTCGGCATCGCGATAGGCCCTGGCACTGGCGATCAAGGCGTCCATCATGGTTTTGCCAGAGTCGGCATTGGCCTTGTCTGCAAGGATGGCCCGCGCATGCAGGCTGGCCAGGCGCTTGTAGGCGCCGCCACGCAGGGCGCTGCGCTCCCCGTTGACCGCCATGGCAGCGGCGGTCGCGGTATCAGTATGTGCCGCAACGAGTTCGTCCAGGCCTTGCAGGCGCGTCAACGCCAGATTGATCAGCGCCTCACCGGATTCAACTGCTGGCTTGCCATGGGTGGCGCGCGTGCCGCGCAAAGTCCCGAGCCGCTCGCCGAGCCGTGCCTCGACATTGGCCAGCTTCTCGATGTCCTTGATCGGCACCCGGCCGCTGACGTCTTCGGCCTGCACGGCGCGCAGCAGCGCCTCGCGTGCCTTGTCGAACTGGCCCAGGTCGAGCCAGGTCGCGCCAAGCGCCGACTGCAGGCTTGGCAAGTCGAGCCAACTGGGCGGGCAACGCGACTTCAGCGTCCGCTCGGTGCGCTCGAGCTGTGCGCGGGTATCGCGTTCGGTCTGCTTGCCAAGGCGGCGCGCCTGTTCGGCCCGAATCCGCGCGAGTTCGTCGAGCAATTCGTCGGGCGACGCGAACTTGTCGCCGTCGCCCAGCGAGGCTGTGTTGTCGGCGCGCGGTTCGGCCAGCCAGCCCGGATCGCCGTAGGCCTGGAAGGCGCCCCAGGTGATGTCGGCCTGGTCCTTTTCCCACACCACCTTGCGGGCCTCGAAAACCGCGTCGCCAAAACTGCGCCGGCGCAGCAGCAGATGCTCGTAGAAGGATTCGCCAAACAGCTGCGCCATGTCGTCGCTGACTGCCCAGCCGGCGACGACAACACAACGCACACCGATCTCGATCAGCTCGCGCGCAACGCTGGCCGCCAGCTTGTTGCCATCGCGGCCGTAATCGACCATGCCCAGGTGGCAGCAGTTCAGGAACACCACCTCGGGCACCGTCTCCATCGCCATGATCTCGGCTGCCGTGATCAGCAGGCCGTCGGACAACAGCACGCCACTACGCGCGCTGCCGTCGGCATGCACCAAGTCAAATACGCCGTGTGCTGATATGTGCAATATGCGATAGGGCTTGCGGTACAGGGCGGCCAGCACATCCTTGGCCGGCCTGTCGTCACCGATGACCTGGTCGACCTGGTAGGCCAGGGCCTTGAGCACGCCAACCACTGCATGCGCTTCGGTCTCGGCACCAGAAAGACTGGGCGGTGGCTGGGTCGGACGTTCGGGTGTGCCGGGAAATGCCGTGACAAAGCCCTCGGACGAGGGATTGCCCACCACCAGCGCGGTGTGGCCCACGGCTTCGCGCACCTTGCGCCGAAAACTCGACGACGAGAGTTGGCGTACGACTGCCATCGACAGGGCGAGCGGACGCTTGTCGTCGTCGTCGCGCATCGGATCATCGGCCAGCATCAGCTCCCATGGCAGGTTGGCCGTGGCGTGGTCGACCACCAGAACCAGCCGATCGAGCTGGCGCGCCGCTTCCTTGAAATCATGCGGCACCATGAGCTGGAACAGCATGCGGCCAAAGTCCTCCTGCCATTTCGGCGATCCGATCTGCTGGCGCACCAGCTTTTCGATCAGTCCTGGCTGGCGTTGCTGCACTACCGATTCGGCCCGTGCGCGCGCTCCGACATACAGGTAGCGCAGCCGCTGGGCCAGATGGGTGCGCGGCCGGGTCGCTGGTGACGGCTGCCCCAGTAGCGCCTCGCCGTCGTCGGCATCGGTGATGATCAGCCGCGGCCAGTAATTGCCACCCTGGTCGTTGAACAGGCGCTGGCGATAGCCGTCGCCATGTTCGAGTTCATGGCGCAGCACCAGTGCTGAGCCCTGGCGCGCCGCGGCCGACACCAGGCGCGGACCGGCCTGGCGCAAGGCATAGACGGCTGTGATGGCGGTATCGAGATAGAGCTCGACAATGTCCAGGCTGGCCACGCGGATGTTGAGCCGCGTTGTGTCGTAGAACTTGGCGTTGGCTTCGATCACACCGCGCACCAGGGCCTCGACCGATGCGGCAATCGACAGGTTGGCGCTCGAATTGAAGCCCAGCAGCAGCGTGGCCAGCGGCAGTTCGCGCGGCTGTTTGCCCAGCACATCGACCACCTGCAGCAGGTAGCGCAGCACGCCGGTGCGTACTGCCTCGGTCAGCGCCGGCAGCGACAGCGCGCCGTCATAGCGCCCCAGGCCGGTGACCACCGCGCCTCCCAGGCGCATGGACAGCAGGCGCTGCGCGTCTTCGGGCACGCGCAGCACCGAGGTGGCCGAACCCAGCGGTCCGGCATACAGGCCCAGGTTGAATCGCTCGCTCAGACCGCCGTCCAGCAGTTCGCGGTCGATCAGGCTTTGCGGACCGGCGATCGGATCCTGCTCATAGTGGCCAACCAGGATGGGTTGCGACACGAAGCGCAGATCCATCGCCTTGACGGCGACCTGCAGGCGGCGCTTGGGTCGCGGCGCCACCCTGTTGCGCTGGGAAGCGCCCATCACGATGCGTTGCAGCATGTCGCTGTCGCTGGCCATTGGCGGGCCTGCGTCATAGCTCGTCGGCAAGGCCTCGTCAATCGCGCGCACCGCTGGTGCGACATTGGGCAAGCGCGCGGTCGTGCCCGAGGTCAACAACTCGGTAAGGGCGGCGAAATGTTCGGCTGTCGCAGGCAGATCGCCGTGCTCGGCCGCCATGTAGTAGAAGCTGCCGATGCCGTCAATGCGGCCGGACTCCCAGGTGACCGTGCCGTCGCCACGCGTCGTGCCAACCATCTTCAGGTTGCCTTTTTCCTCGCGCACGCCGCAGGCCGTATTGCGGGCAATGCCGAAAACATAGATGCTGTTGGGTGCATAGTCGCCTGGCAGTGCCGGCTTGCCCGTGCCATCGGCGCTCCAGAGCCAGCTGGCGGAATCGAGCACCGCCTGCGATGGCTGGCCAACGCGGCCGTTTCCAAACCAGAAGTCCCGTACCTTGCCTTTGAAGTCAACCCAGGTCTTGGCGTTCTGGAAATCGTGGGCCTCCCCGCCGCCTTCCTGTCCGTGAAAAATGTCTTGAAAGCCGGGCTTGGGCAGCAATTGCAGTGCGCCCCGAAAGCCGGCGACGATGTCCAGCACCTGCTGCATGTTGTGCTTGATATCCAGCCGAACCAGCGATCGCAGCGTGTCGCCCTTGCCGATCAGGTTCTCGACCATCGAGTGCGCTCCCTGGTGCGGGGTACCCAGCATCAAAAGGCGGGCGCCTTCGCGCTGCATCAGTTCGTCCATCACGGCCCGGCGTTTGTGGATCGTGGCACGCACCACCAGGCCACCCATGCTGTGCGCCAGCAAGCGGATCGGCTGTTTGGTCTGCTTGAGCAGGCGATCGAGAAGGGCGCCAAAGCGCTCGGCCAATACGTCCAGCGGTTGGCGCCAATCATAGGAAAAGCGCTCCACCTGGTGGCTGAGCGACAGGTCTTCGCACAGCTTGCCGTAGAACATCGCGAACAGTTCGTCGGCTTCCACGTCCGGTTGACCGAAGGCGATCTTGTCCAGGCCTCCGCCTGCGATGTCCAGCGGGTCGAGCCAGACGCGGTCCTTCTTGCCGACCTTGAGGTGCGAGCCCATCACGCCGGGCAACACGATCACGATCGGGCGCTCGATGCCGGCCGCATCGCGGGTCGAGGCCGCTGCCAGCGCCGCTGCATACTCCGATGGCGACGGCAGGGCGCGAAAGGCGTCGATCTTCTCTGGCTGCTCCGACACCAGCCAGTCGCGCAGCGCCGAACGGGTATCGATATTGGTGAAATAGCGGAAGTGGGACACATCGGCGCCGCGATCGAACAGCACCCTGGCGCCGGCCTTGGGTGCGATACCGGCCAGCATCGCGGCGGTGTCCACTACCAGGTCGTTGTCGGTGTTGTCAAAGAACAGGAAATCGGTCAGAAACACGCCCAGCCGCGCGAGCAGATTGCCGCCTTCGATGTCGCCGGCGATCACTGCCATGCGGATGCCGCCTTGCACCGGCGCATCGTGCAGAAACCGGGCCATTGGCGAATCGGGCAGCATGGCCTCGATACCCGGCACCAGATGCGGGTTGGTGCGATTGCGGGCAATGTCGATCACCACCCGTTTGAAGGCCGAATAGAAGGGGCTGCCGAAGAAGAAAGGCACCCGGCCGATCAGGGTCAGCAAGCCGGACAGAAACAGGTCGAAGTTGGCGCTGGCCAGTCGCGTGCCATTGGCGGGGCTGGCTGCGCGCACATAGCGTTGAATGACGATCTGGCGCTGGCGCAGCAACTTGTCCAGCGCGCGCAGTTGATTGCGCTGCGTCGCATGCGCGTCCTTCAATTCGGCAATGACGCGCTTGGCTTCGCCCGGGTCGGCGTCACCGGTGCCCTCGAAGGCAAAGACATAGTCGTCGATCAGCGCATCAAATCGGTCCAGGCACAGCAGGTCGGCCACCAGGCCACCGCGCGAATGCGACACCAGGCTGACCTGCGCGCCCACGGGCAACGCCTCCACCAATGCCAATGCGTTCTCGATCGGGCTTTCAGACAAGGTGCGGTGTTCGAACGCGAACAGGCCTCCGCTGTAGTGCCGCTCCAGCATGGCCCACAGGTCGCGGTCTCCGCTGCGCAGGTCACCAAAACTGCCGAAGGCATTGGAACCGGTGCCGTGCAGAAAAACCAGCATCGGTTTGCCTGCCGACTCGGCAGCTGCGCGGTCGCTGGCGCCGAAGGCTTTGAAGTCGCTATCGTCGCCGCCGGCGCCGGTCCAGCGATACAGGCCGGGTGTGCGTTTGAGGCGTGATTCAACGGCCGCCATCAGCGCCTTGGTGCCCAGCCAGCTGACGCCGATCTGCGCTGCCTCGACGATGCCGTCTGCCTTGAGCAGCTTGCGCGCATCGGCCAGGATGCCGTCGCCGTTTGGCTGAATGGCCAGCGTGAACACTTTGCTGACCAGGCCGCCGACCATGTCACCCAGCAAGCCCCGGCTGGCCGCGCCATCGGCACGCAGCTTTTCGACCAGGATCGCGCCGTCGGGGCCCAGCAGTTCGGGATGGGTGCGCCCCAGCGTGTCGCGCAGCTTCTGTGCACTGCTGACGAAAATGCTGCCGTCACTCAGTTCGAGCACCACGACCTCATCGGCCTTCGCGTCATGGGTTGCCGGCTGCACATCGTCGGCGCTGCCA
The DNA here is from genome assembly GCA_037968655.1 of Burkholderiaceae bacterium. Lineage (GTDB taxonomy): Bacteria > Pseudomonadota > Gammaproteobacteria > Burkholderiales > Burkholderiaceae_C > CAISIP01. The sequence continues at coordinate 14,291 of JBBKVW010000354.1, forward strand.
CGCTGGCCGGCACCAATTTCGTAGGTGCCGGTGGCCTTGAGGTAGGCGGACGGCAGGAACTCGTCTTCCAGCTGGCCAGCCGCGCGCGATGCCGGCGTGAGCCAATTGGGCAGCGCTGGCGTGTCTTGGCGGCCCTGCAATTTCAGGGTGATGGTGGGCTCTGGCATCTTGGTTTCCCCGGGGTTCTGGCTGCGGCGATGCGCCGCGCACGGGCGCGCAGGATCAGGTCAGGATCTTGCGTTTCTTCGCGCTGGCGCTGCCAACGATTTGCGGACTCTGCGGAAAGCTTGCCGACGGCAGGCAGGCCGGGTTGATGGCGCCATACCAGTCGGCGTATGTGGCGCCCGCAGGCATGGTCTTGAGCGCCTTGAGCGCATAGTAGGAAAAGGCGCCAACAGGTCGCCCTTTGATACGCGCGTCGTAACTGAAATTGTTGGGCCCTTCCTTGCAACCCGACAGCAACAGGTCGCCCGAGTTGCGCGACAAGGCCTTGGCAAAAGCCGAGGTTCCCGAGACGGTGGGGGCATAGGCCAAGGGCGCGCCGCTGGCGCCGCGCGGCAGCTTGGCGGCAGGCAGCCAATTGCCAATGGGCATGAAGCGCGGGCGTGGCACGTCGTCTGCATCGGGGTCGGCGGCCGCGGCGCGCGTGACGGTACCGGAGTGGCAGCTGTCCGATATCAGCACCAGGCGCACACCGGCGGCGCGGGCGGAAAATATCTCGTGAATCTCGTCGTCCAGAAATGCAGCGCCACCGGTCTGCAGGTCGTACGGGCACAAGGCCTCATCCAGGCCATCGACCTCGTCACCGTTGAGGTCGGGCACATAGGTGCCGTGACCCGAGAAGGTGATGACGACCGAATCACCTTTCTTGGCATTGCCGACGATGGTTTTGAAGCCCTTGGACATCGCCGCCTTGGTCGCCTTCGCGTCGATCAGCTTGCTTACCGTGAAGCCGCGCGACGTGAGTTCGGCGGCCCAGTCGTCTGCATCGTTGACGCAGCCGTTCAGGTCCATGTTGGTGCCGGGGTAGTTGTTGATGCCGATGCACAGTGCGGTCTTGGCCACGGTGTTCTCCCTGGAGCGACGCTGTATTGCGTCTTGGCTGGTCAGTATAGGCAGGCAGTTTGCGAATGGCAAGAATCGAGATGTGAGTCCAGCTGTGCGCCGACCTTGCGCACTGCAGCGCGTGAAGATTCCACTGCGCGCATGTCGAATCAGGGGTCGTGGCCTGCGCGTGTTTCGACGACCCGCCAGGCGCCATCGATCCAGTGCGACAACTGCAGCGTGAATACACCTGCGCGCTGGTAGAACTTCGCTTCGCGCCGCAATGGCAACAGCTTGCCGTCGCGAAAACCGTGCACGTCGGTGCCATAGATATTGGCACCGTCGCGCCATTCCGAGCGCAGCTCGCGCTTGTCCGCGTCAAAGCGCGGCGCAGTGATGGCATTGAGCGCAGCACTCTCGACGAACTTCCCGCTGGCAGGGTCATACAGCCAGTTCAGGTAGGGCAGGTTCGGTCCCGCAGGTCGGCTTTCGATCAGGCGCACATCTGTGTAGCCGTCAAAGTTCATGTCCAGCAGTTCCAGCGGCGGACTGCCTGCGATGACAGGTGTTTCAGTGCGCAATCCGGCTATGCGTTGTGCGACGGCGGATGCATTGCCGTGCCGGATTTCGATTGCGCTGATGCGCAACACGCCTTCGCTTGTCGGGCTGCCGTCGGTCAGCAGCGTAAAGCGGACAGGGGGCAGGTCTGCGTGGATGCGGCCGGTGACGGTGACGCCGTGCAGCGGCAGAGTTGCAGTGGCCGTTGCTGGCACTGCCGTTGCCGTGGCTGATGCAGACGCCGTGCGCGTGGTAGCAGGCACCTGGTCAGCCGTGGCAGCGGGCAGGGTTGGCTGCGGCATCGCAACACTTGCAGACGTAGCTGATGCAGCCGAAGAAGCCGAATCAGCCGATGCAGCGACACCATCCGCCGTGCGCGCCGGCCTGGACGCCTCCTGACAGCCGCCAAGCAGGACGGCCGCCGCCAGTGCCGCCAGCGCCACCGGCTTTTGCAACATCAACTACAGGCCCAGCACCGCCTTGGCGCGGCTGAGGTTGTGCATCCTGTCGTCCAGACCGTTGAAGCCGCCGTTGATGCGCTTGGTCACCGCTTTCACATCGTCCAGGTCGGCCAGCTTGTCAACGCCCCTGTCCTTCCAGAACCAGCAGGACACGTCGACCGCCACCATTGGGTCGGTTGACAGCAGCTCCGGGGTTTTCAGATAGTCAACGCCGCTGTACTTGCTGTAGGCGGTGTAGTTGGCGCGCCCGGTCAGCTGTATCAGGCCGCGCCCCTTGAAACGCTTGCCGTCGCCGGGCTTGTTGTTGCCCAGGTCGACACGGCCTTCATAGGCAGCGCCGCTGGCGATCTCTTCGGTATACAGGAAGGACATCGACTCGTGGCCGAGCTGCGCAATGAAATGGGCCATCTGTAGCGACGTGGTGATCTTGTACTTGGTGATGCCGGCCTTGAGCGGCTCGAAGTACATATCGATCTTGCTGCGCGCCGCCAGCGGCAACACGATACCCAGCTTCTCCTTGGACGGCCCGGCGGTCAGTCCAGCCAGCAATGCCTTGACTGTCGCGTCCCGCGGGGCGATCAGCGCGTCGGAAACGGGCAGTCCCATGACCTTGGTCTCGAAAACCTCGATCGCCACCAGCGTCTTGGGCCCGATGCGCCCGTCGGTATCGAGCAGCGCCGGCATGGGTTTGGGAAATCGCTGGCGGTTGAGATTGAGCAGAATCTGAATCGCTGCAACATCGGCCAGATCGTTGCGCGCGCCTCGACCGACAGAGCTTGTAATGCACATGTTGTTCCTCCTGAGTGCTTGCCGTATGGCAGCAGGCAAGGGTACGTGCAGGCCTGAGGCGTGTCAACGCGGAGCACGCTGACACGCGGAGCACGCTGCAACAGGGCGTGGCGCGGTCGTCGTTATTGCCGTTTCAAGGTCAGTTCGTCTTTGTTGAGTGTGACTTGAAAGCGCGACAAATAGCTTTGCCCGAGCAACGCCATGTCGCGATCACTTCCGATCAGGCCCACTGCAATGCGAACCGTCGATACCGATGTGGGACCGACCGCGACCTGCACGTCCGACACGATGCGCCCATCAATCGTGCCATTGGCGGTATGAAAGCGGGTTGGTGACCCGGCAGCCAGACCGGCGTAAGTCGCAAACGACTTGCTGACGGTAACGTAGGAGGCGCCGGTATCGACAAGAAACGTGACCGGCTTGCCGTTGACCATGCCCGGCGCGTAGAAGTGGCCGTCACGCGCGCGCGGAATCTTCAGTTCGCCGCTGATTGAAACCGTCATCTTCTTGGGCTGCATCACCACCTGTATGCCGGCATAGACGATGGCCATGATGACAACCCAGAACACGACGATGGCCAGCGGACCCCATTTGAGGCCGCGCGAAATGCCGTTGTGCGAATCAGGACTGGGGGGCAGGCGCGTCATTGATATGTTGTGACACCATGGCTATGTCACGCGGTCACCAGTGCAGCAAAGTGCAAGGGCAAGGCAGTTCTTGGCTGGGGATTTTCCGAATCCCCCGGAGACAAGTCTCCAAGGGGTGGAATTACTGGCGGAGAGGGTGGGATTCGAACCCACGGTACCTTGCGGTACGCCTGATTTCGAGTCAGGTACATTCGGCCACTCTGCCACCTCTCCTGTGTCGAACGGGTGGAATTGTAGCAGTCAGGTTTGCGCCAAGGCGCTGCCGATTGGCGATTTCAGGCAGCGTCGGCGAGTTGCTGCAGGGCGCTTGCGATGTCATCGTGCGACACGCCTTCGGCGGTCGCAATCTGCCCCTCCAAAGCTGTCAACGACGCTGTGCCCAGTTGCTGCAATCGGGCAATGGCCGCGCCAGCGTCCTTGGGTGACGCGAAGCCCTGGCTTTGCAGCAGCAGCCGGCCCTTGGCGTCAACCAGCTTGAACAGGAACTGCCCGTCCTTCTCGCGGTACTGCTTGAACACCGGCAATGCAG
>JBBKVW010000355.1:0-2839 GCA_037968655.1 Burkholderiaceae bacterium
CGGACCGGCTGCGCCAAAGCCACTACCAGCTGTTCATCGATACCCTGCGCAGCGCGATGCGCGACGCCGGGGCACTGCGCGTCGACCATGTGATGGGCCTGATGCGGCTGTTCTGGATACCGGGTGGCATGTCGGCGCGCGACGGAGCCTATGTGCACTACGCGCTGGACGAACTGTTGGCAATCGTCGCGCTGGAGAGCCAGCGCAACCAGTGCATGGTGATCGGCGAAGACCTGGGCACGGTGGCCGACGCGATGCGCCTGGCCCTGGCCGAGCGCGACGTGCTGTCCTACCGCCTGCTCTACTTTGAGCGCAGCGGCGACGGCGGCTTCAAGTCGCCGGCCGAGTATCCGGCTGCGGCCCTGGCGGGAGTCAGCACCCATGACCTGGCCACGCTGGCCGGCTGGTGGTCCGGGCACGACCTGCAGCAACGCCTCAAGCTGGGTTTGTATCCAAGCGAAAGCCTGTTCGAGAAGCAGCTGATCGACCGCTCGCAGGAACGCACCAGGCTGCTGCTGGCGCTGCGCCACGCCGACGCGCTGTCGGCGCAGGAGGTCGCGCAGGCTGCTGCCAGCACGGTGCTGCCGGCAACCGTGGTCGAGGCGATCCATGTCCATCTGGCCAGGGCGCCGTCGGCGGTAATGATGGTGCAGCTGGAAGACGTTTTGTCGGTGCTGGACCAGGTCAACATGCCATCGACCGTTGACGAACACCCGAACTGGCGGCGCAAGCTGCCGATCGATCTTGCTGCACTGGCCAGCCATGCCGGCATGGCCGGGCTCGGCAAACGGCTGTCGCAGGTCCGCCCGCACAAGCCGGCGCCGCAAGCGCGCGGCCTGGTATCGCAGGCGCGCATTCCCCGCGCCACCTATCGGCTGCAGTTCCACAAGGATTTCGGCTTCGACGCGGCGATCGCGATCCTGCCCTACCTGGCCCAGCTGGGCATCAGCCATGTCTATTGCTCGCCGATCCATCGCGCGCGGGCCGGCAGCACCCACGGTTATGACGTGGTGGCACACGACGAGATCAATCCGGAGCTGGGCGGGCCCGAGGCGTTCGAGCGCTTTTGCAGCGCTTTGCGCGAACACGGCATGGGCCAGCTGCTGGACATGGTGCCCAACCACATGGGCGTGCTGGGCGGCGACAACGCCTGGTGGAACGACGTGCTGGAAAACGGCCAGGCATCGCTGTTCGCGCAGCATTTCGACATCGACTGGCAGCCCTTGAATCCGCAACTGGCGGGCAAGGTCCTGTTGCCGGTGCTGGGCAACCAGTATGGCGACGTGCTGATGGCCGGCGAACTGGCGCTGGCATTCCAGCCGGCGACCGGCAGCTTCGACCTGCGCTACTTCGAGCACTGGTTTCCATTGGCGCCCGAAAGCTATGCGCTGCCCTTGCTCAGCGCCCATTTGCGGCTGCAGGATCCGGACCTGGCCGCAAGCCTGGCCAGCATCGCTGCCGCATTCAGCCATTTGCCTGCGCGCGACGCTGGCGACGAGGCCACGCGCCATGAGCGCGCGCGCGACAAGCAGGTGCTCAAGGCCAGGCTGTCCCGCATGGTGGGCCGGCATGAGGAAGTCGCACACGCCATCCTGGCCGCGGTTGCCGAGGTCAATGTCGAGCCGGCGCGCGACGCATTGCATGCCCTGATCGAGGCCCAGGCCTACCGCCTGGCCTACTGGCGCGTTGCCTCCGACGAAATCAACTACCGGCGCTTTTTTGACATTAACGACCTGGCCGCGCTGCGCATGGAGCGCCTGGACGTGTTCGAGGCGACCCAGGGCATGGCGCTGGACCTGGCGGCCCGGGGCATCATCGATGGCCTGCGCATCGACCACCCGGACGGCCTGTACGACCCGGCTGCGTACTTTGCGCAATTGCAACAGGGCTATGCCCGGCGTGCCGGTATGGTGCTGGCCGACGCCGATGCCGACGGCCGTCCCGACCGCCCCCTGTATGTGGTGGCGGAAAAAATCGCTGCCTCGCATGAAGACATACCGCTGGACTGGGCCATTCACGGCACCACCGGATACCGCTTTGCCAATATTGCCGGCGGCGTGCTGGTCGACACGACGGCGGAGCAGCGTTTCAGCCATATCTGGCGCGACTTCACCGGCGAGCGGCGCAGCTTCGAGGCGCTGGCCCATGACGGCAAGCGCGACATCATGCGCTTTGCGCTGGCATCCGAGCTGCAGGTGCTGTCCACCGAGTTGCTGCGCATCGCGCGGACGGATCGGCGCACCCGCGACTTCACGCACAACGAGCTGCGCCGGGCACTGGCCGAGGTGGTGGCGTGCATGCCGGTCTACCGCAGCTATATCCGCCATGCGCCGTCCGAGCAGGACCAGCGCTACATCGATTGGGCGGTGACGGAGGCGCAGCAGCACGGCCGCGATGCCGACCCGTCGATTTTCGGTTTCGTGCGCCATTGCCTGATGGCGCAGGCGCTGCCCGGCGCCGATGACGCCGGGCGCGAGCAGGTGCGCCGCTTCGCGATCCGCTTCCAGCAGTTGAGCGCGCCGGTGACGGCCAAGGGTGTCGAAGACACCGCCTTCTACCGTTACTTCCCGCTCAGCTCGCTCAACGAGGTCGGCGGCGAGCCTGCCATATTCGGCATGACGCCGGCTGACTTTCACGCGGCCAATGCTGACCGCGCGGTGCGCTGGCCCCATACCATGCTGGCCACATCGACCCATGACAACAAGCGCTCGGAAGACGTGCGTGCGCTGCCGCATCCATGTGCTGTCGGAAATGCCGGCGCGCTGGCGCCTGGCCCTGCGGCGCTGGCGCCAGATGAACCAGGCCTTGCGACCGCAATTGCAGGCGCACGGCGAACCGG
>JBBKVW010000356.1:0-13631 GCA_037968655.1 Burkholderiaceae bacterium
AGCAGGCGCAGGCCGGCCAGACCTGCGCCGGCCCGGGACGCAGCGCCACGGCGGTTGCCGCGCAAGCCCGATGTGCGGCGCCTGCGCCACAGTGAGAGGCGGGGCAGCTGCCAGGCCACGGTTGCAACCAGGGCCAGCGCCAAAGCCAGCAGCCAGGCAGCTGCCCCGCCCTGGTGATTCGTCGCCACGTCCGCATCGAGCAGCCAGCTCCAGGCCTGCACGGCCAGCGTGGGCGGCGATTGCGGACCGATCACCAACGCCACGTCGACCACCGTCATTGAATAGGCCAGAACCGCCAGCATCGGCCAGCGCAGGCGCGGCCACAGCTGCGGCCACACCACCCGCCACCAGGCAGTCGACTGCGCATAGCCCAGGCTGCGCGCCAGCATCCACTCGCGTTGCAGGCGCAGCGCGACATCTGCGCGCTGCAGATGGGCCGCGGCGGCCCACAGCAGGAAGGGCACCTCCTTGGCCACCAGCGCAGCGATCAGGCCCAGGCCCCAGGGGTCCTGCGAGGTGGCCCAGGGCGGCGGCGCCTCGAATCCGCTGGCCCAGGGTGAGAACGCGCGCAGCAGCCAGCCGCTGGGGCTGATCAGGAACACCAGGCCAATGCCAAAGGCGGCATGCGGCACCGCCAGCATTGGCCCCAGCAGGCGCACCACCTGCGCCCACCGGTAGGGAAAGCTGCGCGACAAAATCCAGGCACACAGGGCAATCGACAGCGCGCAGGCTGCAATGCCGGTCCACAGGCTGAGCGCCAGCGCCTTCCAGGTGTGGGTGGCAGTCAGCATGGACTGCCAGGCTGCCAGGTCCAGCCCCGCTGTGACGGCCGAGCCTGCGGCCAGCAGCAGGGGCAGGCCCAGCAGGGCTGCCAGGCACAGGGCCCAGCCCAGGTCAACGCGCGAATAGCGTGCCGTAGTACTGGCCATGACGGGCTTCACTGCGACGGCATTCGACAAGCGCGGCGTGTCGAGCCCATGCCACAGGCCGCGGCGGGATCAGGCCTGTGCGATTGCAAGCACCGACTGCAGGAAGCGGGCGATGTCCTGGATCTCGCGCGGATGCAGGCTGTGCTGCATCGGATAGCTGTGCCATTGCACTTTGTAATCAAGCGCCAGCAACGCGTCGCGCGAGGCCTCGGCGCGTGCCAGCACGATCATCGGGTCGGCCGTGCCATGCGCCATGAATATCGGTATCTGCCGATTGGCCTCGCTGGCCTCTTGCGCCAGCGTGGTTGCCAGGGGCAGGTAGCCGCTCAATGCCATGATGCCAGCGAGCCGGTCGACATGCCGCAGGCCGGTATGCAGCGAGACCGCGCAACCTTGTGAAAACCCGGCCAGCACGATGCGCTCGGGCCGGATGCCGCGCTCTACTTCGCGTGCAATCAGGGCTTCAATCGCCAATGCCGAGCGCCGGATACCGGCTTCGTCTTCGCGTTTTTGGGTCTCGCTGCCCAGGATGTCGTACCAGGCCGGCATGACATAGCCGCCATTGATGGTGACCGGCATGCTGGGCGCGTGCGGGAAGATAAAGCGGATGGGCGGGCAGCCGCTCAAGTCGAGCTCGGGCACAATCGCTGCGAAATCATTGCCGTCCGCGCCCAGCCCATGCAGCCAGATTACAGCAGCGTCGGGATCGGTTCCGGTGGTGGTTTCGATATGGGGTAGCAGGGTGGTCATGGCGCGTATGGGGCAGGTTGTTGATGCCCGCAGCGGGGCCGTGGCAGGACTATAACAATGGCCCGTTCGGGGTATGGGGTATGCAGGTGATGGGCAGTGCCAGTCAGCACGACACGATGGGATGCAAGCGCAGGTCGCAAGGCCATTGGCGCGTGTTGGCCGCAGCCATGCTGGCGGTCCTGCTGACGCTGCTTGCCGGCGCCAGCCAGGCGCAATGGACCAGCAACCGCGGCTATCAGCTGTTGCAGCGGGTCGATGATGTGCTGTTTGGCGTGGACACGGTGTCCCTGCAGATTCTTGACCAGCGCCATGTCAGCGGCACCCTGTTGCATATCAACGTGGACAAACCCTATCCGGTGCGCGGCCGCATCGAGTTCGTTGTCCGGTGCGACAAACCGGTGCAACTGGCGATTCGTGCGGGTGATACCAGTGGGCCGGTCGTGCTCGACAAGCTGGAATTCGCCGATGTGGCATTCCTGGATGGTTCCTGGGCAGCGGCCGAATTTGCCTGCGAAAGCACACGCCAGCCGGGTCGCGCCTCGCAGGTGGCGCGCGAGATGTTCGAGCACGGCGGCCCGCCGGACACACAGACCGTGTATTGCGATCTGCAGCCGGACGGCAGCACCGAGTTGCGCCGCGGCGTCCAGGTGCGATTCAGCGCCCAGGCCAATGCAGTGGCCGTCAATCGGCAATGGCTGAGTTCGGGTTCGGTCACGGCCAACGAAGTGCGCTTTGGCGCCAACAGCACCTGGCGCATCAACCGCAAGTCGCTCGATGTCCGGCGTACTTCGCCGCGTGGCGAGATGCTGTTTTCCGGACTGTGTGATCGACGGCCGCCGGCGCGCAAATGACCATTGCGCCAGCGGCAACTGCTGCGCCGAGGGCAGCCGAACAGCCGTAGCTTCTTTTTGGTTGACCGTAAGCGTGGACTTGCAAGGATGGCCGCACAGGACTTATCCGTAGCGGCGCAGCCACTCTTTTTCCAGCGGTTCGACCCAGCTGCCGTGGGGCTCCAGAATGGTCGGCACGGTCTGTTCCACCTGCCCAGGAAGGGTCGATGCGCCAAAACGCGCGCGGTCGGCGGCCGGCAATTTGTCCAGCGCCAGCACGCTCGGATCACCCCAATGCGCAATGTCGGCCTTCCTGGCCTGGGCCAGTGGCGAAAGCATGAAATTGGCGATCACCTGGGCGCCTTCAGGCACGCCGGAATTGAATGGAATCGCCAGGAAATGGGTGTTGCCGATCGAGCCGGCACTGTGCTGGTAGCTGTATACCGACTCGGGTAGCCGGCTGGCGGCGATCTCGTTGGCCGCTTCGTTGGGATTGAAAGTGAGCGCGATCAGCAATTCGCCATCGGCCATCATTTGGCGCACTGCTGCCGAGTTGGCCGGGAACTGGCGCCCGGAGCGCCACAGATGCGGATGCAGTGCATCCAGGTAGGACCACAGCGGCGCCGTAGCACTTGCGAAAGCCGATGACGCAACGGGCTTGTACAAATTTGCGCGGTCGGCATTGAACTCGACCAGGGCCTGCTTGACAAAACTGGTGCCGTGAAAGTTCGGCAACCGCGGGTAGGTCACGCGGCCCGGATTGGCCTTCGCGAAATCGAGCAGGGCGGCCATGCTGCGCGGCGGCGCGGGAACCCGCTTGCGGTCGGCAAAAAAAGTCAGCTGCGCCATGCCCCAGGGCGCCTCCAGGCCTTCCACCGGCTCCGAAAAGTCGATCCGGGTCGTGGGCTTGCCCACCAAGTCGACATACTGGAAGTTGGGCAAGCTTTCGGCAAAGGGGCCGAACAGCAGGCCTTCGCGCTTCATGGTCAGGAAGTTCTCGCCATTGATCCATACCAGATCGACACTGCCCTCACGCTTGCCGGCGGCCTTTTCGGCCCGCACCCGCTTGACCACCTCGGCGGTTTCGCTGATCTTGACATGCTCGAGCCGCACGCCGTGCTGGCGCTGTACCTGTTCAGCCGCCCATTGCAGGTAGCTGTTGATGCGCTCGCTGCCCGCCCAGGCGTTGAAATAAACGGTCTGGCCGCGCGCACGCGCCTGCACCGCGGCCCATCCTGCCGCGTCTTGCGCCCAAAGGGGCAAGGCGGTAGCGGCGGCCATGGTCGCAAGCAACCGGCGACGGGAAAGCAATGGGGGACGAGGATAAGCAGTCATGGGCGATCGGTTGGGATGGGGATATTGGCCTGGAACCTGCCCAGAGCGATGGCGGCATGGCGCGTAGGCGGTCCATCCGTGGCTGTCAGTCGTTGCGCCAGGAGAATTCTTACCGACCAAGCGGCGCAAATACCGTCAGCTGAGCAGGGCCTGGGCGAATTCGCGGGCGTTGAAGGTCTCCAGCTCTTCCAGCCTTTCGCCCACGCCAATGAAGTAGACCGGAATCGGTCGCTCGCGTGCAATAGCGGCCAGCACGCCGCCCTTGGCAGTGCCGTCCAGCTTGGTGACGATCAGGCCGGTCAGTTGCAGCGACTCGTCAAAGGCCTTCACCTGGGCCAGCGCGTTCTGGCCGGTGTTGCCGTCTATCACCAGCAGTACTTCATGCGGCGCCGTGGCATCGGCCTTGGCGATCACGCGCCGGATCTTGCGCAGTTCTTCCATCAGATGGAGCTGGGTCGGCAGGCGGCCGGCAGTGTCCACCAGCACCACGTCCTTGCCGCGCGCGCGCCCGGCGGTCACTGCGTCGTAGCTCACCGCTGCCGGGTCGCCGCCTTGCTGGCTGACGATCTCCACGGTATTGCGGTCGGCCCAGACGCCCAGCTGCTCCTTGGCCGCAGCCCGAAAGGTGTCGGCCGCGGCCAGCAGCACCGATGCGCCGCGGTAGCTGAGGTGGCGCGTCAGCTTGCCGATCGAGGTGGTCTTGCCGGCGCCGTTGACGCCCACCACCATCATCACGGTGGGTTTGGATTCGCCGATCACAAGTGTCTTTTCCAGTGGCGCCAGCAGTTCGGTCAGGCTGTCGATCAGCAGCGCCTTGACCGCCGCAGGATCGCGGGCCTTGCTATCCTTGACGCGCCGACGCAAGTCGTCCAGCAGGTGCTGGGTCGCCTTGACGCCGGCGTCGGCCAGCACCAGTGCCGACTCCAGTTCTTCATACAGGGCTTCATCGATCTTGGTGCCGGTGAAGACGGTGGCGATGTTCGAGCCGGTACGGCGCAGCCCGGCGCGCAGGCGATTGGTCCAGCTGGCACGCGCCGAGATGGCCACCGGCTGGTCTTCCGGCTGTTGGCCCGGCAACGAGAAGCGCACGTTGCCCGAGCGCACGACCGACGGTGCTATCGTGTCGGGCGCGAGGGTTGTGGCGTCAGGAACAACCGTCTTGTCGGGATCCGGCACTGTGGGGGGGGTCTTTTTGCGGAAGAAACTGAACATTTGGGGCGCTCTGGGAGTCACACTATTTTATGAACCGTATTCTCACCTGCCTTTGCCTGCTGACCGCCCTGGGTGCGCAAGCCCAGACACCCGATCCGATCAGCCGCTTCACACTGGCCAATGGCATGGAGCTGATTGTCAAGCCTGAGCGGCGCGCGCCGACAGCCGTGCACATGCTGTGGGTTCGCGTGGGATCGATGGACGAGGTCGATGGCAGCTCGGGCGTGGCCCATGTGCTCGAGCACATGCTGTTCAAGGGCACGCCCACGATGGCGCCAGGCGAATTTTCGCGCCGCGTGGCCGCTCTGGGTGGACGCGAGAACGCGTTCACCGCGCGCGACTACACCGGCTACTACCAGCAGATTCCCTCGGACCGTCTGCGTGAGGTGATGCGGCTGGAAGCCGACCGCTTCGCCAACAACCAATGGGCCGACGCCGAGTTCACGCGCGAGATCGAGGTGGTCAAGGAGGAACGGCGCCTGCGCACCGAGGACAGTCCGCGCGCCCAGTTGTACGAAACGCTCAATGCCACCGCTTTCGTGGCGTCACCCTACCGGCGTCCGATCGTGGGCTGGATGAACGATCTGGACCACATGACACCGGATGATGCGCGCGCGTTCTACCGCCGCTGGTATGTGCCGGCCAATGCGGCGGTTGTCGTCGCCGGCGATGTTGACGTGGCCCAGGTACGCAAATGGGCCGAGCAGACGTATGGCGCGATTGCCCGGGCCGACGTGCCGCAGCGCAAGCCGCGGCTGGAGCCAGCCCAACTGGGAATCCGCAGGATCGACGTCAAGCTGCCGGCCGAGCAGGCCTATCTGGCGCTTGCCTTCAAGGTGCCGGGCCTCGATCCCGCGGTCTTGCGCAGTGGCAGCACTGCCGATGGCAGCGGGGATGCACTGGCCCTGACCGTGCTGGCAGCGGTGCTGGACGGCTACCGCGGTGCCCGCATCGAGCGTGCCCTGACGCAGGGCCCCGATCGGGTGGCGGACAGTGCTGGCGCCGGCAACGGCCTGTGGGGGCGTGGTCCGCAGTTGTTTGTGCTCGATGGCGTGCCTGCCAAGGGCAAGACGCCAGAGCAGGTGGAAGCCGCCTTGCGTGCCCAGGTGGCACGCATTGCGCGCGAAGGCGTATCGTCGGACGAACTTGCCCGGGTCAAGACGCAGTGGATCGCCTCCGAGGTCTACAAGCTCGACTCCCTGTTCAGTCAGGCGCGTGTGCTGGGAAGCAACTGGGCGCTGGAACTGCCGCTCGATGCCGGCGAAAAGCTGGTGGCGCTGCTGCGCCAGGTCAGCTCAGAGCAGGTGCAGTCGGTTGCGGCGCGCTTTTTCGGCGACGATCAATTGACGGTGGCGATATTGCGTCCGCAGCCGCCCGACGCAGCACGCAAATCGCGTCCGGCGTCGGGCGCTGTCCGGCATTGACGCCAGTTTGAAACTGAACAGTACTGGGAATCCCTGGATGATTGACATGAAACTGCCCCCACGCGCACCGTGTGCGCTGCGCCCCGAGCGGGCCCTTGCTACCTTCGGAACGGCGGGGCAGTACTGACATGTTTTTGCACAAGATTGCGCGCATTGCGCTGACTGCCGTTGTGGGTATGTCCTTGGCTGCCCCAGCCTGGGCGGCGATTGCCATCGCGCATTGGACACAGCCCAGCGGGGTGCAGGTCTATCTGGTGCAAAGCCGATCGCTGCCGATGGTCGATCTGCAGATCGATTTCGACGCTGGCGGTCGCCGCGACCCCCCTGGCAAGGCCGGTCTGGCCAGCGTGACCGCTGCCATGGCTTCGCGCGGCGTGCGTGCCGTTGGCGGCGCTCCGGCCCTGGACGAAAACGCGCTGGGCGAGGCATGGGCCGATCTGGGCGCCTCGTTTGGCGCCAGTGCCGGCAGCGACCGATTCGGCTTTTCACTGCGCTCGCTGACCTACCCTGAGTTGTTGCCGCGTGTCGTTCAATTGGCATCGCGCCAGATCGGTGAGCCGCAATTCCCGGACGATGTCTGGCAGCGCGAGCGCGAACAGATGGCCGCATCGATCAGGGAAGCCGATACCAAGCCGGCGACATTAGCCGGCAAGGCTTTTTCCGCCGCAGTTTTCGGCGGCCATCCCTATGGCTATCGCGTCACCGAGGCCAGCCTGGCCAATATCAGCGTGGCGGACATGCGGGCCTACTACGCCTCGTCCATCCAGGCCTGCCGCGCCAAAGTCTCGATCGTCGGCGATGTCTCGCGCGCGCAGGCCGACGCGCTGGTCAGTGCCCTGTTTGCGCGCCTGGGCGCCAACGCTGGCGGAGTTGCCTGCGCAGCGCTGGCGCCGGTTCCCGAGGTGGCGCCGCTGACCGAACCCACGCCGCTCCAATCCATCCCCTTCGAATCGGCCCAGGCCCATGTGCTGATCGGCCAGCCGGGCATCCGGCGCAATGACCCGGACTTCCTGGCTCTGACCGTCGGAAACTATGTGCTGGGTGGCGGTGGTTTTGTCTCGCGCCTGTACTCGGAGGTGCGCGAGAAGCGTGGTCTGAGCTACAGCGTCTACAGCTATTTTTCGCCTGGCCTGCATGCAGGCCCGTTCACGGTCGGATTGCAGACCAGGCCCGACCAGGCGGCACAGGCGATCGCGCTGTCGCGCGAGGTGGTCGCGCGCTTCGTGCAGGAGGGGCTTAACGAGCAGGAACTGCAGGCGGCCAAGTCCAATCTGGTGGGTGGCTTCGCACTGCGTCTGGACAGCAACCGCAAACTGCTGGACAACGTGGCCAACATCGCCTGGAACGGGCTGCCACTGGACTATCTGGACACCTGGACGGCCGCGGTCGAGCGGCTGACCCTGGCTGATGTCAAGGCGGCCTTTGCCAGGGTATTGCGTCCACAGACCATGGTGACTGTGGTGGTCGGCGCGCGCGACAAGACCCCCTGATGGGCCTGGCCTGGGCTTTGCACGGGTGTGCGGATCTGGCGCCAGCCGGTTTCTAGCTGCCCGCCGGTTAAGCTCGCTTTCATGGCTAAAAGTACAGCGCCCGGCGAGCGCCGGGAATCACCAATCGCCGCCGCAGCGCATGGCAAGGCGCAGGTCGGACACGACGCACATACGTTGCGCATTGTTGGCGGGCGCTGGAAGCGCAGCCGCCTGCCGGTCGCCAATCGACCGGGCCTGCGGCCAACGCCGGACCGGGTGCGCGAGACGCTCTTTAACTGGTTGGGCCAGGACCTGACAGGATGGATATGCATCGACGCATTTGCCGGAACCGGTGCGCTGGGTTTCGAGGCGGCTTCGCGCGGCGCGGCCGAGGTGCTGCTGATCGAGCAGGACCGAGCCCTGGTGCTGCAACTGGCCCAGGTCAAGCAGCGTTTGCAGGCCGACATGCTGCGCATATTGCGCGATGACGCACTGGCGGTTCTGGCCAGACATGTGGCGGGCAGCGTCGACCTCGTGTTTATCGACCCGCCCTTTGATTCCAACCTGTTCGAGCCGGCGCTGCGCGCCGCCAGCGCGGTGATTCGCCCAAGCGGATACATCTATCTGGAGGCGCCAGTGCAATGGAATGGCGAGATGGCTGCCAAGTGCGGCTTGGCCATCACCCGCCATATGAAAGCAGGAGCAGTGCACGCCCATCTGCTGCAGCGTGCCGCATCGCCCCATGCATAATGCGGCGCAAGCGTCGTGCTGACGAAAGACCCCTGGAGCGTTCCATGCACAACCAGATCATCGCTGTCTACCCGGGCACATTTGACCCCATGACCCTGGGTCACGAGGACGTTGTGCGCCGGGCCGCGCAATTGTTCAGCAGCATCATCGTGGCGGTGGCTGCGGGCCACCACAAGAAGGCCATGTTCTCGCTGGAGGAGCGGGTCGAGATGGCGCGCGAGGTGGTGCGACCCTATCCGCATGTGACGGTCGACAGCTTCAACGGCCTGATGCGCGATTTCGTCGTCGCCCGCGGCGCCAAGGCGATGGTGCGCGGGCTGCGTGCGGTGACCGATTTCGACTATGAGTTCCAGTTGGCCGGCATGAACCGTTCGCTGATGCCCGACGTAGAAACCGTGTTCCTGACGCCCAGCGACAAATACCAGTTCATCTCCAGCACCTTTGTGCGCGAGATCGCGGTGCTGGGTGGCGAGGTCGACAATTTCGTCGAGCCCTCGGTGTTGCGCCGGCTGACCGACAAGGTGAGAGAGATCAGGGCAGCTGCCTGAAGCCCGGTCACATGGCGCGAAACGCCCTCGCAGCGTTGGCTGGCCCTAGCTTTCGGACTGCCGATTCGTTTGTGGCAACTGCGCCAGCCATTGCAGCAGCAGTTCATTGACGCGTTCGGGCTGCTCCATCGTCAGCATGTGACCACATTGGTCCAGCAAGTGCAGGCTGGCTTGCGGCAATAGGGCCGCGATCTCGCGTGAACATTCGGGCGGCGTGAGTTGGTCGGCTTGGCCGCAGACCACCAGCGCCGGGCAACGCAGGCTGGGCAGGTACTGGCGCGCGTCGGGCCTTGCCATGATCGCGCGGTTTTGCCGAATCAACTGGTCTGGCCCTGCCTTGAGAACGAAATCCATATAGCTTTGCACCAGGGCCTGGTTGGCGCCGTGGCTGGGATGAAAGGCCAGCGGCACGTTGGCGCGCAGGACTTCGGCCGCCCGCCCCTGGGCAAACAAGGTGATCGCCGCCTCGCGCAGCACGCGCAATTCGGCGCTTTCGGGCCGGGCCGAGCTTCCCAGCAACGCCAGGCCCCGCATGCGTGCCGGTGCCTGGTGCGCCGCCTGCATGGCGATGATTCCGCCCATCGAGGCGCCACACAGGATCAGTTCGCCGGGGTGTTCGTCAAGCAAGGTGGCAGCCATTGCCTCGATGCTGTCGCAGCGGGTGTGGACGTCGGTGACATGCGCACGGTGGTTGGGCCCGAGGGCGGCCAGCTGCGACTGCCACATCACCGCGTCTGACGCCAGGCCCGGGAGAAAAACTACTTGAGTCATGCGCGAATTATCCGGCGCCAGCCTTTGGACACGGTATGCTGGTTGCTGGCAGTTGCCATAGCGAGATGGAGAACAAAATGAAAGTACTGGTGCCGGTGGATGGTTCGGATGTGTCGTTGAAGGCGGTGCAGGTGGCGATGTCGATGCTGCAACAAGGCTTGTCGGCCGAAATCGTATTGGCCAATGTGCAGGAGCCTGCCAACCTGTATGAAATGATGACGGCGCCCGACCCCGAGGTGCTCGAGCGGGTCAGCAAGGCCGCCGGCGCCGACATCCTGATGGCGGCCCAGGCGATGCTGACCATGGCCAAGTTGCCGTTCGAATCCGAGGTGGCGGGTGGCGACCCGGCGCACACCATCGTGGACATCGCCGAGCGTTATGAATGCGGGCTGATCATCATGGGCGCGCGCGGCACCAGTGCTTTGCGCAGTGCGCTGCTGGGCTCGGTGTCCAACGAGGTGCTGCATGCATCCAGGGTGCCGGTGATGATCGTTAAGTTGGGCGATGAAGCAGACAAGGAGCCTGATCAAACGGATGACGATGCATGAGTTGACCGACGGATCGCCTGGCGTTGGCAGCAACGGCACGCAGTCACATTGATCGACGACCCATGGCACTGGACAAGATTCCAGACGCGACCGAACTGATCCTGATTCGCCACGGCGAAACCGACTGGAACCGCGAACTGCGCTTTCAGGGCCAACTCGACGTTCCGCTCAATGCAATAGGCTTTGAGCAGGCCCTCAGGGTGGCACAGCGAATGACCGGGGAGCAGGTGCATCAGCTGATCAGCAGCGACTTGCTGCGCGCCCGGCAAACCGCCACAGCGTCGCAGCAGATCCTGGGGCTGGCGCTGCAAAGTGACGCGGGCTTGCGCGAGCAAGGCTCGGGCGTTGTCGACGGCATGAGCGTGGCCGAAGTTCAGCAGAAGTTTCCGCAAGCCTGGAATCGCTGGATCGGATTTGACCCGGACTATGCGTTCGACGGTGGCGAGACGACCCGCGCATTTCATGCGCGTGTGATCGCGGCACTGCAGCGCCTGAGTGCCGGTCGCACAGGCCAGCGCCTGGTCGTCGTGACCCATGGCGGCGTGCTGGACATGGTTTATCGCAGCGCCACCGGTCAGCCATTGTCAGGACCACGCCAGGGCGCGATTCCCAATGGCGGCGTCAGCCGTGTGCTGATGCGCCAAGATACCATCGAGATACTGAGCTGGGGCGAGACCAGCCATTTGACCGGGTTGCCCGATCAGCCTGTGTACGACCAGAGCCATCTGGCGGCGGTCGATCAGACGCCCACGCAGTTCCCGAGCCCGAGCATCCGATAGCTGCGTTGCGCCAGGCGGCGCAGCCGTATCGACTCGGCCTGCTGGTTGCAGCGCTGCTGGATCAGCTGTTGCGCCGCACCCCAGTGGTCGCTGCGCATCAGCGCGTCCAGATAGATCTGTTCGAACAGGTCGCGCTGGGCATGGCTACCGCCAATTTGCTGCAGGTGCGGCAAGGCCAGGCCCAGTCCCTGCAATGCCTGCCCGTACCGGCCGTGTGCATGGGCCATCAATCCATGTGCCGCCGGAACTGCGATGTTCCGCCAGATGTCGCCGTGCAGCGCGCTTCCACCCTCGATCGCACCTGCACCGTCGCGAGCCGAATGGCCATGCGCCTCGATGTTGCGCAACAGGGTTTCAGCCTGCGGTCGACCAGCGCGGGCAAGGCCATAGAGGTATTGCAGATCCAGAAAGGGAAGCACCTGGTCGTCAAGCCGCAAGGCGATATGGTCGGCCACGTCCTGCCAGCGCATGCCCACGTCGACTCCGGCCAGTTCCAGCCGGGCCAGCAGCGACACCGCGCCGATCTGGTCCTGCGAGTACGATTTTTCGACGCCCCAGACCTGCTCGTCGTAGTAGCGCAGCGCCAGGTCATCCTGGCCCAGGTCGATGGCAAACAGCGCCAGGTGCCACCAGTTGTGGGTGACCATGAAGGAATTGAGTCGCGTCCAGGTCGCGCTGCTGTGCTGCATGAACTGCAATCCTTCCTGCAGCCGGCCCTGGCTCAGCATCACATGCGCCAGCGCATGCTGGGCCCAGGGTTCACGATCGGTCATTGCCAGTGCGGTGCGCGCCGCGTTTTCAGCCTGCGGCATCAGGTGGCACTGCTCCCAGCCGAACGCTGCCATGCCGTGCAACTGGGGCACGTCCGCGGCCGCAGGAAGTGCTGCCAGCGCCAGGCGCAACATGCCCGCCGCGTCGCCCTGGTTGAAGCAGTGGTACTGACCGAGCTTGATCGAGACCAGATCGCGTGGTGCGGCCGCAGCCTGCTCGGCATGCAAATGGATGGCGCGTGCGATGTCGCCTTCGACCCATGCCGCGACAGCCTGGACAAAGCGCTGTTCGCGCTCGCTGGCTTGGGGACCAGCAGCTTTGGCCGCGTCAATGAATGGTCGCGCGTTGACGCTGCCTTCGCACGATTCGGCGAACATGTGCAGGGCCGCGCAACAGGCCTGCACGATCGCGCTGTGATCGGTCTGGGCAAGCGCCAGTATGTTGACTGCGCGCGCCTCGCAAGCCAGGAATCCGTCGACGAAATCGGTCAGCGCGGCAAGACTGGACGCGTCCTGCAATTGCACCGGATTACCCAGGCTGTCTCTCATCGCTGCATCATGGCTCGGGTTGGCACCAGTCGGCGATGCGCTGGCTCAGGTGTGCGCGGAGCGCTGTCCTGCCGCAGCGCCAGCCTTCGGGTCGCACAGTGCGTGCAATCCGATGGCATGGACGCCGCCGCTGTCAGCTCCAGTAAATGGACGACAGGTCGTTGACAAAGGTCGGCATGTCTTTCCACACGCCCTTGAGCTTCTTGTTGGCGACCGTGGGCAGTTGCGGCTGGAACAGGAAGCCGTTGACTGCGTCGTTGGCCAGCATCTGCTGCGCCTCGCCCAGCAGCTTGTTGCGCTCATCCGCCCTGGGCGCGTTCTCGATCTTCTTGTGCAGTTCGTTGAACTTGGGATTGTTGTAGCCCCAGTAGTACTCGGGGTTGGCGTAGTTGCCCAGGTCGAACGGCTCCACATGTAGCACGATGGTGAGGTCGAAATCGCCGGTCTTGAACGGGCCGCTTAGCCACTGTGCCCACTCCACGTTCTCGATCTTGGCGATGATGCCGACCTTGGCCAGTTGCGCGGCGATGACTTCGCCGCCCTGGCGGGCGTAGGACGGGGGCGGCAACTTGAGCGAGAGGTTCAATGGCAACTTGACGCCGGCCTCGGCCAGCAATGCCTTGGACTTTTCGATGTTGAACGGGTTGACGCCGGTGGTGTCGATGAAGCCGGGCAGTCCGCGCACATAGTGGCTGCCGATTGGCGAGCCGTAGCCGTCGGCCGCGCCCTCGACCACGGCCTTGCGATCGATCGCCGCAAGGATGGCGCGGCGCACGCGCACGTCGTCGAGCGGCTTTTTCTTGTTGTTGATGGTGAGGATGGTCTTGCCCTGCGAGTTGCCGATAAAGACCTGGAAATTGGGGTTGGTCTTGAACTGGGGAACGGCGCGGGTGCCGATGCGCGGAAACAGGTCCACGTCGCCGGCCAGCAGGGAAGCGGCCTGCGCCGCCGGGTCGCTGATGAAGCG
>JBBKVW010000357.1:0-2966 GCA_037968655.1 Burkholderiaceae bacterium
CAGACCGCGCAGCCGGCAGTCCCTTCCATAGGTGTCAGGTCGGGGCCAACGCCTGCGTGTGGCAACACCGCGGCATCAGGAAGTGCTGGACAAGCTGCAACAGGCCTGAGCCGGCGCGCCGCGGTGTTGCCACACGCAGGCGTTGGCCCCGACCTGACACCTATGGAAGGGACTGCCGGCTGCGCGGTCTGCAGATGCGCCGCAGTCTCAAAGCGACGCGGAAGCCAGTTGCGCATCCATGACGGGAACCGGAGTCGGCTCCGCATTGGATGCATCAGCGACGCAGAACAGCCGCCACTCACCCGGCACGCTCTTGAGCACGTGGATGCCGGTGTCGCGAAATTGCAGACCCGAGCCTGCGACCAGGTCGGTCAGGGTCCGCGACACCAGCACCTCCCCGGGCCTGGCCAGGTTCATGATGCGCGCCGTGGTGTGCACCGCAATGCCCACCACGGTATCGCCCTGACGCTGGCATTCGCCCGTATGGATGCCAAAGCGCAGTTCCATGCCCAGTGGACGAACTGCCTCGCGCACGGCCACGGCGCAGCGCACCGCGCGTGCGGGCAGACTGAAGGTGGCAAACAGGCTGTCGCCGGCGGTATCCATCTCCTGCCCCTTGTATTCCTTGAGCGCCGCACGCAGCACTTCATAGCGGCGCCCCAGCGTGTCGCCCCAGGCCCGGTCGCCAAGCCGCGCCAGTTGGTCGGTGGAATTGACGATGTCGCAGAAAAATACCGTGGCCAGGAAGCGGTTTGCGTCCAGGTCCGGTTTGCTGCCGGTCAGGAACTGCTGGATCTCGTCCAGTTCCTCGTCGGCTGTTTCGCCGGACCATGGCAGGTGGTCGGCGCTCAGGCTCTCGATATAACGCGCCTGTGCAATCGTGAAGCCGAGCCAGCGGCCGAACTCGGCCGGCACGACAGCATCCCTGGTGCGGTGCAGCACCAATACCGGTAGCTGCAATGCGCGTGCCAGTGATTGCACATTGACGCGTTGCGCCTCCTCGAGCATGACGCGCAGCGCCCGCGGACTGAGCGCGTGCCGTTCCAGGCGCGCCATGCGCTGCCGCGCAGCCGGCTTGCCGGACTGCGATGGCGCCAACAGGTCGGCCGAGCTCCCGCTGCCCCAACTGGCCGCGCAGGTCTGCAGGCCGGCCAGCCCGTGGTCGATGCCGGCCGGATCTGAAGCAGCGGTGCTGGCATAGGCGCTGCACAACACCAGGGCGGAACAGCGACTTGGATAGCGTTGCGCGAACTGCATCGCCAACGCGTCGCCGGTCGCAATTCCAAGCACGGTGCACCTGTCGCAGTTGACTGCATCCAGCACCGCGCACAGATCCTGTACGCGCTCGTCCAGCGTCGATGCGCCAACGTCGCGGTCCGACAGGCCGCTGCAACGGCCATCGAAAACGATCACCCGGGCGAACGAGGCCAGCCGGCGTATCCAGGCGCGGTACTGCGGGTCCATTTCCCATTGCAGTTCCAGGTGCGAGAAAAACCCTGGCGCCACGACCAGATCGAGCGGCCCGGAGCCATGCGTCTGGTAGGCAATGTGGACATCGCCGTTGCGCGCGAAGTGAGTCGGTCTGGCAGTGGACATGGGACCTTGCTGCAGTGCGTCTGCTACATGGTTTGACGGAAGGCTATTCTGACCCCAGCCCCCTGATCATGGGGTTGGCCCGCATCAATCATCGTGCTGGACAAACATCCAGCATGCGCCCAAGTGCAGGCGCAGCCTGGCTTGAAAAGTTTTTTCAATAGTTGATGCAACGCAAGATCTACCGCGCTTGCCGGCCTAACATGGCTGCCATGTGATGGCGGTGCTGGCGCTTGCGGCCTGTCTCGTCGTCACGACAGGGCTTGCCAGTCGGCAAAGCCATGCCTGAAGGGGGCGGCCATGGTCCGCAGGCCACTGATCGCCGACCGCATCTGACGAGAGGAGTCGCGATGAATGACGATGGATCCACATACAAGCCGCTCGATCCCGGCCGGATCGACCTGCTCGACCAATTTGAACGCGCGTACTGGTGCGAGAAACTCCATTGCAGCGAAGCCCAGCTGCAGCAGGCGGCCGCCGAAGTGGGCGGCCATGTGACCGCGGTGCGCGACTACCTGGAATCGAAACGCCACTAGCCGGTGGGTCCGGCTGCGGTTCGAATTGGCGTTGCATCGCCCGCAGTTGGCGTGGGGCGTTCGCGACGCCTGGGCTGGCTTGACGCACGTGCCCCGGCGCGGGCGGGGGTGCCATTACGGCGGGGGCGCCATTAACATGGACGTGCTTGCCCCGCTGCGACAGGCGCGGCAGAAGGCAAGCCATCTTGCAAGGGTGAATCCATGGCCGCCAGGAAGCAATCCGATACTGCACTGCAGCAACTACGCGCCTTCGGCCTGGCCCTGCCGGGCGCGCATACCAAGAGCCCCTGGCCCGGCCACCTCGACCTTGCGGTCAGGGACAAGACATTCGCCTATCTGGGCATCGACGGCGAGCCATTTCATATCTCCTGCAAGCTGCCCCAATCGGGCCAGGATGCGCTGTGGTTGCCGTTTGCCAAGCCGACCGGCTACGGCCTGGGCAAGAGCGGCTGGGTCAGCGCCGAGTTGAAGGACGACGAGCCGGTTCCGGTAGACCTGTTCATGTGCTGGATCGCCGAGAGCTACCGGGCCCAGGCGCCGAAGAAATTGCTGGCATTGCTCGATGCCGATCCGCCCGCGCCGGTGTCGCCCAAGGCGGTCGCGAAAGTTGCCAGGCAAGCGTCCTCAAGCGGATTGGCGAAGGCGACAGTGACAGCTCTTGCGAAGTTGCCTACCAAAGCGCCCGCGAAGAAGTCTGAGAAGCTGCCAGCAACAGCAACAGCAACAGCAACAGCAACAGCGCCCGCAAGGCAGACCGCCAAACGCAAAAGCAGCACAGCCGGCAAACAGTCAACGCCGAAATGATTCACACCAGCTTGCGCCGGATCTTCTCGTCCC
>JBBKVW010000358.1:0-11363 GCA_037968655.1 Burkholderiaceae bacterium
GTCAAGGACATCTGGCTGTACCCCTTGCGCAAGAACTTCAGTTCCGTTCTGTGCCAGTAGTCGGCTGCTACGGGTTCACCGAATATTTACGAACCCGGGGGGTCAGGAATACGGCGCAACTGGTGACTCTGTTTGCGCTGGGCAATTTGTGGATGGCTCACAAGCGCATATTGCATGCGGTCGTGGCATGAGTGCGTCCGCAATCCGGGCAGACGCCAGGCATAGGCCTGGAGAGGCAGCAAATCGGCATCAAAATGCTGGAGAAACCGATGGAAACGCACGTCGGGTTTCATTGCGTGAATCTTTAAACGTCAACTCTCGCTGCGGCGTGCGTTGTGCAGACGGATCCCTAGCCGGTGAGTTCAAGCATCACCTGAATCGGCTCGGCCCGATGACAGTGACTATTACGGGGCATCAAACTTCGACACCAACCCCACTAAAAATAGTAGGTCCCCAAAACTTGTAGCGTTCGACGGTCCGGCAATATTCCAAACTCACTATTCGATCGACCACTGTTCTGCTGCAGTTGGAACGTGAGATCAAAATTTGTCCAATGATGCCGCAATTCAAACCAAACCAACTTGCTCTGATCCTCCAAATTGAAGCGCACGTAACCAGACAAATCAAGTTCTTTGAGCCAAAGACTCCTTTGAGTCACATATATTAGAAGCGCTTGGCGAGGAGCAAGTTCCTGAAGTCGGAGCGCAGATTGCAAGACTCGCAACTGAGCGCCAGCGACCGTACCTAGATCATTCCACGCCGACTGTCTAAGTCCAAAACCGTTGTACTGGTATTCAGCAGTTACTGATGTCTTACTAGTCGTGGTGTAGGTAAGACCACCCACAAATCGGTTTCGCGTAGCCTCATTGGCCGGCAATGTTGCGAAGGTTCGGCTTAGCAAGTCAGGCTCTCGCCCGCGCGTCAATTCCAATTGAATTGTTGCAGCATCAGACAAAAGAGCTGTCAAATTTGCGCCAATCGATGGGGATAGACCGCTGTCTTTATACAGAAACAGTTGCGTATTCAGATTCTGCGAAAGTCGGGTGCCAAGAGTGATCAATCCACGATCTCTATTGTTGGTGGAGCCAAGGTCCAGACTCCATCCATCAAGGCCAGGGCTGCTTGCAAGCTTGGGTGAATAAGCCAATGAAAGCGATCCGCCGTCCCAAAGCCTTTGACCTCGAAACATCACTGATCCAATTCGGTTTTGCCTTAATGCCAATGGGTCGGCACTGGTCAGGACGCGCAAACTGCCATCCCGAAAAAAGTCCGTTGGGTTGTAACCATAGCCAGGTCCGTTGCGCATATTGATGCGCCCAAAGTCTAAGACAGTGTCAGAGCCAACAGGCTGCCAACTCAAATATGCTTCGCGTAGGCTGTTGACAGTTGAGTCGATATTAAATCCAATCGGGTGAATTACATCTACTCGATCAGATAAAACGATCCGCAAACCTGGCCCAATTCGACCGGAAAAGGTCAAATCCAGCGACGCTCTTTTCAGGTCCTGGCTCCCAAGTCCAAACCGGCGCGTCGCATTGCCGAATGCTCCTTCAAGAAATATCTTGGTGCTATTACTTGCTTCGACTTTTTCAACCGTTTCAACTGGCGCGCTTTCCAGGTTCAATGCATCCGTTTGTGCATAGGCATTGAACGCGCAAAGCGCCACAATCGGGCAGGCCACTAAAATTGACCGGGCACAAGCAGGAAATCTCTTAACTGTCATAAGTCAGCTACTCAGGTTGAAAGCGTGGAAGATAATCACGTTGCATCCAAGTCTCGGGAATACTCTTGGCCGCATAATCTGTGAACCGCATCAAAGTAACTGACTGGGGATCCAGGCCATCAATAATCACCGATTCAGTGGGTCGCTCTATCCCCAATTGTGACTGATACTTACGATAGTAGACAGTCTTAAGCAAGCGAGAAGATTCGGCAAAAAAGCGCGCCTTGATTGGCCGACTGTTTTCAATATCAACCCACATCTCTATGCTCGCGTAAGTAACGTCTGGTGAAACAGCAGCAAGCGCCAGTTTGTAAGCTTTGCGCATTTGGCGCTCGCCGTTTTGGAGTTCTTCCTCACCAAGTAATGTCGGCTTGTAGTCCTTGCCCAAATTCACTGTCGCGACATCCCCGTTGGACGCCTGCCCTAGCAGTCTCTGCTGAGGCGACAAGCGAACACTTGCCTTGTTTGTCGGATCATAGAACCACATGTCATTGCCGTTTTTCAGCATCAGTTTTCCAGAATCCCTTGCCGGCAATACGAATCGGACGAGACTTGAGTACTGCCCCGTTATTTGTAAGCGCGAATAACTTTGCAAGGTGCTGGCATCTACTTGTCTACCATTCTGGAAATCAGTCAAAGTGACAGTAACGCTAAATGATCGTCCGGGATTTCTAATCGCATCGCTAGCGGCGAGTATGACATCAGCGCTGGGAGCAGCCAATGCAGTACAAGAGAAAATTACTGCGGCTATCGTAAGGGGAGTTGCAAATTTCATTCCGATCCTTATTCTTAAATATCAAACGTGCCGCAACGCCTCGACAACATCAAGCTGTGCGGCCCGATGAGCCGGCCACCAAGCAGATAGCGTCGCAATGACGATCAATCCAATAGTCGTACCTGCAATCATAGTATTCTGCCCCCAAACCGACACAGTAAACGGCAATGGGGCGACGCTTGCGGGAGGCAACCAAGTGAATCCCATTTGATTGATCGACACCGACAACACAACTGCCAGCACGGCGCCGAAAACTGCCCCAAGCAGGCCGAGCAGGGCACCCTCTGTCACGAACAAACGCAATATTCCACCCCGCCTCAATCCTATGGCACGGAGTGTGCCAATCTCAACAGTACGCTCAACAACTGTCGTATTCATAGTGTTGCTGACTGTAAACAAGACAATGCTGCCAATCAGCACGAAGACAAAGCCAAATATCGTATCAAACATCAGCATGGTTTGAACGAAAAACGGATTCAACTCGCGATAGTCAAGCACTGTCAAGGGCTGATCCGATGCAAACCGTTGCATTATGGAATCCAGCCGGACACGAGCGGCGGGAATTTGCTCAGAACTCTTCAATTGAAGCATGATCGAAGTTGCTTTAGGAGCAGACTTTCCGTAAACGAGCTGTTGCAACTTCTCAAGGTGCATGATCATCGACACTTCGTCAAGTTCTTTGATGCCCTGATCTTCTGCCCGCACTACTTGGAGCGAGGTCACATTCGGGGCACCTCGCGCATTGACAACCAGCACTTCAATCTTTGGTGGACCAGTCCCGGCACTCGCCGAGCCCGCCGGTTTCTCCTGCATACTCAACTGAGCAATATCATCGGGCAATGCCTCGCCAAGTGGCTTGGCCTCCTTTTCTGGCTTCGGGCAACGTTCAATTTTCAGCGAATCACACAGCTGCAATACTCTCGCCACACCAGTTCCAACTACGGCCGCATCAGGCGCAGAGCCTTCCATCGCAGACAGAGGAGCCTTGCTACGCAGGCCAAAGTCATTCCAACGGCGCATTCGATTAATGTCTTCTGCGATATATCCATGGCCGATGATCGTGCGCGAAACGCTGGCAGCGTAATTCCCGGCAATTCCACCAAACTGCAACGCGGGGCTTGCAACTACCACTAAATTCCGAAGAACCTCATCATCCCTAATTGCCGCAAGGATTTTTGTGTAGTTTGCGATGCCATAGGCAGTCGGGTTTCCACTTCCATATAAATAGAAGTCTCGATGCTGGATTTGCAGATGCCCGTCTTTCTGCACGTGCGTGGTCTGCATTTCATATCCTATATTGACCTTGAATCCGCCAAATAGCAGGATCGCTGTTGAGCCAATGGCCATACCCAACAATGTAGCCAACGACCGCCGCCTATTCCGCAGCAAGTTGCGTAAGGCCAGGTTGAGGGTCATCATGCAGCGTCTCCGAAGCGCTTACGCTGAATCTTCTGTATCACCCCATCCTTCAGAAAAATAGTGTCATCCGCCGCCTTGATCACCTCGGGATCGTGCGACGAAAAGATGAACGATATTTCGTAGCGCTCCACCATGCGCCGCATCAGGTTGAGAATTGAGGCCCCGGTCTTGCTGTCGAGATTGGCTGTCGGCTCGTCAGCAATAACCAACTTTGGCTTGCGGGCCAGTGCTCTTGCAATTGCAACGCGTTGGCGCTGCCCGCCCGAAAGCTGGCCTGGCAGGTTCTTGGCGCGGTCGGTCAGGCCGACTGCTTCGAGCAATCGTGGCACGCGGGTGCCGCGTTTCTTGGCCGAGGCTCCTGCCAATAGCAGCGGGTATTCGATGTTTTCGTAGGCGCTCAGAACTGGCAGCAGATTGAAGTTCTGAAAAATGAATCCGATGTTTTTGGCACGAAAGTCCGACAGTGCGTCGTCGTCCAGTTCACCGACTTTTGTGTCGGCGACGATGATCTCGCCTTTGTCCGGGCGGTCGATGCAGCCGATCATGTTAAGCAAGGTTGTCTTGCCGCTTCCGGACGGACCCAGCAAGACCGTGAAGCAGGCGTGGCGCACAAGAACATTGACGCCCTTGATTACTGGCACGCTGATGCTGTCAAGCTGATAGGTTTTGTCAACCTGGGTCAAAACCGCAACCGGACCGTGCATGACGGCGTCTCCCGCTGACGGCTCGGTAATGGCCTCCATCGCATCTGCTACTTCTGCTGCCATCGTGTGCGTCTCCAGCGTTCACCCATCATCCCATTTTGCCCAACATGTGCGGTCACGCCATGTTGCATTGGGCGATCTGGCCATTGCACTGCGGCCATCAACAATTATTACCGCATCCGGCCATTGACCAAGCCCCCATATTGGCGCAAGTTGCAACACCATATCCAAGGCTGGCTCTGGCGCCAGCAGGATATCTTGTCAATCCGCGAGGCGCGGTCACCGAATCGGAGCCGACGTCCCGGTGGATCGAAATCCTCTGACTGGTGAGGCAAGGGATCGGTCGATGGCATTCATGCAGAACAACGACGATGGCGGCGAATCGGGCGGCCGCTTCACAGCATTCGATTCGGGATTGCAATCCGTCGGATGCGTGTCAAGCCGCAGTCACCTGACTCCTACTGTTGCCAATTTCCGGCGAGGCCCTGGTCGAGAACATCACAGCCTGCGTGACAAACCCACCGACGGTCACGATTCCAACGCCGGGCAGCGCTCACGCGTGATGCAGAAAAACCCGGCTCAATTAGTGTGCCTGACCGCAAACCCGCAAATGGAACTGGCCCGCAAAAGCGAACGTCTATCCTCTGATTGCAGCGCCAGGTTTGTAGATTGGCGGCAATGTGGCAAGCTTGGACAGTCCCACACGCTTCAATTCGGGCCTTGCCTGACATTCTCATGACAAGAATTCTTATGGTTTGCACTGCCAACATCTGTCGCTCTCCAATGGCCCAGATCGTTAGCGCACACTTATCTAAACAGGCAGGCCTGGAAAACAAAGTCACATTCGACTCCGCTGGAACCCAGGCCAGCCGCATGCGTGAACCGCCGGATCCTCGCACCCGAGCCGTTCTGGAAAAACGCAACTACCCTTGGCCAAAAATCCGATCCCGCCGCATTTCCAGCGAAGACTATGCGCGTTTCGACTTGATCCTGGCGATGGACCAGTCCAATCTGGATGACCTTCGCAAGGATTGCCCGGCAGAACACGCGCCCAAACTGCGCCTGTTCCTCGACTTCGCACCCGAACTGGGATTGCAGGAAGTCCCAGACCCCTACTTCGGCGCGCCGCAGGGATTCGACAGAGTGCTCGACCTATGCGAGGCGGCTGCGTGTGGCCTTGTGGCACAGCTCAAACGCGGCGCAGTTGGGCCAGGTCAGACCTTGTAATAGTCCCGATACCACTTGATGAAATGGGCAATCCCGGTCTTGATCGGTGTTGCCGGAACGAAACCGACCCAATAACGCAGGCCGTCGGTGTTGGCGTAGGTGGCCGGAACATCGCCGTCTTGCAGTGGCAGCATGCGCTTTTCCGCCTTGCGGCCCAAGGCGTCCTCGATGCAAGCAATGAAGTCGAGCAATGGAACCGGGTTGTTGTTGCCTATATTGAACACCCGGTACGGTGCATTGCTCGTCGCCGGGTCGGCCTCCATGGCGTCATAGGTGGCGTTGACGGTCGCCGGCCGGTCCAGAACCCGTAGCACACCTTCGACAATGTCGTCGACGAAAGTGAAATCACGCTGCATGTTGCCTTCGTTGAAAACGTCTATGGGCTTGCCTTCCAGGATGGCCTTGGTGAACAGGAACAAGGCCATGTCGGGTCTGCCCCAGGGGCCATAGACGGTAAAGAAGCGCAAGCCGGTGGTTGGCAAGCCAAACAAATGGCTATATGTATGCGCCATCAGCTCATTGGCCTTCTTGGTCGCCGCGTATATGCTGACCGGGTGGTCGACGCTGTCATGCTCGGAAAACGGCATCCTGGTATTGCCGCCGTATACGCTGGAGCTCGACGCATACACCAGATGCCCAACCGCGTTATGGCGGCACCCCTCCAGGATGTTCATGAATCCCACGATATTGCTGTCGATGTAGGCATGTGGGTTCTGCAGCGAGTAGCGCACACCGGCCTGCGCCGCCAGGTGAATCACCCGGTCAAACTTCTCCGTCGCAAACAGCTTTTCGATGCCGGCCCGATCTGCCACGTCACCCTTGTAAAAGCGAAAGTTCGGGTGCGGTGTCAGCCGGTCCAGCCGGCTTTGCTTGAGCGACACGTCGTAGTAGTCATTGAGATTGTCCAGTCCGACGACCTCGTCGCCACGCTCCAGCAACTTGAGCGAGGCGGTCATGCCGATAAATCCGGCAGCGCCGGTAACAAGGATCTTCATGGTCGTGGGCCCGGGTTCTCAGAAATGGTGGCTAATCTTAGCCGCTTGACGGCGGCTCGATCTGGCCGACGCGCTCGCACAATGTGGTTCAGCCCGGCGCTCAAAGCCCCAGGCGCCGGCAGATTTCCAGTGCCGGCGCGCTCTGGTTCATGGTGTAGAAATGCAGCGCCGGCGCACCGCCGGCGCGCAGCTTCTCGCACAGGCCTGTCACTACATCCAGGCCAAAAGCCCGGATTGATGCCATGTCATCCCGATAAGCCTGCAGCCGCAGTCGAATCCAGCGCGGAATCTCGGCCCCGCACATATCGGAAAAGCGCATCAGCTGGCTGGAGTTGGTGATCGGCATGATGCCCGGCACGATGGGCACCTGCACGCCCATGCGCCGCGCATCGTCGACAAATCGGAAGTAGGCGTCCGGCGTGTAGAAATACTGGGTGATAGCCGAATTGGCGCCGCTCTTGACCTTCATCGCAAAGGCATGCAGATCATGCTCCGGACTGCGCGCGCGCGGATGCGTCTCTGGATAGGCCGCCACCTCAAGAAAGAAGTGGTCGCCGGTTTCGTCGCGGATGAATTCGACCAGATCGCAGGCATGGCGAAATTCGCCCTCGGTGCCGTAGGGACTGGGCATGTCACCGCGCAAGGCGACCATACGCTTGACGCCTTTAGACTGCAACACCGCAAGTTGCTCGCGCACGCTGGCTTTGCTCGCGCCTACGCAGGAGAAATGGGGCGCGGCCTCAACGCCTTCGGCCATGATTTCAGCCACAGCGCCAAAAGTTCCTTCCTGGGTTGATCCGCCGGCGCCATAGGTCACCGAGCAGAACTCGGGCCTCAATGTGTATAGCGCCTGGCGCACGGCGCGAATCTTCTCTGCGCCGTCGGCCGTCTTGCTTGGGAAAAACTCCAGGCTGATCGGCAGCTTGTCGTCGTGCATGGCATTTACTCCTGGGCGCACTTGATTGAATGGATGAAGAATTCCTGGTTGCCGTCGCTGCCCTGGATCGACGACGCAAAATAGTCCTGGACGCGCAATCCCAAGGCCTTATGCGCGCCGCGAACGCGCTTTTCCACCACTGCAAACAACGTCGGATCGGTGACGATGCCGCCCTTGCCAATCTGGCCCGGTTGCAGTTCAAACTGCGGCTTGACCAGCATCAGCATTGACCCGCCGGGCTTGAGCAGCGGCACGACCGCCGGCAGCACCAGGGTCTGGGAAATGAATGCTAGGTCGCCAACAATCAGGTCAAAGCCGACGAATGTGGCGCCGAAGTCGGCCGGCTCCAGGGCCTGCTGGACTTCTTCCAGGCTGAGGTTGCGGGCATTGACACGTTCCAGGCATGTCACCCGGGCATCGCTGCGCAAGGCATCTGCGAATTGCCCATAACCCACATCGACTCCCAATACGTGGCCGACGCCTGCCTGCAAAAGGCAGTCAGTGAAGCCGCCGGTGGACTGGCCCAGATCGAGACAGAGCCAGTCCTTGACCTGCAACTTGGAATGGGCCAACGCGCCGGCCAGCTTCAAGCCGCCGCGGGATACGTAACGCGCCTCGGCGCCGTCCAACAATTCGATCTCGGCGTGCGGGGCAACAATATCGCCATTCTTGGCGACACGATGCCATGGGCCGTCGTCGCGCCAGCGCACTCCCGCCGCAATCAGGCGCTGGGCCTGGGAACGGGTTCCCGCCAGTCCACGCTGAACCAGCAATTGGTCTATCCGCATGGTGATGCTTCTTCAGGATTGGCAGCGCCTAGCCGGCGTCGCACATATGGGGCCCGGCCAGGGGGGCTGAGGCCAGGCACTGCCTGGCCATAAGCGGCACGCGACCTGTGCGTCGCGCGCCCTGGCGGTAGTAGATCAATACCGGTAGCTAGCCGCCTTGTAGGGCCCTGCCTTGCTGACGCCGATGTACTTGGCCTGCTCATCGGTCAATTCGGTCAACACGGCGCCAACCTTCGCAAGGTGCAGCCGCGCCACCTTTTCGTCCAGATGCTTGGGCAGCACATAAACCTTGCCAACCTTGTATTCCTTGGGTTTGGTGAACAACTCGATCTGCGCAATGGTCTGGTTGGCAAAACTCGAGGACATCACGAAGCTCGGATGACCGGTACCGCAACCCAGATTCACCAGCCGGCCCTTGGCCAGCAGAATGATGCGCCGGGACGGTTTGCCACCCTTGGACGGAAAAATCACATGGTCGACCTGTGGCTTGATCTCTTCCCACTTGCACTTGGACAGCGACGCCACATCGATCTCATTGTCGAAATGCCCGATGTTGCAGACGATCGCCTGGTCTTTCATCGCCGACATGTGTTTGTAGGTGATGACGTTCTTGTTGCCGGTGCACGATACAAAAATGTCGGCCTTGTCGGCTGCGTATTCCATCGTGACGACTTTGTAGCCCTCCATCGCCGCCTGCAGCGCGTTGATCGGGTCGATCTCGGTCACCCACACCTGGGCGCTGAGCGCACGCAGGGCTTGGGCCGAGCCCTTGCCGACGTCGCCATATCCGGCGACCAGCGCCACCTTGCCGGCGATCATCACGTCGGTGGCACGTTTGATGGCGTCCACCAGCGACTCGCGACAGCCATAGAGGTTGTCGAACTTGGACTTGGTCACCGAGTCGTTCACATTGATCGCGCGCAGGACCAAAGTGCCCTTGGCCGACATCTCGTTGAGGCGCAGCACGCCAGTGGTGGTCTCTTCCGTAACGCCGATGATGTGCTTGAGGCGGCGGCTGTACCAGGTCGGGTCCAGCTTGAGCTTGGCCTTGATGGCGGCAAACAGGCAGGTTTCTTCTTCGCTGCCGGGTTTGCCCAGCGCCTTGATGTCCTTCTCGGCCATCGCCCCCAGGTGCATCAACAACGTTGCGTCGCCGCCGTCGTCCAGGATCATGTTCGGGCCTTCGGCCTTGGACCCTTTTGGACCGAATTCGAAGATGCGGTGGGTGTAGTCCCAATAGTCGGTGAGCGACTCACCCTTGTAAGCGAACACCGGTGTGCCAGCAGCGACCAGCGCGGCAGCGGCGTGGTCCTGGGTTGAAAAGATATTGCACGATGCCCAGCGCACCGTGGCGCCCAGCGCCTGCAGCGTCTCGACCAGCACGCCGGTCTGAATCGTCATGTGCAAGGAGCCGGTGATGCGCGCGCCCTTGAGCGGCTGCGATTTGGCAAATTCCTCGCGGATCGCCATCAAGCCGGGCATTTCAGTCTGGGCGATGGCCAGTTCCTTGCGACCCCACGGGGCAAGGCTCAGGTCGGAAATCTCGTAATCTTGGTTCTGGATGGGTTTCAATACGGCGCTCATGCTTCACTCCAATGGTTGAATACAAACAAGCACTGACCTTGCGAAACACTCTTTAGGGGAGGCTCACCGCACAGACCAGTGGGTGAGCGCCGTTGGGGCGATGACCAGAGCCGGTGGCCTTGATCATGCTGTCCGAGCCTCGTTCACTAATGTGCGAACTGCAACGCTCCTCGGAAGGCGATAATTCTAACCTTTTCCTGACCCGGCGCGACCGCGCCGATGTGCCAAAAGCCCGATTCCGAGCTTTGCAGCCAGGGTCCACCAACGCACAACACGACATGTCCTTTCAGGCCGAAACCCGGCGCCGCCGCACCTTTGCCATCATCTCGCACCCCTAGCGCATTCTTCGCGACAGGCGGTCGCAAGCCGGGACACCCGGTTTGCGTTTCAGGCGGTTTTCATTGGCAAAGTGTTTCGTGTGACCTGACAAGTTGAGTCAAGGGCGGACAGGCCGAGACTCATGATGCGTGTACATAGCCGCGTACATAAAATGGCATCAGCAGGCTCCACGAAAATATGTACACAGCGGGGTGATTTCATGGCTCTCTCTGATGCGTGGCTCAAAGCGAACAGCAACAAGACACGTTCAGGCCTGGCCGAGTTCTCTGATCGTGACGGGCTTAGTGTGCGGGTCACACCAAAGGGCAAGGTCGTCTTTCAACTGCGATACCGCTATGACGGCAAGCACAAACGCGCCGATCTAGGCTCATACCCGGCCTTGAATCTCAAGACCGCGCGCGCGGAATCGCAGCGCCTCAAAGCACAACTCGAACAAGGCCACAACCCAAAGATCGTGCGTGACCTTGAGAAGCAGGCGATCCTGAAGGCGGACTCTGTCGAGTCCCTGTTCCGGCAGTGGTACGAGAACTACTGCAAGAAAAACAAGAAGGGCCACCATGACGTGATGCGGTCATTTGAGCTTCACGTGTTTCCGCGCATCGGTCACCTGCCTGCCGACAAGATTGGCTTGCACGAATGGCTTGACCTGCTAGAGAAGCAGGCCGAAGCGCGGCCCGGCATCGCCGACCGCATCCTCACGAATGCCAAACAGATGCTGAAATGGGGCGTCAAGCGGCGGCTGATCCCCAACAATCCTCTTGTCGAGATCAATGCCCGCGAAGACCTTCAGATCAGGAAGGTCGCCGGGTCGCGTTCGCTCACCAACGAAGAAATCGTCCACGTTTGGCGTGCCATCGAGCAGTCCCGTATGG
>JBBKVW010000359.1:0-2909 GCA_037968655.1 Burkholderiaceae bacterium
TCTGGCGCAATCCACGCGCACTTTCCCGACGGCTGCATCCAATCCGCCAGCCGATGGCCGCAGTGCGCGACGATCTGATCAGGCCGCAGACAAACTACTGCTTGCTGGCGAGCGCCGCAGTCCCGTCACTTGCAGCGCAGCGAACAATGTGACCGCGACCACGTTCAGCGCCAGATAGGCAATGCCCCAGAAGGTCAGCTGGAAACTGGCTGCACCTATCAGGAAGACGCAGGCGATGCCCCACAGCGCGTTGCCCACGGCGACCAAGGCCACCAGCGCGACCGGGATCGGGGCGCGGGTGCCGATCCATGCCGCAAACACGGCGTAGCCCAGCAAAAAAACACCGGTCCATAGCAGCAGCCAGGCTGGCAAACCGGTCCAACGCGCCAGCCAGTCGGTGGCGACAACTTGCAGCAGGCCCGAGGCCAGCACCGACGACGCATCGGCCAGCATGACCAAACGAAGGAAACGGGGCGAGGAATATGCGGACATGGTGGGCTCCGTGGAGTGATTGAGCCGCCATGATCGTGTGCCGCGCGCGGCGCGTCGATTACCTCTCAGGTAATGCCATGCCAGCGCTTTGGTTCTACGATCGTGCCATGAACCACGTCAACCCATCTGTCGCCCGCGCCACGCCGGCGCCGTTCGGCCACCACCTGCGTGCCTGGCGCCAGCGCCGGCACCTGAGCCAGCTCGATCTGGCGCAGGAAGCAGAGGTCTCCACCCGGCACCTGAGTTTTGTCGAGACCGGACGCGCCGAACCCAGCCGCGAGATGGTGCTGCGCCTGGCCGAGCGGCTGCAGATCCCGCTGCGCGAACGCAATACGCTGCTGGTCGCGGCCGGCTATGCGCCGATGTACCGCGAGCGGCCGCTGGACGACCCGGCACTGGCCAGCGCACGCGCTGCGGTCGAACTGGTGCTCAAGGGCCACGAGCCGTATCCGGCGCTGGCGCTGGACCGCTATTACAACGTCGTCGCTGCCAATCGGGCAGTGGCCATGTTCCTGCAGGGCATCCCTGAAGAACTGCTCAAACCACCAATGAATGTTCTGCGCGTCAGCCTGCACCCGCAGGGCCTGGCGCCGCGGATCGAGAACCTGCTGCAGTGGCGCAGCCATCTGTTCGAGCGGCTGCGCCAGCAGATCGCAGCCACCGCCGACCCGAAACTGGCGGAACTGATGGCCGAACTCAAGGCCTATCCGGTGCCGGACGGCGCCAGTATCGACACCGTCGACGGCGAACACCTGGGCGTGGCGATGCCGTTTCGAATGCGCACGCCGGCCGGTGTTCTGAGCTTCATCAGCACCGTCACGATCTTTGGCACCGCGCATGACGTGACATTGCAGGAGCTGATGATCGAGTCGTTCTTTCCGGCGGACGGGTTTACCGCCGATGCATTGAGGAAGCAAATGATCTGAGCAGCAAACCACTTTGCTCTTGCATGGTGGCGCAGTGCAGCCTGGGCCGTCGCCACGCGCTGCGCGCGCACGACCTGAACCCCCATTCACGGACTCAACCATCCGATGCGCCGCACTAGTTCGAACACCGCCAGGCTGATAGAAGATGCTCCGTTTGTTTGAACAGCATTCCCCGATTCTTAAGTGGGCGACGGAAATCGATCACGGCTTGAAATGGACAACTGATCCAACTACCAGCGTCGCATGCGAGGCCCACCACCGTGAATACGTTTCAAGGGCCCTCAAAAGAAGAATTCAGACACCCCCCACAATCGGAAGAATCCATCCAGCCGATGGAATCGCACCATCCGGCCACGACCAAACCGCTCCCCCATGAACCGATTGCAGTCAGAGCTGGCTCGCCTGTACCTCCCTCGACCGCAGGACAGGGTTGACGCTGACGCGCCGTCGGCGGCCATGATTGACGCCTCGGGCAGGGTGCGTGCCATGGTGATGGAGCTGGCGCGACCGGCGGACTGGGAGGCCTTGTCCAGGGTCTGGCACGGCGTTCAGGTCGAACTTGAACTTCCTGCCCCGGCGATTGCGGTCTCCGGCATCGATGGTCTCCAGTTGTGGTTCGCGCTCGCAGCGCCGATCGCAGTGGCGCCGGCGCATGCGTTCTTGGAGGCACTGCGGCAGCGGTTTCTGTCGGATATCCAGGCCGTCCGCGTTCGCTTGTTGCCTGCTGCCGATGCAACAACGCTGCGCCAGGATCTGCATGCCGCGATGGTGCCGGCACAGCAAGAAGACAGTGGGAACTGGTCCGCATTCCTGGCGCCTGATCTGGTGTCGATTTTTGCCGATTCGCCGTGGCTTGACATTCCACCCAATGCAGAAGGGCAAGCCAATTTGTTGCGAAGCGTCGAGGTGATGACGCCGTCTGCGTTCGAGGCAGCATTCGCACAGCTCGGGGCTGCCATACAGCCGCAGGCGTCGCCCGTTGCAGCGGCTGTTGCGACTAGTGTCGACCAAGGCGTGGCGCAGGACCGACCCCGGCCTGATTTAGCAGGTGGAGATCCGAAGCAATTCCTGCTGCAGGTCATGAACGACGACAGCGTTGCACTGGCACTGCGGATAGAAGCGGCCAAGGCGCTGCTGCAGCACGCGAACGATCATCGCCTCCTGCAAGGCGGCTGACGTGAGGCGCGCGGCAATCCCATCTTGAATGGGCGCCGGTTGTCTTGCAAGATCATGTGCACGCCCCCCGCAGTGCCATCATGGATGTCATCCAAATTGAATCGATTTGATGGTATCGCGTCAGACAAACTGACACGACGTTCAGGGCCCCAGCAGCTGGCGCAATACATACGGCAGGATGCCGCCATGGCGGTAGTAGTCGACCTCGATCGGCGTGTCGATGCGCAATGTCACCACCAGCTCGCGGCGCTTGCCAGCGGCATTGGTGATCACCAACCGGGCGTCGCTTTGCGGCGTCAGTGCCGGGTTCGGATG
>JBBKVW010000360.1:0-6536 GCA_037968655.1 Burkholderiaceae bacterium
CGCCAGTGCCTGTCGGCGTATTCGCGGCCAATGCCCTGGCCTACGATCTGACCTATGGCAAGGGCCTGACGCCCTTCCTGCGGCTGGCGCGCCAGGCCCTTGCCATAGGTCAGATCGTAGGCCAGGGCATTGGCCGCGAATACGCCGACGGGCACTGGCGGCAGTTCTGCGTACAGGCTGGCCGATGTGGCGTTGAACACCAAATCGAACTGCTGCCCCTCGAGATCGGAGTAGCTGCACGATTGCATGTCGCAACCAACTTGCCCGGTGTGCTGCTGCACCAGGCCCTGCGCCTTGGCCAGATCGCGGTTGGCGATGACCAGTTGCGCTGGCCCTTGCTCGCGCAGCGGCAGCAGGGCGCCGCGCACCGCGCCACCAGCACCCAGCAAGAGAATCCGACTGCCCTTGATGGTGAAGTCCAGGTTGCCGGCCACATCGCGCACCAAGCCCAGGCCATCGAAGTTGTCTGCTTTGACGATGTCACCTTCAAACTTCAGCGCATTGACCGCGCCGGCAAGTTGTGCCGCTGGCGAATGCGCGCTGGCGTAGGCGAAGGCATCGAGCTTGAACGGTGCGGTCACGTTGATGCCGCGTCCGCCTGCGCTGCGAAACGCGTCAACGGCCGCGGCGAACCCGCCAATGGGTGCTTCGATGCGGGTGTAGTGCATGTCCTGGCCACTGGTCTGAGCGAACATGCCATGGATGATCGGCGACTTGGACTGGGCGATGGGGTTGCCGATGACGGCGTACTGGTCGGTCATGAAGATAACTCCGCTTCAACTTGGCACAGGCGCTGGCGCTGCTTGCGCAAACAGCACCGCTGTGTCCACCTGGGTGTCGATCCGGGTCTGCGAGTATCCCAGTTCCGTGGCGCAGTCAGCGCGATCCGGCGATTCGAATTGGCGGTCGCGCGCCGCGCCGCCCGATCTCAGCCTAACGATTGCAGGCGCTGCGCCTGGCGGCGCACCAGGCGATCGATATCGGCACCATCTGCCGCCGACAGCTTGGGACCGGGCTTGCGCACCATCGCCGACGCGATGGCGCCGCGCTGCAGCATCAGGTGCTTGCGCACCGCAAGGCCGATGCCGCTTTGCTGTTCGTAGCGTGCCAGGGGCAAATAGGCGTCGAAGATGTCGTGCGCGCGTTCCACGTCGCCATCTGCATGTGCCCGGCAAACGTCCACCATCATCTCGGGATAGGCGAAACCGGTCATTGCGCCATCGGCGCCCCGGCTCAACTCTTCGGGCAAAAACAGACCGCCGCCATTGCCGGCCAGGATCGACGGGCGGGGCATATCGCCGCGATCACTGGCCGCGCGCAGCGCCGACAGCTTGGCCAGGCCGGGTGCGTCTTCATGCTTGAGCATCACGCAATTGGCGGCGTCTTTCAGGATCCTGAGCACCACGGCGGTCGACATCTGCACGCCGGTCGACAGCGGATGGTCCTGCAGCGCCCAGGGCACATCGCTGCCAACGGTCTCGCAGACCTGCTCGAAATAAGCCAGGATCTGGTCGTCGGTGCGCAGCGTGGAAGCCGGCGCGACCATGACGCCCGAGGCGCCCATGTCCATCACGTTGCGCGTGAGTTCGCGCATCGGGGCAAATCCCGCAGCCGAGGCGCCCACGACCACCGACACCTTGCCATTGACGCGCGCCAGCACCTGGCGCACGAAGGTCTGCGATTCCTGCGCGGTCAGCTTGGTCGCCTCGCCCATGATGCCCAGGATAGTCAGCCCGGTGGCGCCATGCTCCAGGTAGAAGTCGACCATGCGGTCGGTGCTGGCCAGGTCGAGTTCGCCGCTGTCGGTGAAGGGCGTGACGGTGATCAGGTAGACGCCCTTGGCGTCGCGGTCGAGTAGCGTTGGCATGCGGGTCCTGCGTTCAAGGATCGAATGGGGCGGGTCGTCGTCAAGCTTAGCACCGCGACGGCAGATGGCAGGTGAGGCTACGCCGGCAATGCGCATCCATGTGCGGGCGTTGTACAGTCTGCAGCCATGGTTACCGAGCCACCGCCAATTCAGATCGAGGAGTCCGAGGTCGAGACGACCGCCGTGCGCGCGCAGGGCGCGGGTGGACAGAACGTCAACAAGGTTTCCAGCGCGGTGCATCTGCGCTTCGATATCGTGGCGTCGAGCCTGCCCGAAGACGTCAAGCAACGCTTGCTGGCGCTGCGCGACAAACGCATCTCGCAACACGGCGTGCTGGTGCTCAAGGCGCAGTCGCACCGCACGCAGGAGCGCAATCGGCTCGACGCATTCGATCGCCTGCATGAACTGGTCAACAGCGTGGCCCAGGCGCCGCGGCCACGGCGCGCAACACGCCCGACCCGTGGTTCGGTGCGACGCCGGCTGGAGGACAAGGCGCAACGGTCGCAGACCAAGGCGCTGCGTGGGCGACCGATCGAATGATTGATTGACTGATTGATCGCTCTGGTGTTTCGTCGCTGTGCCCGACGATTGATCCGTGCGCGCACCGTGCGCATGCTTGACCACGCTGGACTCGAACCGGATACTGGGGCAGACCACAGCCCGCACCATGGACCAACCCGATACGCCGCCGGCTGACACCGCAGGAAACTTCTTTGCCGATCTGCCCCTGATGGCGCAGGCCAGCGACACCTTCGACGCTGCGCGTTATCGCGCCGCGCCCGGTGACTGGGAACTGGTGGTGACCGACATCGTCGGTTCGACCCAGGCGGTGGCAACGGGAAAACACAAGACAGTGAACTTTGTTGCCGCGATGGCGATTGCGGCCTTGAAGAACCTGTGTGCACCCGATCGGCTGCCATTCCTGTTTGGCGGTGACGGTTCGGTGGTGATGGTTCCACCGGCGCATGCACAGGCCAGCCGACTCGCGCTGGCGCGGGTGCGCGGCTTTGCCGAGCGTGAGTTTGGCATGCAATTGCGGGTGGGCATTTGTCCGGTGGCGCTGCTGCGCACATTCGGCAGCGATGTGCAGGTCGGACGTTTCGAACCGACGCCCGGCAACAGCTTTGGCGTATTTATCGGTGGCGGCGTTGGCATGCTGGAGTCGGCGGCACGCGGGCGCGGTGATCCGGATTTGATAGCCGCCGTGGCGGTAGCGCCGTCGCTGGACGATGGCGGCGCGGTGGATCTGGACGGCCTGTCCTGTCGCTGGAATCCCTTGCAATCGGGTCGTGGGCGCATGCTGACCTTGATCATCCACGGCGCTGCCGATGCTGGCGCCGTGCATGCGCAGGTAATGCAGCTGGCCCGGCAGGGTGGCGCGGAGCCGCCGGTGCGCGGTGAAACACTGGGCACCAGCTGGCCACCCAAGGGGTTCCTGCTGGAAGCCCAGGCGTCGCGGCGCGGCGCCGCCTTATGGCGGGCGGTGCTGCGTGTACTGGCGGACACGCTGGTGGCGCATCTGATTTTTTTGTTCGGCCGGCCGGTTGGAGGCTTTGATCCAAAACGCTATGTCAACGAGATCGCCAGCAACACCGATTTTTGCAAGCACGACGAGACCGTCAGTTTCGTCATTGATTGCCCGCACGACTGCATTGCATCCATCAAGGCCTACCTGGACCGGCAGATGGCCGAAGGCCATCTGCGCTACGGCATGAATGTGTCGCAGACCGCATTGATGACCTGCCTGGTGACCAATGCGTCCGGCGGCCTGCATGTGCACTTTGTCGATGGCGGCGACGGGGGCTATACCAGTGCAGCCAGGACCATGAAGGCGCAGCATTCAGCTATGGTGACTGGCTGACGCTGCAGGGGCGACGCGCGCTCGCGCGGTGTCGCTGGCGGCGCAACGGGCCTCATGCAAATCGCGAGGCGTCAAGTCCTTTCCTGACACGCTGGTCAGCCATAGGATGACACAGGCCAGCGCGACCGGGTCCTATACTGGGTTCCGATATCGCGCGCCATGTACGTGTGGTCGAGCCTGGTGCTGGGAGCCGGCGTATATGACAGGAGCGCATCATGATAGTTGTCCACCATCTCAACGACTCCCGGTCCCAACGGGTACTGTGGTTGCTCGAAGAGCTTTCACTTAATTACCAGATCAAGCAATACCAGCGCGATGCCAAGACCCGGCTTGCGCCGCCTGAACTCATGGCGGTTCATCCTTTGGGCAAGGCCCCGGTGCTGACAGACGATGGGCAGACCGTGTTCGAGTCCGGTGCCATCGTGGATTACCTGATCCGGCATCACGGCGACGGGCGTCTGCAACCGTCGGTCGGATGGCCGGAATACGAGTCCTACCAGCAATGGCTGCACTATGCCGAAGGCTCGGCCATGCTGCCGTTGATGCTCAAGTTGTATGTCGGGCGACTGGGCGAGGCCGGTGCGCCACTGGCGCCGCGCATCGACAGCGAGATTGCCAACCACCTGGGCTTCGTGAACCAGTCGCTGGAAGGCCGGGATTGGTTGGTGGGCGATCATCTGAGTGGCGCCGACATCCAGATGAGCTTTGTCGGCGAGGCCGCGCGCGGTCT
This sequence comes from Burkholderiaceae bacterium, assembly GCA_037968655.1. Lineage (GTDB taxonomy): Bacteria > Pseudomonadota > Gammaproteobacteria > Burkholderiales > Burkholderiaceae_C > CAISIP01. The sequence continues at coordinate 4,459 of JBBKVW010000360.1, forward strand.
GCGTTCCGACTTCCCGCACATCGATGCCTGGGTCAAGCGCTTCCAGGCCCGCCCGGCCTACCGGCGGGCACTCGAGCGCGGCGGGCCTTATTCCCTGGCAAGCTAGGCCCGGGTGATTGGCAGCAAAGGGTCGTGAGAAGCTGCTAGAGCAGCATCAGCACCACGATGATGACCAGGCCAATGAACAGATTGGCCAGCACCCAAAGTCGGATCGATCCCAGCGCCGCGCCGCCGGCCGACCATTCGCTACCGGCTACCGCACGCTGCAGCCTCTTGTACAGCACAAAGCGGATATGGCCGAAGATGGCCATCATCAACAGGCCCAGCGTGGCCATCACCATCCAGCTCATGGGCATGTGCACCCCGCTGGCAGCGGCACCACTGGCGAAATCGGCCATCATCCACAGGCCGCTGACGAGCACGATGATGATTGCGGCCGACACCGCACCAAAAAAGCGTCGCAGCACATCGTGCATCAGTGTGACCCGCGCGGGTGGCTGCAGGCTGCCCAATGCCGGGCGCAGGAAGAACAGCACGAAGGCCATGCCGCCGATCCACAGGATGACGGACAACAGATGCAGGGTCTTGAGGATGGCGTAGAGCATGTGGGTTTGATAGGTCGATTTGGTGCAGAGCCGGCAGTATGACAGGGCTGCTCATGTACGGGGAAGCGGGCGCAGGCCGGGGGCGCCACGGGCCTGCAGCAACTGGTTCGCGCCCGCTGGCATCAGTTGCGGCTAAAGCCAGTATTCCCAGGCCAGCGCGAACAGCTCTTTCAGGCGCACATCGACCTGTCGCCTGCGCCATTGCGCAAGCGTAATCTGGTCGGAGGACGCCAGGTCCTTGTCGAACATCGCCTGCACCTGGCCGCCGAAACCGGCTCCCAGCACCACCGCGTCGAGTTCGTGGTTGTGCAGGAAGCTGCGCCAGTCCAGGTTGGTCGAGCCCACCGTGGCCCACACGCCGTCGATCAGCGCCGTTTTCGAATGCAGGATCACGCCGCGCCGCTCGAAGATCTTCACCCCGGCGCGCAGCAGTCGCTCGTAGGAGCGTCGTCCGGCGTGAAATACCAGCCATGAATCGGTCCGGCTGGGCAGGATCAGGGCCACGTCGACACCGCGCTGCGCCGCTGCTTCCAGCGCGGCCAACAACTGCGGGTCAGGCACGAAATAGGCATTGGTGATGCGCACGCTGGCCTCAGCGCTGCCGATCGCCGACAACAACGTGGCATAGATCTGGCTGAATGCCTCGTCGGGCGAGCTGCCGATCGCGCGCACGACATGCGGGCCCATGTTGCGAGGCGGCGGGAAGTAGTTCCTTGGCGCCGGCGGCGGGCCCTTTTGCATGGCCCAGTCGCCGAGGAACAGTTTTTGCAGATCGGCCACGACCGGGCCCTTTAGTCGAAGGTCCGTGTCGCGCCAGGCCGGATCGTCACCGCCGGCGTTCTTGGGCGCGCCGCGCGAGCCGCTCCTGAAAGATCCGCCGGAGTAGACGCTGCTGATGTTGATGCCGCCCAGGAACGCTGTGTGCCCGTCGACGATCAGCAACTTGCGGTGGTTGCGCCGGTTCCATTGCCACTGCTTGCGTGCAGCCAGCGGGTTGATGGGGTTGAACTCGTGGACCTGAACACCGGCCACGGTCAGCTTGTCGAAGAAAGCGGCCGGCGTGCTGAAGGTTCCCGCACTGTCGCGCAGCAGGTTGACCTGCACACCCTGGCCCTGCTTGACGATCAGGGCCTCGGCAAAGCGCTGGCCGACTTCGTCATCGTCCAGGATGTAGGCCTCGATGTTGATATGGTCCACGGCTGCGGTGATGGCATCGAACATCGCACGGTAGGTGCTCGGCCCGTCCTGCAGCAAGACCACTTCGTTGCCGGTGCTCAGCGCGCTGCCGGCAATCGCCTCTTCCAGCGCGAGGTGGCGATCGAAGAACCGGGTCTGCGGGCCGCTGCTTTGCAGACCCGCGAGTACCGCCTTGCTTTGCGCCGCCGTCAAGGGCCCGCGGGCACCCTTGAGTTGCACTGGCGGGCTGCCGCCGCGCGCCAGGTCGGGCACGATGGTCGGCAGGCTGCTGCAGCC
>JBBKVW010000361.1:0-2824 GCA_037968655.1 Burkholderiaceae bacterium
TCATCTCGCCCAGGTCGATGCCATGGTCCGGAAACAGTTCGGACAATGCCACCACGATGCCGCTGCCGACAGCCGTGCCGCGTTGCAGCTGGAACCTGTCGATGGCGGCCACCAGGTCTTCGCGCTGCAGGGTGGCCGGCTGCACCACCTGGGCCGTGCCGGCGAAGGTGACGATGCCGACCTTGACGTTGCGCGGCAGCTCGGCCAGAAAGGACTTGGCCGCCTCCTGCGCTGCCACGATGCGGGTCGGCTTGATGTCCGTGGCCCGCATGCTGAGTGACACGTCGATGGCCAGCATCACGGTGGCATGGTTGGAGGGCAGGGAGATGACAGCGGTCGGACGCGACGCTGCCAGCAGCCCCAGGGACATGGCCAGCAGGAACAGGGCCGGCGGCACATGGCGCCGCCAGTGCAGGCCGGTGCCCATGGCCTGCTTGACGAGGTCCAGGCTGGCAAAGCGCAGCGCGATTTTTTTCTTGCGCCGCAGCAGCCAGACATAGACCAGCACCAGCAATGGCACAGCCCACAGCAGCCAGAGGAACTGTGGCCACAGGAAGGACAGCGGAAGCGTCATGTTTGCCTCGCGATTTGCGCCAGACCAGACCAGACCAGTCCGGTTCGAGTGAGATGCCGGCGTGACCGGCTTATTTTCGGCGCAAATGTGATTGTGACCGGCTGGCCCTGGAATGCCCAGCACTGTTGCGCGGCATGGCCTTGCGCGACGCCGCGTCAGGTTTGCAGGTCGAGTGCGCGGCTGGCGCCGATCAGCGCGGGTGAAATGGCGGAGTCGATGACGAAGGTGGGTATCGCGCTCAGGTAGGCACGAAAGCGCCCCTTGCGCTCGAACCGCTCCCGAAACGACGAGCGCTTCAGTTGTTCGACCAGTCGCGGCGCAATTCCGCCACCGATGTACACGCCTCCGGTTGCGCCCAGCGTCAATGCCAGATTGCCGGCCATGCCGCCCAGAAAAGCCAGGAACATCTGCACTGCCTGCGTGCATTGCGCATCGCTGCTGTCCTGCGCGAGGCGAAGCACATCTGCCGGCTGCAGGGGCATCGCCGAACGGCCCGACAAACTGCATAGCGCAGCATACAGATTGACCAGGCCAGGGCCCGAAAGTACCCGTTCGGCCGAAGCATGTCCGAATCGAATGCGCAATTGCTCCAGCACTGCCGCCTCCTCGGGATTGTCGGCCGACAGCGTCGCATGGCCACCCTCACCGGTGATAGGGGCGTAGCGTCCGTCGCCACGCGGAATGAGGCCCGACACGCCCAGGCCGGTGCCCGCACCCAGGACCGCCAGCGGTGCGCCGGGTTGTGCCTCGCCGCCGCCGATACGGTGCAACGCGCCCGCGTCCAGGCTGGGCAGTGCCAGCGCGAGCGCCGTGAAATCGTTGACCACCGCCAGATGCCGAACGCCCAATTGCTGCTGCAGTTGCGAAATGGAAAACGACCAGTGGTGATTGGTCATCTGCACGAGGTCGCCAACAACAGGGTTGGCGATGCCGAGCGCGCAAGCGGCTGGCACAGCCTTGCCATGGGCCTGCAGGTAGTGGCGAATGGCTGCGAGCAGGCTGTCGTATTCGGCGCACGCACGGGTGGTCACGGCGCTGGGTGCGGCGCCGGGCTCCTGTTGCCAGGCGAAGCGGGCGTTAGTGCCGCCGACATCGCCCAGAACTCGGGGGTAGGTTTCAGTTTGCATGGAGTTGTCGCACCCGCATTCCCGAGGCGCGCGCAGGCAAACCTGAACCACGCTGTTGCTCGTTCCTGCGACAAAGAAGAATCGCCGCGACGCCATGAGGCAGCGCGGCGATCTGCTTGGAGGAATTTTCTAGTTCGCTGTGAAGGAGATTGGTCCGATGTTCAAGCCGTTGGGGTAGTTGCCGAAGCCATCGCCTGCGGTCGTCAGCTGCACGTTTGCACCAAGCACCTGCACATGCACTTCCGTAACGCCGGTAGCAATCGCCTGTGCAGCGTTGGCAAATCCGCACGCTGTCTGCAAGGTGAAACTGCTGAACGGAACCGTATACGTTTGCACTCCGTTTGCGCTGACCGCAATATTGCCCTTGACCTCCGGAACGCACGATCCGGTGGTTGGGCTCTTCATGATCACCGTAAAGTTTGGTTTCTTGCTCACCAGCTCGTCATTGCCCCAAACGGAAATCCTGAGATTGGAGTAGCCGGCAACTGCGGCCGTGCCATTGCCCGGCGCCTTCACGAATCCACCGAATCCCCAGGCAGCGGAATTGAGCCCGAATCCGAAGTAAAAGCTGGGCGTTGTGTCGCCAGACGCCAGGCCGCTCCACCATTCGGGTGCGCCATCCGCAGCATAGCGACCAGCGTCGCCACCTTGCGTCGACCGCCATGGTGCAGGCGACTCCGAGTAGTTGCTGGCAAAGACCAGAGTTGCCGGCCCGGAAGGCGGCGCTGTCGGCGCGCCCGCCACCGCGTATTTGAGCTCGTCAAAGTAGAACGTGGTGTCGCTTGACACGGCCACCAGGAACTGCGGGAACAGGCTGACCTTGTTGTAGGTCGTGCCGGCGTTGAAGGCCGCGGTGCCGGGGGCAACCGTCGTGAAGTCGAAGGTCAGGGTCTCCCACTCGTTTGCCTTGGTGGACAGCGTGGTCGCATCGACCTCGATGGTCTTGGTGTTGTCAGCCGCGTCCTCGAACTTGAGGCGGTACTTCATGCCAACCGCGGGCGAATACACGCGCAGTGTCACGACTTTGCTGGTGCTAAAGCCAGCAGTGGGGACCGATTTGTTGCCGGCCGTGAGATACATCGTCGCACCGGCCCAGGGTTGACCTGCCGCAACCTTGACGAAC
>JBBKVW010000362.1:0-18852 GCA_037968655.1 Burkholderiaceae bacterium
TTGTGGTGCCGATTCCAGCCGACGTGGTGGCCAAGGTCGGTGATGCCGCCTATCAGCCATCGATCATCCCGGCCAACACCTACGGTGGCCAGACCACCGACATTCCAACCGCAGCGATCAAGAACTTCCTGGTCTCGCACGAAGGTGTGCCGGCCGATGTGGTCTATCTGATGACCAAGTCGATGTTCGAGAACCTCGACACCCTGGTCGCGGCGCACAGTGCAGCCAGGGGCATCAAGAAGGAAGGGGCAACCACCGGTACGCCGGTGCCCTTCCACGCGGGTGCTGAAAAGTACTACCGCGAAGCCGGCTTGATGAAATAAGCGGTCGAGCAACACATGGCCAGCATGGTGCCAGGTACGGCGGACGAGAAGCCCGCCGTACTGCACGCTACCGAGAGTCACGCGCCGGCATTTGCCGGCGCTTTGTTCTGGGTGGCGATTGTCTTCTCGACCTTCCAGATCGTCACGGCGGCTTTCAGCCCGCTGTCCAGCACCATCGTGCGCGCAGTGCACGTGGGCTTTCTGCTGGTGCTGGTGTTTGCATTGCATCCGCCGCTGCGCCAGCGCGCATTGGGCTGGCTGGTTGGCCTGGCGGCCTTTGTTGCCGCGCTGTACCACTGGGTGTTCGAAGCCGACCTGGTGCAGCGCGCCGGCGAGATGACCAACGCCGACATGGTGGTGGGCATACTGACCATTGTGCTGGTGTTCGAGGCGGCGCGCCGCGTCATGGGTTTTGCGCTGCCGCTGATCTGCCTGATATTCCTGCTCTATGGCCTGTTCGGCCAGTACCTGCCAGGCGCGCTGGCGCACCGCGGCTATGGGCTGGACCAGATCGTCTCGCAGCTGGGTTTTGGCACGGAGGGCATCTACGGCACGCCGACCTATGTGTCGTCGTCCTATATCTTCCTGTTCATCCTGTTTGGCGCCTTTCTGGAACAGGCCGGCATGATCACGCTGTTCACCGACTTTGCGCTGGGGCTGTTCGGGCATACCAAGGGCGGACCGGCCAAGGTGGCGGTGGTGTCGTCCGGTTTGATGGGCACGATCAATGGCTCGGGCGTCGCCAACGTCGTCACCACCGGACAGTTCACGATTCCGCTGATGAAGCGCTTCGGCTACAAGGCCTCGTTTGCCGGTGGCGTCGAGGCCACTGCCAGCATGGGCGGGCAGATCATGCCGCCGGTGATGGGGGCAGTGGCCTTCATCATGGCCGAGACCATCGACGTGCCCTACCTGGAGATCTGCAAGGCGGCGGCGATTCCGGCCATCCTGTATTTCATCACCGCCTTCCTGATGGTGCATCTGGAAGCCGGCCGTGCCGGTCTGCTGGGCATACCGAAGGAAGAGTGCCCCGACCCCTGGGCCGCGATGCGCCTGCGCTGGTACCTGATCCTGCCGTTGGCGGTGTTGGTCTACCTGCTGTTTGCCGGCTTCACGCCGCTGTTCTCGGGCATGGTGGGGTTGGCCTTGACGGTGGTGCTGATCTTCGGCGCGGCGATGACGAAGAACTTCGGCAGTCGCCCGTTGCAGATCATCTTCTGGATTTTGATCGGCCTGGCGGCATCGAGCTTTTTCCAGTACGGCATCGGTGCCATCATCGGGCTGGCACTGGTGATGGCGGCGGTATTGTGGTTTGCCAAGGGCGGACGTGAAACCTTGAAAATCGCGCTCAACGCCCTGGCCGACGGCGCACGTCACGCCCTGCCAGTCGGTATCGCCTGTGCATTGGTGGGCGTCATCATCGGCATCCTGACGCTGACGGGTGCGGCCACCTTGCTTGCCGGCTACATCATCCAGATTGGCCAGAACAGCCTGTTCCTGAGCCTGGTGCTGACCATGCTGGTGTGCCTGGTGCTGGGCATGGGCATCCCGACCATTCCCAACTACATCATCACCAGTTCGCTGGCCGCGCCAGCGCTGCTGGAGCTGGGCGTGCCGCTGATCGTCTCGCACATGTTCGTGTTCTATTTCGGCATCATGGCCGACCTGACGCCGCCGGTGGCGCTGGCCGCGTTCGCCGCGGCGCCGATTGCCAAGGAAAGCGGCATGAAGATCGGCCTGCAGGCGATGCGCATTGCGATTGCCGGCTTCATCGTGCCCTTCATGGCGGTCTATGCGCCGGCCTTGATGCTGCAGGGCGGCACCTGGTGGGACACCGGCTACGTCGTGTTCAAGGCACTCATCGCGATTGCGCTGTGGGGCGGCACCGCGATCGGATTCTGGCTCGCGCCATTGAACTGGTTCGAGCGGCTCTGGACTTTTGTTGCCGCGGCTTTCCTGGTGGCGGCCTTGCCGATTTCAGACGAGATCGGTCTGGCGATGACGGTGGCGTTTGCGCTATGGCACTGGATGCGCGTGCGCCGGCTGAACCAGGCGCTGGCCTAGGTCGCCTGCGCGCGGCCAAGGCATGAGCACCGCCGGGCCGTTCCCAAGGGTGATTTCCGCAGTGCGCAGCATGGAGGATGTCTGATGAGCGTGCTGGCGGCCCTGTGCCTGGCCGCTGGCAGCTTGCAGGTGCAACTGCCGGTGAGCCAGTTCACGCTTCGCTGGCAGCACTCCATCGAGAAGATCGAATGGGCCGAAGACTATGAAGTCGTCGGCCCGTGGTTGCATCTGTCGCAGGCGCGCATTCGCGGCTCGGGCGCCGGCATGGAGCCGCCCGAGGGGTCGACGCTGGTGAGCGGCGTCTGGCGCTACCGGCTGGCCGACGCGTGGAGGCGCGAAATCGTGCTGGCACGCTCGGAGTTCGTGCCGGACTACGAGCTGTGTGTCGATGGCGTTTGCCGGCGCATGACACATTGGCTGCCGATATCGGCGGGTGCGACGACGCTGCGCTCCTGCCGTACAACATAGATCGTCGCGGATCGCAAACCCGAAGCAGGCCGGGGTCAGTCCCACACGCCGGGTCTTCCAATGCAAGGCGAGAGGTGAACCTGGTGCTTGTTCGTGCGATAAATCAATAAATCCCCGATCTCGCTGTTGGCGATCCCAGACCTTGCTACATTGACCCCAAGGCACATCGGTGTCGCTGTGCCGAAGCCGCGTTTTCAGGAGATACCGCCGATGAGCCAGACACCAGAATCCACCAACACCGTGGCCGACGCGCCGCTGACCAACTTTTCGAATTGCCACCAGGGCATCATCGCGCACCTCGATGCTTTCGGCGAGTTGCCCGATGTGCTGCCGGTCGCGCAACAGGCATGCGCGATTGCCGACGAGACGCTGCAGTTCTTTCGCGTTGCGGTGTTCGATCACCATGCGGAGGAGGAAAAAGATCTGTTCCCCGCCGTGCTGGCCGCGGCCGACAAGGGCGCCGAGCGCGACATCGTCAAGGGCATGGTCAATGCCCTGATCGCCGAGCACCGCGAGATCGAGGCGATCTGGCGCGCTTTGGAGCCCGGCCTCGCCAAGCTGGCCAAGGGCCAGCTGACGACCACTATCGATGGTCAGGCAGTGGTGCGTCTGGTGCAGAAGTACCGTGCCCATGCCCGGCTGGAGGAGGAGCGCTTCCTGCCCATGGCCGAACAGATCCTGGGCCGCCAGAGCAAGGCCATGGCGGAGCTGGGCTTGGCACTGCACACGCGGCACGTGGTGCGCAAGGCGAAGCGCGGATTGCGCGGCTCCTGATTGCAGGTTCGAGGTCAATGGTCTGCCCTTCGCAGCGCAGCGAACCCGAATCCGCCAATCGACCCCTGCGAAATCACCATGGCGAATCACGCACCTGGCCCAACATTCGCTGTGCCTACACTTTGCCCCACCCCGGAACGGACGCGGCTTGTTGAATCCAGTCCGCCATCTGCTTCTCGTCCAGTGCACCTTGATGGATATTGATCCAGCGTGCGTCCTTGCCGGTTCCGCCGGTTGGCGCAGGTCGCAGCGACGTTCCACAAAAAAACGTCACCTTGACATAGTCGGTGAACACGTGAAATGCGAGGAACCAGCCCTGGCCTTCGACTCCGTAGAAGGGCGAGTTCCACTTGACTGCCTTGCGTGCGTGCGGGACGTTGCGCTTGACCATTGTGTCGATCTGTTGGCCCAGTTCACTCTTCCAGCCGGGCATCGCGGCGATGTATGCCTGGACCGGTGTATCGCCATCGGCCTTCGCAATCTGCGGATTGCCGCCAGCGAGACGCGCCACCGACTTGGTTGCGCCAGCGACTGAAGGAACTGTCGTTCTGGAAATGCGCCTGCGTGGAGTGCCCGTAATTGCCATTGCTTTGTCCTGCGGTTGCACCTGGTTGCTTCAGTTCCCTGCCGGTGGTGAGCACCATACAGCGACGAGCTGATCCGGTTCGCGGCCAACATGCTCGACGGGAAAAGTCTCGGCGGAATTATTCAGGACGCGGGCTTGTCCTTTGCAGGGACGTATTGATCGATCACCTGTTGTTCGGTGAGCATGGGCGTCTGGTTGGCGAACGCGTAGTAGTGCGGCTTCCTGTCGATATAAATCTGGCTCGCAAGTTCGAGATCGGTTGATTCGAAGGCACCGGCTGGCACGAAGTATTCGCCCGTCGCCAGGAGCTCGTAGTAGACATGTGTGCCGCAGGTTTTGCAGAACGCGCGTTCCGCCCATTCGGACGATGCGTACACAGCGATGTGCTCTTCGCCTCGGAACGCGACGTTCGATCCGCAGTGAACCGCCAGCACGGGTCCGCCGCCCCATCGCCGACAGTTGCCGCAGTGACAGGCGCCAATTTCCTTGGCGTCCGGGGAATCGAAAGTAACAGCACCACATAGGCAATGACCGTTTATTTTGATGACTCCATGAATTGGGGATGCTTTACGCCGGCATGTAGCGCGCATCAGCGTCGCCAGAAAGAGGCGGGTCGCCTCGCATGCGCCGTATCCAGAACCTGGCTCACCTCACCGTCCCGATGCTCTTTTGCAGCCACTGCGAAAACGCCGCACATTCCCAGCGTTCCATCGTGCCCGCGCGCCAGCACAGGTAGTGCGCATGCGGGCTGGGCACATCGTGGGCATACAGCCGCACCAGCGTGCCATTTTCCAGCCAGGGCGCGCCCAGTTTGAGCCGGATCAGGCCCACGCCCATGCCGGCGGCGGCGGCGTCGCACATCAGGCCGATGTCGTTGAACTGCGAACCTTCGGCGGGTTCGGGCCAGTCGAGCTGGTGCGCGCCGAACCAGGTGCGCCAGGGCTCGAGCGGGCTGCGCAGCAGCGGCACGCTTTCGAGGTCTTGCGGTGTGTCGAAGGGACCGTGTTCGCGCACGAAGGCCGGCGATGCCAGCGGCGTGACCACGTCCTTGAGCAGGCACAGGTGTTCCACGTCGGCATAGCGGCCGGTGCCAAAGCGCACCGTCAGGTCGCCGTCCTCGGCCACAACGTCGAGCAGCGGAAACGACACCTGCAGCGTGACGTCGATCTCGGGGTAGGCCTCGGTGAACTGGCGCAGGCGCGGAATCAGGATCGAGCGCGCAAAGGTCGGTGTCACCGCCAGGCGCAGCTTGCGCTTGCTGCTTGATCCGCCCTGGCCGGGAAACTTCTGCAGCGTGGCCAGGCCCTCGCGCACATGGGCCAGGTACTCGCTGCCGTCGGTGGTGAGCGAATAATCGGCGCGGCCAATCAGCTTGGTGCCGATGATCTGCTCCAGTTGCTTGACCCGATGGCTGACCGCGCTGGGGGTCACGAACATCTCGTCGGCGGTCTGCGTCACGCTGCGCAGGCGCGCCAGTGCCTCGAAGGTCAGCAGGCACTGGATCGGTGGAATGCGGGCAGTACTCATGCCGGGATTGTGATCCCAGGCGCGTTCAACACGCATGGTCGCAAAGCCCGGTCGATATAATCCGCAACCTTTTGCATGCCGCATTGCCTGTGCGGCCGCCCACCGTGTCTGATCGCTCCGCTGTCCTTCCCCAATACCTGATGCCCAAGCGGCTGATGACGCAGTTCGGTGGCCTGGTGGCCTCGATGCAGGCTGGCAGCATCACTACCGCCATCATCCGCTGGTTCGTTGCCAAATACGGTGTCAACATGGCCGAAGCGGCCAACTCCGACATCACCAGCTATGCCAGCTTCAACGCGTTTTTCACCCGCGCCCTCAAGCCTGGCGCGCGGCCGCTCGATCAGGCCGAACTGATCTGCCCGGTCGACGGCGCGATCAGCCAGTTCGGCGCCATCGCAGCCGACCAGATCTTCCAGGCCAAGGGCCACCAGTACTCGACCACGGCCTTGCTGGCCGGCGACGCCCAACTGGCCGCACAGTTCGAGGACGGCCTGTTCGCCACGCTGTATCTCAGCCCCAAGGACTACCACCGCATCCACATGCCCTGCGCAGGGCGGCTGGTGCGCATGGTGTATGTGCCGGGCGACCTGTTCTCGGTCAACCCGGTCACGGCGCGCGGCGTGCCCGGTCTGTTTGCGCGCAACGAACGCGTGGTCTGCGTATTCGAGTCGACGCGCGGGCCCTTCGTGCTGGTGCTGGTGGGCGCCACCATCGTTGGCAGCATGGCGACCACCTGGCATGGCGTGGTCAATCCGCCGCGCCCGCGCAAGCCGCGCCGCTGGGACTATGCCGGGCAGGCGATCGATTTTCGCCAGGGCGACGAGATGGGGCGCTTCCTGCTGGGCTCCACCATCGTGGCGCTGTTTCCCAAGGGGCGCTGCGCCTTCAACGCCGACTGGGCGCCGGGGCGGGCGATCCGGCTGGGCGAGGCGATGGGATCTGCCAGTCCGGCCTGAGTCGAAGGTCGCGTTGGTGTGGCGTTCTACGCAGGGGCGCCGGCGCCGTCGCAGTCACAGAGCGCGCCAGCGTGGGCTTCAGCAACGAGCGGCAGCTCTGAAATTGCGCAAATGCGGGATGGCTGTGCCTCGTCGAACCGGCTATCCTGAACATGCGGCCCGTTTTTTCCGGCCAGGCGAAAGGCGAGAATCCGCTTTTGCACCGATGTCCTGCTATTCCCACGGCTTTGTGTTTGCATCCCATTCAATAGATCGGCATGCCGCAGTTCTTCCAATCCGTCTGGCGCATTGCCGCTGCAGATCTTCGTCTGGCGCGGCGCTTTCCCCGTTATGGAATGGCGATTCTGGCCATCGCGCTGGTTCCGGCCCTGTATGCCTTGATCTACCTCACCAGCGTGTGGGACCCGAACGCCAATACCAAGGCGCTGCCGGTGGCGATCGTGAACCTGGATGTCGGCCTGCAATACCGTGGCCGAACCGCCAATTTGGGGGCGGAGTTGACCAAAGGCTTGATGGCCGCGGGCACTTTCGGCTTTCAGGCCATGCCCGACGCGCAAGCGGCGCGCCAGGCGGTGCGCCGCGGGGCGGTGGCATTTGCCATCGTGGTGCCGGCCGACTTCAGTGCCAATGCGGTTCCCGGCATACAGCCCGGCGCCGGCAAGGTGACCGTGATCCTGTCCGAGGGCAACAACTATGCGTCGGCTGGTTTCGCGCGCCGCTTTGCCGAAGACCTGGGCCACCAGGCCAACGAGATCCTCAATGAGCAGCGTTGGGAGCAGGTGCTGGCCACTGCCGACGGCTCCGTCCGCAGCCTGAACGACCTGCGCACCGGCATGGCCCAGTTGCGCGCCGGCTTGCAAAGCCTGGAGCAGGACCTGAACCGCAACACTGCGCTGACCGCGCAGTGGGTGGCCGGTGTGCGCAAGGCCGAGGGCGAGTTGCGTGGCCTGGACGAAAAATGGGCGGCCGGTGTCGATGCCAAGCCATTGCGCAGCGGCATACAGCGGCTGGCGGCCCGGCAACGCGAGTTGAGCCTGGGGCTGGAGCAGCTGCGCGGCGGGGCCGACCGGTTTGCCGACGGCGCTGCCGCATTGCAGGAACGGGTGCTCACCAGCACCGACGTCGACGACCGCTTGCCCGCCGGATCAAGCGATCTGGCCACCGGCAAATCACAACTGCGTGACAGCCTGGCCGCCACGGTGGAGTCGAACGCACGCCTGGGCGCCGGACTGGCCCGGGCCGAGGCCAGCGTTGGCAAGTTGGTCGACGGCGCAAGCGGCCATGGCGACGCATTGCATGGCATGGTCGGCAAGTTGCAACAAACCGCCACGCTGGAATCCCCCGTCAACAGCGCCAGGGCGATCGTCCAGAACGTGTCGCAACTGCAGTTTGGCGTGGACATGGCCGCGTCGGCGCTGCCTGCCACGCCCGGCAAGCCTGATGGCAGCGCCCGTGGACTGGCCGAATCGGTGGAGCCACAGTTTGAACTGCTGGCGCCGGTGGCCAATAACGGCAGCGCGTTTGCGCCCAATATGGCCGCCATGGCGCTCTGGCTGGGCGCGGTGATGATCGTCTACGTGTTCCCGATGCAGACCCTGGTTGCAGAGCTTGCGCCGCGTTCGCCGCTGGCGCGGATGCTGGGAAAGTTTCTGGTGCCGGCTGGCACCGCGGTCGCGCAGGTATTGCTGATCGTTTTGACCCTGGTCTGGGGTCTGGGCATTCCGACGCCCGATCCGGCCGGTTTCATGCTGATCCTGCTGCTGTCGGCCTGGGCCTTCCTGGCCATCGTCTATCTGCTGGTGCGCGCGCTCGGAGAAGCCGGCAAGCTGATCGCGGTGCTGCTGCTCACGCTGCAACTGGCTGCAGGTGGCGGCGTGTTGCCAATCGAATTGAGCGGGGGCCTGTTTCGTACCCTGCATGAGTGGCTGCCCTTCACCTGGGTGGTGCGGGCCCTGCGCGCCAGCCTGTTTGGCGCCTACGACGCGCAGTGGCTTCAGGCGGTGCTCATCGTGGCTGCTGTTGGCTGCGGCTCGCTGCTGATCGCCGCATGCGTCGGCCGCTGGAAGCTGGTGGCGCAGTTGGACTACCGGCCGCCGATCGAGGTCTGAAGCGGGTCAGTCCTTGGGCAGAGCCCTTGACTGCGCCGCATTGCCGCGCAACTTGCCGAAGATCCACAGCAGTGCGATGGCCGCGACCACCGACGCGATGAAGCCGGCCGCTTCGCCCACCTGGTACCAGCCCATGAACTGGCCGACATAGCCGGCAAACATGGCGCCTCCGATGCCCAGCAGCACCGTCATGATCAGGCCCATGTCTTCCTTGCCGGGGTGAATCCATTTCGCGATCACGCCGACAACCAGGCCTACAAGAATGGTCCAGATTATTCCCATGGTGTGCTCCTGAAGTCGTTCTACAGCGGGGGAATGCGCAATACCTGGCCCGGATAGATCTTGTCCGGGTGCTTGAGCATGGGTTTGTTGGCCTCGAAGATCAGCGGGTACTTGTTGGCGTCACCGTACGCCTGCTTGGCAATCTTGGACAGGTTGTCGCCCGAGACCACGGTGTGAAAGGTCGCTTCTGGCTGGGCTACTTCAACGCTCATCTTGTCGTCGACCTTGGCCACGCCGCCGACATTGCCGCAGCACAGCAGTATCTTTTCCTTGCTGGCCTGGTCGGCCGCGATGCCGAACACCGTGGCAACGCCGGTCGCGCCATCAAATGTGACAGTGAGGCCGGTCGCGGCCAGATCCTGCGCCTTGACATAGGCCTCGATGGCGTCTCCGGCAGAGCGATTGAGTGCCTCCGCCTTGGCTTTGGCTGTGGCGTCGTCGGGCGCCGCCACGAGTGCGGCCGAGGCCGCTTCGTTGTCCTTGGACGGGAATAGTTTCTCGCCGGCGGTCTTGATGAAGTCGAAAAATGCCATGTGTGCTCCTGGTAATCGTAGGTTGAATTGCTGGGGCGCTGCGGTCTGCGCGAAACCGGGCCTGCAGCCTAGTCCGCAGCGTGTGCGGGACGGATCGTGAATTCAGTCTAGCAGCCGATGGCCGCATGCTGGCACGCAGCATTGCAAAGAATCCGTTGTTGCCAGCAAGGCGGGTTGTTGCAGCCCGCGCGGCCCGGCGAATATCCATGAATGCATCCTTGGTATTCATTGACCCGCCATCGGCGCTGGCCAATAATGAATCGTTAGTGAACCAATGGTTCATTAGTAAAACCACTTTCTGCCCAATCCATTACCTGCTGCTTGGCCAACATGGAAAACGATGACCTGAGCCCCGACTGGCACGATATTGCGGCGCGAGAGGAACTCGATGCCGATTTCCCCCTGGGCGTAGAGGTTGATGGCCAATGTCTGGGTATCTACCTGCATGACAACCAGGTGCATGCGCTGGAGGACATCTGCCCGCACGCGCATGCCCACCTTTCCCAGGGTTTCCAGGAAAACGGTCAGATCGAGTGCCCCCTGCATGCCGCGCGCTTCGACATTGCCAGCGGAAAATTGCAGAACGAGATCGGCGAGCGCGACATCCGCTGCTTTCCGGTAAAGGTCGAGAACGGCCGGGTTTTGGTGCGCATACCAATCAAGCTACAGGCGGCAGGATGAACCCCACGCAGTCGCCCGACGGCGAAGCTGCGATCGAGTTCATCGGTGTCGAAAAGCGCTTTGCAGCGCGCGGCAAGTCGGCCGAAGTGCTGGCGGCGCGCGATGTGAGTTTCTCGGTCGCGCCGGGCGAAGTGGTGTCGATCATCGGGCCATCCGGCTGCGGCAAGAGCACCCTGCTCAACATGGGTTCGGGTCTGGCGCGCACCAGCGCGGGCACCGTCAAGGTGGCCGGGCAGGTGGTCGAGGGGCCGAACGAACATGTCTCCTTCATGCTGCAAAAAGACCTGTTGATGCCCTGGCGCACGATTGCGCAGAACATCGAGTTCGGGCTGGAGCTGCGCGGCGTCAAGGCCGATGCGCGCAGCCAGGTGTCGGGCCGGTTGCTGGAGCAATGCCACCTGACAGGCTTTGGCGCCCATTACCCGAACCAGCTCTCGGGCGGTATGCGCCAGCGCGCGGCCCTGGCGCGCACGCTGGCGGTCGATCCGCTGGTGCTGTTGATGGACGAGCCCTTTTCGGCGCTGGACGCGCAGACCAAGATGATCCTGCAGCAGGACCTGGCGCAGACCGTGGCCCGCGAAGGCAAGACCGTGCTCTTCATCACCCACGACCTGGCCGAGGCGGTGGCGCTGTCGGACCGCATACTGGTCATGAGTGAACGCCCCGGCACCATCATCGAGCAGATCACGGTCGACATACCGGGGCGAGACAACCCGATGCAGCGGCGCAAGCATGACCGGGTCGGACCGCTGATCGGCCAGCTGATGGACCTGCTCAAGCTCGACGCCAATACCCAGGTGCACTGACGCGGTGCGCACGACACCGTTTTTTCCTCACCTAAGCCATCACAAGACGGAGACACCATGACCACACGCACTACCCCATCCTTCACCCGCCGCGCCTGCCTGGCACTGGCAGCCTGTGCCAGCCTGGGCGCACCACTGGCCGCGCAGGCCCAGGCGCTGCAGGAAATCACCTACCTGCTGCCAGCGCCCGCGGTGCTGCCGGCTTTCGGTCCCTGGATGCTGGCGCAGGCCAAGGGCTACTACAAGGCCGAAGGGCTGGACGTGAAGTTCGTTGCCGGCCGTGGCGGCGTCGACGTGGCCAAGCAGGTGGGCGCCGGCAATGCCGTGATCGGCGGCGCGATTGGCGACACGCCCATCATTGCGCGGGCCCAGGGCATTCCGGTCAAGGCAGTCGCCGTGTTGGGCTCGGGCTCGCTGATGCAGCTGGTCAGCCACAAGGACGAGCGGATCGAAAGCCCGCGCGAGCTGCTCGGCAAGACGGTCACCGTGCTGGCCTACACCGACACCACCTATTACGCGCTGCTGGGCATGCTGAGCAAGGTCGGCCTGACCAAGAACGACGTCAACATCCAGGCCGCAGGGCCGGCCGGCGTGTGGCAGCAGTTCGCTGCCAAGAAAGCCTCGGCGATGGCCGGTGTGCCCGACTGGACGGTCGCGGCGATGGAGAGTGGCGCCCAGGTCGACATCCTGCCGGCAGACATCTATTTCAAGAGCATGGCGCAGGCCATCCTGGCCTCGGACGAAACGATCCAGAAGAACCCGCAACTGGTACAGAAGCTGGTGCGCGCCACGCTCAAGGGCATGAAGGACATCATGGCCAATCCCAAGGCCGCGGCCGCGGCCTATGTGGCGCACGTGCCGGCGCACAAGGGCAAGGAGGAGTCGATCGAGAAGACTTTTGCGATGTACAACAAATACGTCTACGCGGGTCAGAAGTCGCCCGGCATGATGGACGAGGAACGCCTGGCCGAACTGCAGAAGTTCTATGTCTCCAATGGCGTCGTTCCCACTGCCTCGGCCATGAAAGACCTGTACACCAACCAGTTCGTCGGCGGCAAGTAAAGCACAACGGGGCTGGCCTAAGCATGCGCACCGCCGGGCCGTTCCCAAGGTCGAATTCCGTTATGCGCAGCATGGAGGGTGCCTGATGAGCGACGAATCGTCACCCCTGGTCACCGCCGCCTGGAGCGTGGCGGTGCTGGTGCTGTTCCTGCTGCTTTGGCAGTACGGGCCAGGCTGGGTCGGCATGCCCGAGTTCGTGTTTCCGCCGTTTACGCGGGTGCTGGAGGAGGCGGTGCGCATCTGGCAGAACGAGCGCCTGCTCTGGCATGCCGGCATCACCTCGCTTGAGGTGGTGGTCGGCTTCGTGCTCGGCTCGGCCATGGGTGCGCTGATCGGTTATGCGCTGGGCGTGTCGCCGCGGGTCGAGGCGATCCTGTCGCCCTATCTGCTGGCGCTGCAGATCGCGCCCAAGGTGGCCTTTGCGCCGCTGTTCGTGATGTGGCTGGGCTACACGGTGTATCCCAAGATCCTGGTGGCGATCCTGATCGTGTTTTTTCCGGTGCTGATCAATGTGCTGTCGGCGATGCGCGCGATGGACACCGACATGATCAACCTGGCGCGCTCGTTCTCCGCCACGCGCATGCAGGTGTTTCGCATGGTCGAGTACCCGACCACCCTGCCGGCGCTGTTCTCGGGCCTGCGCATTGCCAGCACGCTGGCGGTGATCGGCGTGGTCGTGGGTGAGCTGGTGGGCGGCAACATGGGCCTGGGCTTTCTGCTGGTATTTTTCGAAGGCCAGGGCAATACGGCTGCGGTGTTTGTCGTGATCGCGGCGCTGACCCTGATCGGCATCATTGCCTACTACGCCGTGGTGCTGGCCGAGCGCAACGTGCTGCACTACCTGCCGCTGGCGCAGCGGCGCATGGCATGAGGCTGGGCACATGATGGACACACAGGCCGAGATCCAGTTGCAGGGCCGCCGGGTGCTGGTCACCGGCGCGGCGCGCGGCCTGGGCGAGGCCTTCGCCCGCGCGCTCGTGGCAGCGGGGGCGCGCGTGGTCATCAGCGATGTGCTGCATGCGCGCGGCCAGGCATTGGCTGCTGCGCTGGGCGAAGCCGCGCACTACGTGCCGATGGATTTGTCCGATGCGGCGGCAATCAAGCAGGGCGTAGCCGACGCCGCGGCCGAGCTGGGTGGCCTGGACGGCCTGATCAACAACGCGGCCATCACCAACTCCGGCGGTCGCGCCATGGACCAGATCGACAGCGCGCTGTGGGACCAGGTGATGCAGGTCAACGTGCGCGGCAGCTGGCTGGTGACGGTGGCGGCGACGCCGCATCTGGCGGACTCGGGCAGTGGACGGGTGGTGAACCTGGCCTCCGACACCGCCTTGTGGGGCGCGCCGAACCTGATGGCCTACATCGCCAGCAAGGGTGCCGTGATCGCGATGACGCGCGGCATGGCGCGCGAGCTGGGCCCCAAGGGCATCACCGTCAACGCGCTGGCGCCCGGCCTGACCGTCGGCGAGGCGACCGCATACGTCCCTGCCGGGCGCCATGACCATTACCGCAACGGCCGCGCCATCCAGCGCGATCAGCTACCAGAAGACGTGACCGCCGCCGCGCTGTTTTTGCTGACCCGCTCAAGCGGCTTCATCACCGGGCAGCTGCTGCCGGTGAATGGCGGGTTCTTTATGCATTGACGCCCAAATTAATTGGAATCTGACCCCGATTAAAAAAGTGAAAGGCCCACCCCATGACAACCCAAGCCGCCGCCAACCAACCCGTCTTCAACCAACGCGGCCTGCTCGACGCCACTATCGCGCCCGAAGCCGAAATTCAGAAGGGCATGCAGCAGGCCGATGGCCAGAGCTTCGCGCAGTGGATGGAAAACCGCGTTGCCCGCTACCAGACCCGCCGCTATGACTGGGATGCGCTGAAGTTCCAGGCCGACTACAACCCGAAATACCGGCGTGCGCAGATGCGCTACATGGGCACCGGCGGCACCGGCGTGGCGAGCGACAGCAATACCGTGGCTGCGGCGCATTTCACGTTTTCGACCATGGTGATCCCGGCGGGCCATATCGGGCCTTCGCATATCCACTACGACGTCGAGGAGGTGTTCTTCGTCATGCGCGGCAGGATGAAAGTGGTGTGCGAGAAAGATGGCCACAAATGGGAGGCCGATCTGGGCGAACGCGATCTGATATCGATTCCGCCCGGTGTCTACCGCGAAGAAATCAACACCGGCGACGAAGACGCACTGATGTGCGTGATGCTGGGTGCGGCCAAGCCGATCACGCCGGTTTATCCGCCCGACAGTCCGCTCACCAAAATCAAGCGCGAGCTGAACCGGGCCGACTGATTGCGATGTCGCTGATTGCCCAGCTGTCACAGTTCGAGCCCGAGACCGTTCGGCTCGCGGACGATGCTGTCGTACAGTTTCGCCGCGCCCGTTCCAGCACGGCCGGCGACGCGGTGACGCAGGTGCTGTTGCATGGAATCGGGTCGGCGTCGGCAAGCTGGCTGGGGCAGTTGCAGCAGGCCTATCGGCAGGCACAGCCACCGAGTCATCTGCTGGCCTGGGACGCTCCCGGATATGGCGTCAGCAGCGCGCTGGCCATGGATGCGCCCAGTGCGGCCGACTATGCGCATCGCATGTGGGCCTGGCTCGATGCAATGGCGCAGCGCGCGCCGTTCACGCTGGTCGGGCATTCCCTGGGTTGCCTGATGGCGGCCGCGGCCGCGGTGCAACAGCCAAAACGGGTGCAGCGACTGGTGCTGCTCGCGCCGGCTCCGGGCTATGCGCGGGCACCAGCGGCACTGCGCGAGCAAAAACTCGCGCAGCGGCTGGCCAGCCTGCGCCAGCTTGGCCCCGCAGGCATGGCGCGCCAACGCGCCAGCGCCCTGCTGTCGGGGGCCGCAGATGCGCAGCAACTGTCCTTCGTAGAGCATGTCATGGCCACCATCGACCCGTCCGGCTACACCCAGGCAGCCCACATGCTGGCCGGCGGCGACCTGCTGGCCGACCTGTCGCAGCTCGATTGCCCGATCACTGTCGCCAGTGGCAGCGCCGATTCCATCACCCCGGCGCAAGGCTGCATGAGCCTGGCCGGGCAGATCGATGCGCCCTATGTGTCGCTGGGCCCGGTCGGACATGCCTGCAATCTGGAGGCCGCAGATCGGGTCAACCAGTTGCTCGATTTGTGTGGAGACGGCGCTTGAAGGCGGCACTGTCAGATACCTTGCGCGCGCGCCATGCGTCGCGCCGCGCGTCGGGTGTGACGCCTGCGGTGGACCTTGATACGGCGTCGGTCGAAGACCGTTATCTGGTGCCGGCATTGCAGCGCGGCCTGCAGGTACTGGCCCAGTTCTCGCGTGACGAACGCGCGCTGACCGGCGCCGAGCTCTCGCGTCGTCTTGCACTGCCGCGGGCCTCGGTGTTTCGCATCCTGCAAACGCTCGAGCAGATGGGTTTTGTCGAGCGGCTGGGCGAGAGCGCGCACTACAAGTTGGGCATGGCCGTGCTGCGGCTGGGCTTTGAATACCTGGCATCGATGGAACTGACCGAATTGGGTCGACCCGTGATTGACGAGTTGTCCAACAGCAGTGGCCTGTCGGCCCATCTGGTCGTGCGCGACGGGCGCGAGGTAGTGTTCGTTGCCAAGTCGATCGGGCGCTCGTTCATGTTCAACTCGATCCAGATCGGTGCCCGCTTGCCGGCCCATGCCACGGTGCTGGGGCGGGAGTTGCTGGCCGAATTATCGGAAAGTGAATTGGCCGCGCTCTACCAGGGCCAGAAATTGCCGGCCTACACCGAACAAACGCCGACCACGATTGGTGCGCTCAAACAACTGATCGACGCCGACGCCAGACGCGGCTACGGCATCAGCCAGGGCGGCTTCGAGTCCGCCATCTCCACCATCGCGGCGCCGGTCATGGACAGCCACGGACGGGTGTCGGCAGCGATCAGCGTGACGGTGCCGGCGCAGCAGATCGATCCGCAACAGGTCGATGCACTGGTGGCGCAGGTCTGCGCGGCGGCGCGCCAGCTGTCGCTGCGTATCAGCCATCTTCCTGCGTCGGGTCGGCCGGGTGACGCAGGCCCGAAGAAGTCCACTTCATGAACGCAACAACGCAACGCATCACGGTCGGCGAACTGGCCGTGCGCTTTCTCGAATTGCAAGGCACGCGCGCAGCATTCGGCGTGATCTCGATCCACAACATGCCGATGCTGGACGCCCTGCACACGCGCGGCCAGATCCGCTTCGTGTCGGCCCGCGGCGAAGCGGGCGCCTGCAACATGGCCGACGCCTATGCCCGCGACAGTGGCGCGCTGGGCGTGTGCATCACCAGCACCGGCACCGGTGCGGGTAACGCCGCTGGTGCGCTGGTGGAGGCGCTCACCGCCGGCACGCCGATGCTGCACCTGACCGGCCAGATCGAGGCCGACTACCTGGACCGTGACCTGGGCTTCATCCATGAAGCGCCGGCTCAGCTGGCGATGTTGCAGTCGGTCAGCAAGGCGGCATTTCGCATCCGCAATGCAGCAACCGCTTTGGCCACGTTGCGCGAGGCGGTGCGGCTGGCCCGCACGCCACCGTGCGGGCCGGTCAGCATCGAGATTCCGATCGACGTGCAGGCCAGCTTGCTCGATCTTCCGCCCGACCTGCACGCGATCGACGTCACGCCCGTGCTGGCATCGCCCGCTCAAATCGATGCGCTGGCCGAGCGCCTGTGCCGGGCCAGACGCCCGCTGCTGTGGCTCGGTGGCGGTGCGCGTGGTGCCCAGGCAGCCGTTGCGCGCCTGGTCGCGATGGGATTTGGCGTCGTGACTTCGGTGCAGGGCCGCGGCATAGTCGCCGAAGACGACCCGGCCACGTTGGGCTCCTACAACCTGCAAAAGCCGGTCGAGGATTTCTACCAGAGCTGCGACGCCTTGCTGGTCGTGGGTTCGCGCCTGCGCAGCAATGAAACGCTGCGCTACAAGCTGCAATTGCCCAAGCCGCTGTACCGCATCGACGCCAACGCGCTGGCGCACAACCGTGGCTATGCGAGTGACTATTTTGTGCAGGGCGACGCCGCGCATGCCCTCGATGCGCTGGCCGATTGCCTGCAGGTCCGAATGCAGGTGGACAAGCGTTTCGGTGCGGATCTGCAAACGGCGCGCCAGCTGGCAGGCCGACAGGTCGATGCCGCGCTCGGCCCTTACGTTGCGCTCAAGAACGCGCTCGGCGATGCGATCGGCAAGCGCTGCTGGTGGGTGCGCGACATCACCCTGTCCAACAGCATGTGGGGCAACCGCGCGCCGGTGCTGGACCATCCGCGCGCCGGCGTGCATGCCGTGGGCGGTGGCATCGGCCAGGGCCTGGCGATGGCGATTGGCAGTGCGATCGCCGACGCGTCGCACGCACTGGGCCGCAAGACGGTGGTGCTGGCCGGCGATGGCGGCTTCATGCTCAACCTGGGCGAACTGGCCTGTGCGGTGCAGGAGCAGGCCGAACTGGTGGTGCTGCTGATGAACGACAACGGCTACGGCGTGATCAGGAACATCCAGGACGACATCTACGGCGGGCGCCATTGCTATGTCGATCTGCGCAATCCGGACTTTGCCGCGTTGTGCGCCAGCATGCAGGTGGCACATTTCCGATTGGCCGACCCGGCGCAGACAACGTCGATCCTGCAGCAGGCCCTGCAATTGCGCGGTGGGCCGGTGGTGGTCGAAGTGGACATGCAGGCCTGGGGCCCGTTTGCCACCAAGTTCGCCGGCCCCATCCTGAAGAAGGACTGAGATGCTGGACGTGACCATGATCGGCTATGGCGCCATCGGGCAGGCACTGCTGGCGCGACTGCACGGGCATGACCGCGTGCGTATCGGCGCCATCGTTGTTTCCACTGCCAGCGTGGCGCGGGTGCAGGCGCTGGTGGCCCCCGATGTGCGCGTGGTGGACCAGGTGCCGTCGGACGCGCACCTGCTGCTCGAATGCGCCGGCCATGGCGCGCTGCGCGCGCATGTGTTGCCGGCGCTGGCTGGCGGCCTGGACTGCGCCGTGCTGTCGGTCGGCGCTTTGAGCGAAGCCGGCCTGGCCGAGCAACTCGACGATGCTGCGCGCCGCGGCGGCGCGCAGCTGCATCTGCTGTCGGGCGCGATCGGCGGCATCGACGCAATCGCGGCGGCCCGCCTGGGCGGACTGGACACGGTCACCTACACCGGCCGCAAGCCCCCCCAGGGCTGGCGCGGCACGCCGGCCGAGGCGCTGGTGGACCTGGACACGCTGCGCGAACCCACCGTGTTGCTGGAGGCCAGCGCGCGCGAGGCGGCGCGGCTGTACCCCAAGAATGCCAATGTCGCCGCCACCATCGCGCTGGCCGGACTTGGCCTGGACGCCACCATGGTGCGCCTGGTTGCCGACCCGACGGTGACCGAGAACATCCATGCCATTGCCGCGCGCGGCGCGTTCGGCGAAATGGAATTGACGATGCGCGGCAAGCCCCTGCCCGACAACCCGAGAACCTCCGCGCTGACGGTCCTGTCGGCCTTGCGTTTTTTGCACAACCGGGTCGGCTCGACGACGATCTGAACGACGACACGACGACACGACGACACGACGACACGACGACACGACGACACAGCGACACAGCGACATAGCGACATAGCGACATAGCGACACGAGACCAGACCAGATCTGACCATACGAGACGACACGAGACGCAATGAGCGAGCACTTGCAGACCCTGTTGG
>JBBKVW010000363.1:0-16013 GCA_037968655.1 Burkholderiaceae bacterium
ACCCGAAAGGGATGGAAAGAGAAAACGCGAACGAAACTTGGGGGGGCAGGCCAGGTCAAGAGGGTGGACCCGGCAATTTGTTCCACATCGGGAACTCGAACCGGTTCGGATTGCGAACCGGCGATCTGAAAGGATTATGACAGGAAAAAAAACGGCCGCACAATGGCTTGGCGGCCGTGGTAGCGGTTCTGGCGCCGCAGTATCAAGCCAGTTGCTGGTCGATGAAGGCAGTCAATTGCGACTTGCTCATCGCGCCGACCTTGGTGGCCACCGGCTGGCCGTCCTTGAAGATCATCAGCGTTGGAATGCCCCGAATTCCGAATTTGGACGGAACGTCACGGTTCTCATCTACGTTCATCTTGGTAACTTGCAGCTTGCCTTCGTAGCCTGTGGCCACTTCTTCCAGGATTGGGGCAATCATCTTGCATGGGCCGCACCATTCGGCCCAGTAGTCAACCAGCACGAGGCTTTTTGACTGCAATACATCGGCTTCGAACGACGCGTCTGATATATGTTTGATAAGTTCGTTTGCCATCTGGGTTCCTTGGTTCTGTCGCTACAGGTAAAGTGGGGAAATTGTGACAGAAACCAATACCGCGCGCCCACTGCGGTCATGCAATGGATGCGATAGCGAAAAGCGATTACCGTCAGCGTGAATGGGACGGTGTCATGGCGAAGTTGCGCCATGAGATGGCCCTTCGACAGGTGCATCCATCGCGCACCGTCGTGTTGCTGCCTTATGTGCAACTGATCGGCATTGCACGTGGCGCCTGGCTGCGTACTGCGGGATCCGACGCGGGCGGAGCCCATTTCATGCCGCGCTTTGATTCCACCATGAACTGGAGTCGCTCGCTGGCCGGATTCGCGCCTGGTGGCGATGATCTGGTGCGCGATGCCGCGCGTGATCTGCTGACGGCCGACACCCTGCTCGATCGCACAGGTTGGCGTAGCCGTCCATCTGCACTGGGTGAGCAATTGATGCAGGCAGCCTTGAGCCTGGCTTCCGTGGCCAGCGCAGTGCCACCTGGGCAACGCGCTGATTGGGGTCAAGGCATGGCACAGGCGCTGCAGTCCCAAGGAGGCACGCCATTGCTGGAATGGGAATCGCGCGTCGGGCGCACCGCCCTGGCTTGGGCGGCGCACAGCGCTTACCCGACCGACGCACTGTTTCTGGCGCAGGCGGATTTGCTGGTAGTCATATCGGGTTTGCTCGAAGAGCCCCTGATCGCCGCGTTGCAGCGGCAATGGGGGGAGCGAACCATCGTGTTGCCGCTAGCAGCCCCATCGGTGAAAGGCGCGTTGGCGCTGCACCAGGCACTTGACGCACAGGACGAGGCTGACCTGGCGGCCGCATGTGTTTTGGCCCATCTGGCAGCTGGCAGACAGCCTCTGGCCCTGGTGGCGCAGGACCGGGTGCTGACCCGGCGCGTTCGCGCTTTGCTGGGTGAGCAGGATATCCGCGTGCGTGACGAGACAGGGTGGACTTTGTCGACCACGCGCCCGGCGGCAGCAGTAGTTGGACTGTTGCGTGCATTGGCCCCGGGTGCGTCAACTGATTCGGTGCTGGACTGGGCGAAGCAGACCCCGGCGCTGGCGCCTGCGGCGGTCGATCAATTGGAATCCGATGCGCGCCGCGCAGGCATGCGCGTCTGGCGCGCCATGGCCGCTGATGATGCAACCAGCATATTTATTGAAACAATGCGCGCCCAGATGCAGGCCACGCGTGTGCTGTCGGCCTGGTTACGTTCCTTGCGAGGCAGTTTGCAGGAAAGCGGGCAATGGACGGTCTTGCTGCAGGACGCGGCGGGTCAAGCCGTGCTGGACGCCTTGCATCTGCAGGAGCATTCTGATGATGACCTGCAAGATGCGTCCGGGCCGATGTCATTGGTCCAGTTCGCTGCCTGGGTCACGCAGGTACTGGAGGCGGGCAGTTTCCTGCCACCACATCCGGAGCAGGAGCAGGAGCAGGTCGTTATATTGCCACTGAGCCAGTTGCTGGGGCGGCCCATGGCCGCTGTCGTAATTCCGGGCTGCGACGAGGACAATCTGAGTCCGTCGCCGGACCTGCCCGGATTGTGGACTCCGGCGCAACGCGCAACGCTGGGTCTGCCGTCTCGCGAGCAAGTTGCTGTCGGCGTTGAAGCGGCATGGAACATTGCGCTGGGCACACCGTTTGTCGATATCCTGTGGCGCGCCAGCGACGGCGGCGAGCCGCGGATGCCCAGCATTCTTGTGCAGCGACTGCGCTTGGGGCAGCCCCAACTGGCCGCCGATCCGCGGCCGATACGGGTCTTGCAGCCGCACGCGGGCGCAATGCCGCAACCCGCTGCGCCCGCGCTGACACCAGACCGGCTATCGGCAAGTGCATATGAGGATCTGCGCCGATGTCCCTACCGCTTTTTCGCGTTGCGCATGCTCGGGCTGCAGGAATCCGACGAACTGGATGCTGAACTGGGTAAGCGTGAGTTTGGCAACTGGCTGCATCTTGTGCTACGCCATTTTCATGAGGCGCTTGCCAGTGCGCCTGTTGATGTGAATCCAGGCCGCGAAGCAATGCTGGATCAGGCCGCCGAACGCGCGACCCTGGCGCTGGGACTTGCGGCCAGCGACTTTTTGCCGTTCGCCGCGTCCTGGCCCCAACTGCGCGCTGCCTATCTGAGTTGGTTGTCCGGCCATGAGGCGCACGGCATGCAGTTTCACGGTGCGGAAGTACGCAAAGAAATTCGGCTTGGCGATTTGACGCTGCACGGTCGCATCGATCGCATCGATCGCATGGCGGATGGCGGCACGTTGGTGATCGACTACAAGACCGAGCCGCGGTCCAGGACCCAGGAGCGCATCCGCGGCGGACAGGAGGACACCCAACTGGCTTTTTACGGCGCACTGCTGGACGATGACCGGTTCAGCGCGATGTATCTGAACATTGCAGAGTCCGATAGCACCAAGGCCTATCCAATGGATCGCATCGTCGATCTGCGCGACCAGTTGGTGCAGGCGATCCTGCGCGAGGTGGCCGCCATTGCAGGCGGAGCCGCTCTGCCTGCGCTGGGCGCCGGAACGGCCTGTGATTACTGTGCCGCACGGGGCCTGTGTCGCAAGGATTTCTGGAGTGCGGACGAGGCGACAGGGTTGGAGTCGTCGTATGACTGAGGCTGACGGCCACGCCGCCTACGAGCACAATGGCCGGCCGCTGGATGCCGCGCATTTTTATGCGATCGCATGCGATCCGCGCCGCAATGTGGCGGTTGAGGCCTGTGCTGGCGCCGGCAAGACCTGGATGCTGGTGTCGCGCATTGTGCGCGCCCTGTTCGACAGCATGGACAGCGAATCTGGCGCGCTGTCTCTGCAGCCGCACGAGATTTTGGCCATTACTTTCACGAAGCGCGCTGCCAGCGAGATGCGCGAGCGGCTGTACCGGTGGCTGGAGGATTTTTCTACGGCCAGTGACGCGCAACGCTTGCTGGAATTGCAAAACCGCGGCGTGGCAGTTCCGCAGGGCGGCGTCGCAGCGCGGGTGATGCTGCAGCGGCTGGCCGATCTGCATCGAGCAGTGCTGGCCTGCCGCAGGCCGGTGCAAATTCGCACCTTCCACAGCTGGTTTGCGGCCTTGCTGCGCGCTGCGCCCATGGGTGTGCTGCATCAACTCGAGCTGCCACTGCACTATGAGCTGCTGGAGGACGACGCCCCCGCCAAGGCCTTGGTCTGGCGCCGCTTTTACCAGGCCTTGCTGGACCAACCCGATCGCAAGGCTGAGTTCGAGGCCGTGGTGCGCGAGCATGGACGCTTTCAGACCGAAAAGGCGCTTGGCATCGCGCTGGACAAGCGGGTCGAGTTTGCGCAGGCCGATGCCGCGGGGCGGCTCGCATCGTCGGTGCAGCATTTTCATGCGCTCTTTCCCGCGTTTGCCGAGTTGGACTTGCCGGCGTCTTCGTTGCAAAACGGCGCAGCCCGCGTGCGGTGGCTCGGCTGGGCTGATTTGCTGGCGCGTGAATCCAACAAGACGCCCCAAAAAGCGGCGCAAGCCATTCGCGATGCGTTTGCCGGACAGGCGGCGGGGTCGGACGCGCCGGTGCGCGTTCTTGCAGACCTGCGTAAAGCGCTGTTCGTTGCCGACGAGGACCGCCTGACGCACCATCTGGTCAAGTTCGATGCGGCGCAGCAGGCGGGGGTCGAACTCGCGCAACTATGTGCGGCCCAGCAGCACCATGCTGCATGGCTGTACCAGCAACGCATGTCCGCCTTATCGCGCGTGTTGATCGCAGAGTTTGCCGCGCTCAAGCGTGAGCGCGGCTGGATCGACATGAGCGATGTCGAGCGCGCTGCGCTGGCGCTGTTGTCGCAGCCAACGCTCTCAGGCTGGGTGCAGGAGCGACTCGACACCCGGATTCGCCATCTGCTGATCGACGAGTTCCAGGACACCAATCCATTGCAATGGCAGGCGTTGCTGTCCTGGCTGGGCAGCTATGCCGGCGCCGCTGGCCGTGCGCCCGGCGTGTTTATCGTCGGTGACCCCAAGCAGAGCATCTACCGCTTTCGCCGCGCCGAACCGCAGGTATTTCACGCTGCCCAGCAATTTGTGGCGCAGGGACTTGGCGGCGATCTGCTCAGCTGTGACCATACCCGGCGCAATGCACCCGTGGTGCTCAACGCCGTCAACGCCGTCATGCTGGCAGCCGGGGCAAACGACCAGTACGACGGCTATCGGTCGCATACGACCAGTTCGCTCGCATTGGGTCAGGTGCTGCGGCTGGCACCCATCGAGCGCGAACGGCCGCAACCGCCCGGCGAGCCGCCGCAGGCAATTGAAGACCCGGCAGAAGCAGTCTGGCGTGACAGCCTGACCCAGCCGCGCGAGTTGCCCGAGGACACGCTGCGCAGCCTGGAGGCGCGACAAGTGGCGCGCTGGATAGCGCAAGCCGTGGCCGAGGGGCAAAGCCCGTCGGATGTGATGGTGTTGTCGCGCCGGCGCGCCGGCCTGATGCCGCTGCAGGACGAACTGCGCGCGCTGGGTGTCGCGGCGCAGGTGGGCGAGAAAACCGCGCTGATCGATTGCTGCGAGGTGCAGGACATTGTTGCCTTGCTCGATGCGCTGGTGTCGCCCCGGCACGACCTGTCGCTTGCGCGGGCACTGCGTTCGCCCATGTTTGATGTGCCGGACCAGGCCCTGATCGATCTGGCGCTGCGCAGGCGTGCACAGGAGCTGCACTGGTTCGTGTTGCTGCAACAGGATTGGCCGGTGCAGCACCCGCTGCACGGCATCGGAGCCAAGCTGTTGCAGTGGAAGGCCTGGCTGGACAAGTTGCCGGCGCATGACGCGTTGCAGTCGATCTATACCCAGCACGATGTGCTCGCCCGGTTTGCTATTCGCTCGCCCGCAGTGCAGCGTGATGCAGTGCTGGCCAATCTGCGCGCGGTACTGGCTGCGTCATTGCAGGTCGCCGGCGGACGCTTCATCACACCGTATGCATTTGTGCGTTCGCTCAAATCCGGCGGCGTGATGGCCCCCGCGACGGTTGCCGAGGGTGCCGTTCGCCTGCTGACAGTGCATGGCGCCAAGGGTCTGGAGGCGCAATCCGTGGTGCTGCTCGATACCGATACGCCACCGCGCGCAGCGGAGACCATGGGCGTGCTGGTGAACTGGCCTGTCCAGGCGCCGTACCCGGAGCAGTTCTTTTTTGTCAGTAGCGAGAAATCGGCGCCGCAATGCGCGCATGCCACGCGCGACCATGAGCAACAGCAACGTCAGCGCGAGGAGCTCAACGCCCTGTATGTTGCTTTGACCAGGGCGCGCAACACGCTGGTTGCGTCGTCGATCAGGTCGCATCGCGATGCACCCGGCAGCTGGTGGCGACGGCTGGAGGAGCAGGTGCCGGAGATCGGCCTTGCGCGAACACCGTTGGCGCCTATTCCCAGTTTGTCGCAAGCAAATAGCAGCTTTGAACTGAAAGTCCTGCCGCAACTGCCTGCTCGGATGGAACGCGCACCGCAGGACTCGCCGGGTGAAAGAGGGGCTGGCACCAAGGAATCAGATGCACTGGCGCGGGTTGGTCAGGCCATGCATCGGCTGCTGGAATGGGGCCAGGTCGACGACCACCATATTGCCGCGTCGCGCCGCGCGTTTCGCCTCGACGCAGACGAAGCAATGCGCGCGGCGTCAATGGCGCGGCGCATTTTGCAGGGGCCCAGTGCCTGGGTCTGGGAAAGCGAGCTATTGGCCTGGCAGGGCAGCGAGATCGAGTTGGCTTTTGACGGTGCACTGCTGCGTCTGGATCGATTGGTGCAACGCAAGGACGATCGCTGCTGGTGGGTGATCGACTACAAGTCCGCATTGACGCCGCAGCATGACCGGGCCCTGGTCGCGCAGTTGGCGCAGTACCGGTCAGCGGTGCAGGCCATTTATCCCGATCAGCCTGTGCATGCGGCATTCATCAATGGCGATGGGCAGTGGATTGCGCTGGCCGAGCCGCAAGTGCTTTCGTGATGCCAGGCGCAATCGTTGTCGGCGGCGGACCCGCGGGTTTGATGGCCGCGCAGGTCCTGTCCACAGCCGGAATTCAGGTTCGGCTGTATGACGCCATGCCCTCGGTCGGGCGCAAGTTTCTGTTGGCCGGCAAGGGCGGCTTGAATCTGACCCATTCAGAACCGCAGGCAGATTTCGTAACCCGATATGGCGCGCGGCAACCGCATGTCGCACGCTGGCTGCAAGCCTTTGGCGCGGGCGATTTGCGCGACTGGGCACAAGGACTGGGGATTGCGACTTTTATTGGCAGCTCCGGGCGTGTCTTCCCGGTTGATATGAAGGCTGCGCCGCTGCTGCGCGCCTGGCTGCAACGCCTGCGCCATCCGGCCGATGGTTGCGCCGTGCAATTTCACATGCGCCATCGGTGGTCCGGCTGGGGCAGTCCTTCTGCCCCCGGGCAAAGCCTGAAGTTTGAGACGCCCCAGGGCCATGTGCAGGCCGGATACGATGTAGTCGTGCTGGCCCTGGGCGGCGCCAGTTGGCCGCGCCTGGGCTCCGATGGTGCCTGGGTTGCGCCACTGCTGGCGCGTGGCGTGAGCGTGACGCCCCTGCTGCCGAGCAATTGTGGATTCGACATCGCTGGCGGCTGGAGTGCGTTGTTTTCGCAGCGCTACGCCGGGATGCCGCTCAAGTCTGTCGTGTTGCGCATACCGGGCGCGGATGGTCCTGTCTTTGAGCGCAGAGGCGAGTTCGTTGCAACCAGCAGTGGAATAGAAGGCAGCCTGATATATGCCGCATCTGCCATGCTGCGAGATGCCATTGCGGCAAGGGGCGAAACGATCGTACTCGTGGACCTGCTGCCGGATTTTCATATTGATCATGTCCAGGCGCAATTGGCCCATCCGAAGGGGTCGCGCTCGTTTTCCAGCCACATCAAGAGTCGCCTGGGAGTTGGCGGCATCAAGGCAGGGCTGCTGTTCGAGTCACTGCCCCGTTCGCAATTGACCGATTCGGCGCTGGTAGCCAGAACGCTCAAGGCCTTGCCGCTGCGTCTGTCAGCGCCGCGGCCGGCGCACGAGGCGATCAGCAGCGCCGGTGGTGTGCTTCTTGAGGCGATGGACGAGCAACTGATGCTGCGCAATTGTCCCGGCGTCTTCTGTGCTGGTGAAATGCTGGACTGGGAAGCGCCGACCGGCGGCTACTTGCTGACTGCTGCCATGGCCAGCGGCCGGGTCGCAGGTCTTGGCGCATTGCGCTACCTGCACCAGAGCGCGGACTCCATATCCGGCGCGGCATGACGCCGTGCTTGTTGTCGCGGTGGCGCTTCGTTTTGTGCCAACTGCGCCCGCATCGCTATAGAATCGCGCCCCAGGGATCGACAATAAAAATGCACTGCTACAGGCAACATGGACAACAACACCATTCCGTCCCGGCTGGGTCAGGTCAGCACCATTCCCGCGTCCTTGGGTAGCGATCTGAAATCCGCTAGCGCAACTGCCGAACCAAGCGGTATTGGCGGCCTCATCTTCAAGTTGATTTTGTTGGCCGCGACTGTCGGTCTGGCGATGCTATTTGCGCGCTGATCGCAGGGGCTTGATTGCGTTGGCGTAGTTCGGGACTGGTCGTGCAGGCCACATTTGCTGCAACTGCAGTCGACGATTGATTGGGGTGACGAGCCTTGACCCCGGCACTGGCTCCACAGTTAGGGCTGCTTGGTTCCCCACCTGACCCGGTTGGCCGCTTTACCATGCGGGAAGGCCCGTCGAGGCTGATTGTACGGCCCGCGTCGCGGAGCATTGGTCTGCAGTGGCTGATCAAGTCTTCAGGCAACTGGCTGGCGATCGGCCGGCATCTAGAATCAGTTGATGTCCTACCTGGTTCTGGCCCGCAAATACCGTCCGCGGCACTTCGGCGAGATGGTCGGACAGGACCATGTGGTGCGCGCATTGACCAATGCGCTGGACTCACAGCGCCTGCACCATGCCTACCTGTTCACCGGCACACGGGGCGTCGGCAAGACGACGGTGGCGCGCATTCTGGCCAAGTCGCTTAACTGCCTGGGCGTGGACGGAAACGGTGGCATCACATCTGCACCGTGCGGCGTGTGCCAGGCCTGCAAGGACATTGATTCGGGGCGTTTCATCGACTACACCGAGCTGGACGCGGCATCCAATCGAGGCGTCGACGACGTCCAGACCCTGCTCGAACAGGCTGTCTACAAGCCAGTGCAGGGGCGCTTCAAGGTCTTCATGATCGACGAGGTGCATATGCTCACGACGCATGCCTTCAACGCGATGTTGAAGACGCTCGAGGAGCCGCCGGACTACCTCAAGTTCGTGTTGGCGACAACCGACCCACAGAAGGTGCCGGTGACGGTGCTGTCGCGTTGCCTTCAGTTCAACTTGCGGCCAATGGCGCCCGAGACCGTTCGCGAGCACCTGACACGGGTACTGGAGGCCGAGTCGATACCGGCAGACGCACAGTCCTTGCGACTACTCGCACGGGCCGCGCACGGTTCGATGCGCGATGCCCTGTCACTGACCGACCAGGCGATTGCATTTGGAGCGGGGCAACTGGGCGAAGACGCGGTGCGGCAGATGCTTGGCAGCGTCGATCGGGCCCATGTGCTGCGGCTGATCGAAGCCCTGGCTGCGGACGACGGGAAATCGGTGGTCGAAACGGTGGATCAGTTGCGGATGCATGGCCTCAATCCAGCGTCGGTGCTGGAAGAAATGAGTGTCGTGTTGCAGCATATGGCGGTGCACCAGGCCGTGCCGGACCTGGCGGATGACGCCGACCCGGATGCCCAGGACACGGCGCGCCTGGCGCTGCTGTTGCCGGCTGACGAGACCCAGTTGCTGTACAGCCTGTGCCTGTACGGCGGCGCCGAACTGGGCCTTGCACCGGACGAATATGCGGCGCTGACCATGGTGCTGCTGCGGCTGCTGGCGTTCAAGCCAAACGCGCGAAATGCAGCGATACAGGAAAAAAAAACTGTAATTGAAACGCGGCCGATTGCCATCGCGCCCTCTGCCGTCGCTGCGCCGGCATTGGCGAGCGTGCCAAAGCCACCATGGTCGCAGGCAGTTGCGGCCGGGAACATCCCGGCGACCGAATTGGACCAGCCGACGGCGCCCGCGACAGCTTCGATTGCACCGTTGGGCACTGGAGGAGCCAGCAGCGGCGTGCCGCCAGGGCGACGCTTGTCCGTCGTGCAGGCCGGGCAAGCCAGTTCAGCCAAGAATGGCGCGCAAGGCCCAGATGAAGCCGAGGCGGCGCCTGACGCTCCATCGCCCGAGCAGTTGGCGGCGGTACCGGTGCGGCTGCAGGCCGACGGGCCTGGCGAATCAGCCAGCCAGGGCAGGGCAATGTCGAATCTGGTGCCGACCGAGGAGGGCGACTTCTGGTTTTCACTGGTGCAGCAATTGGTCGCGGATCAGGCTGTGACTGCCCTGGCACGCGAACTGGCCCTGCAGTCGCAGTTGGTGGCCCGTGATACGGACGAGTGGCTGTTGCGCGTGGAGCGCGAGTCTCTGCAGCAGCCGGGCAGCCGCGATCGACTTGTCAATGCCCTGCAATCACGCGGCCTTGCAGTGTCCCTCGTGGTTGAAATCGGACGCGTGTCGGACAGCCCGGCGCGCCGGATTGCTGCACTGGCAGCCGAGCGCCAATTGGCGGCTGAAAAGATCATTTTTGATGATCCCTTCGTGCAGGCGATGATGCGCGACTTTGGGGCGAAAATCGTGGCTGGCAGTATTCGGCCGGTCTGAAAAGTGGACTTGCCGCGCGGCCAACCATGCCGCCATCGGCCAACAGCATTTACGAAAGGAAGACCATGTTCAACAAGGGACAACTCGCAGGCCTGATGAAGCAGGCCCAGGCGATGCAGGACAACATGAAGAAGGCGCAGGATGAGCTTGCCACCATCGAAGTGAGCGGTGAATCCGGCGCGGGCCTGGTCAAGGTCGTGATGACCTGCAAGCACGACGTGCGGCGTGTCACCATCGACCCCAGCCTGCTGGCCGATGACAAGGACATGCTGGAAGACCTGGTAGCGGCGGCTTTCAACGCCGCCGTGCGCAAGGCTGAGGAGACATCCTCCGAGAAAATGGGCAAGCTGACGGCCGGCATGCCAGGACTGCCTGGCGGCATGAAGCTGCCGTTCTAGTGGGTTGCCCCGGCTCAGGTTCTGGCCTCGGCAGCTCGGGCTGTTGCACTGATGGCTGACTCCAACGCGCTCGAGGCGCTGATCCAGGCATTGCGCAGGTTGCCGGGTGTCGGCGTCAAGTCGGCGTCGCGCATGGCGTTTCACATGTTGCAGCACGACCGGCCTGGGGCACGGACGCTGTCTGGCGCGCTGGCCCACGCCAGCGATGCGGTCCGCCATTGCGAGCGCTGCCATACCTTCACAGAGGCGCCGGTCTGTTCCACCTGCCTGGACAGGCGGCGCGACGCGACGCGGCTGTGCGTGGTGGAGACGCCGGCGGATCAATCGGCGGTGGAGCGAACCGGCGCGTACCGTGGCCTGTATTTCGTGTTGATGGGCAAGCTCAATCCGCTGGACGGAATCGGTCCGCGTGACATCGGCCTTGGAAAACTGTTCGAGCGCGCCGGGGAGGGACTGGTCGAGGAGGTCATCCTGGCTACCAACTTCACCGCCGAAGGCGAGGCCACGGCCCATGTGATCAGCGAAGCCTTGCGTGCACGCGGACTGCGCGTGACCCGGCTGGCACGGGGTGTTCCGGTTGGCAGCGAACTGGAATACGTGGATCTGGGCACCATTGCCCATGCCCTGGTCGATCGGCGTTGATCGGGGTTTTCGAGTCGGGAAATGCGTATGCTCCGCATTGCCTGGCGACGCCGCAGGTCATGCGCACAGAACCCGCGTAGCGGGACAGGGCGCCCGAGTCAACGGTGTTCCGTCACTTGGTCTAAGTGAAAACCCGCTCGGGAAGTTCCCGATGTGTGACCGAGCAAGCTTTGATAGCCTTGGACAAATATAAAAGGCATCAGGGACGTCAGCGTGTTGCATCGACAGGTTATTCGGAGGTCATTCCTGCGCGGCGCTGCTTTGTCGGTGGCCGGCTGGGGCCTGGGCAGCGCACAGGCCCAGCCCAAATTGGAAAAGCCGCGGATTGTCGTCGCAGTTGGCAACAAGGCATCTTTGCAACAACTGCCGCTGACCATTGCCGAGCGCCTGTCATTTTTCTCGGCAGAAGGCCTTGAGCTTGAGATCCTGGACGTCGGAAACGGGCTGAAGGCGCAACACGCCGTGATGGAAGGTGCCGCCGACATTGCCTGTGGCCCGTTCGAACAATTGCTGGAGCAACAAGCAAGAAAACACCTTTTGCGCGCCTTCGTGCTTTTGGGGCGGGCGCCTCAGATCGCGTTCGGCGTTTCGACGCGCGCTGCGCCCGAGATCAAGCGGGTACAGGACCTCATGGGCCGCAAGATTGGCATTGCGCCACCAGGATCCTCTGCGCTGCTGGTTGCGGCAACCGTATTGGCGCAGGCCGGGCTGAAATTGCAGGACGTGCGCCTGGTCGAGGCCGGTAGCATCGGCAG
Source organism: Burkholderiaceae bacterium (assembly GCA_037968655.1). Lineage (GTDB taxonomy): Bacteria > Pseudomonadota > Gammaproteobacteria > Burkholderiales > Burkholderiaceae_C > CAISIP01. Next base: position 12,026 of record JBBKVW010000363.1, read on the forward strand.
CGCAGTTCAGGCCATGCGTACTGGTCAGGTTGATGCCATCGTGCACATGGAACCGGTGATGACCATGCTCGAGCAAAAGGGTGACGTGCGGATCATCTCCGACACCCGTTCGCTCAAGGGGTCCCAGGATGTTTTTGGCGGCAACATTGCGTCCTCCTGCCTTTTTGCACCAGCCCAGGCGGTGCAAAACCATTCCAACACCATGCAGGCATTGACCAACGGCGTCGTACATGCGCTCAAGTGGTTGCAGACAGCCGGCCCCAGCGATCTGATCAAGGCCGTCCCGGAACCCTATTTGCTGGGAGATCGGGGACTTTATCTGGCTTCATTCGGCAAGGTCAGGGAATCGATCGCCCTCGATGGCCTGATTCCTGAAGACGGGGTCAAGACTGCCGTGCGTGTAGTCGCGCGCATGGATCCTGCATTAGTGCCGGAGAAACTGGACCTTGACCGGCTCTATACCAACGATTTCGCGCGCAAGGCCAAGGAAAAGTTCCGGGCCTAGTTGCTCACTCACGCGCCATCTTGACCGGCTTTTGCTTGCTGCGCCCGCTTTGGGTTGCGGTTGCCGAACGCACGGCTCTGGTCGCAGCGTTTGAGCGTGCCGGCAGAAAAACGGTGATGCGCTGGCCTGGCGCAAGTGCCGCAGACGCTGCCATCTTGTTCCATTCGGCAATGCTGCTGGCGGCCACCTTGTAGCGGCTTGCCAGCTTTGCAATGGTGTCATTCTTGCCGGCCCTGACAATGCGACGCACCTGCAGTTCCTGACGCCCCAATGTGAGTTGCGCATTGTCGGCAACCGATTCGGTCACATCCTCCTGCACCTTGGCGGAGCGGTGTACCAGCAGTGTGGAGCCGGCCTTGATCACCATGCCGTTCGGGATCTGGTTGACCGCACGCAAATCGACCTCGCTCATGCCGACCTTCCTGGCCACGTCGGCCGGACGCATCGTCGATGGCGCTTGCCAGGTGGTCCAGCTGGCCAGTTGCTTGCCATTGCTGGCCTGCAGCTTGGCCCGAAAGGTGGCGGCGTTGTCCCAGGGCAGCAATATCTGCGGCGTTCCGGAAGCCAGAATCACCGGTCGATTGGCTGAGGGGTTGAGCGCCTTGAAGTCCTCCAGCGCCACGTTGGCCATCTTGGCAGCCAGTGCCACGTCTATGTCGCGGTTAATCTCCACACTCTGGAAGTAGGGATGGTTTTCAATCACCGGCAGGCTCGTGCCGAGCTTTGCCGGGTCCAGCACGATGTTCTTTACCGCCTGCAATTTGGGAATATACAAACGCGTTTCAGCGGGCATCTTCAACTCTTCGTAACCCGTGCCCAATCCGGCCTTGCGATTTTTCTCGATCGCCCGCCCGACGCTGCCTTCGCCCCAGTTGTATGCGGCCAGCGCCAGATGCCAGTCGCCAAACATGCCGTGCAGTTTTTGCAGGTAGTCCAGCGCGGCGCGGGTCGATGCCAGTACATCACGCCGGTCGTCGCGAAAACTGTTTTGCTTGAGCTCGAAATGCTTGCCGGTTGCCGGCATGAATTGCCACATTCCAGCAGCCTTGGCGCTGGAGACCGCCTGCGGATTGAAGGCACTTTCAACGAATGGCAGCAGTGCCAATTCGGTCGGCATGTTGCGACGTTCCAGTTCTTCGACGATGTGGAACAGGTATTTGCTCGAACGCTCGGTCATGCGCTCGATGTAGTCCGGGCGGCTGGCATAGTAGCGCTCGCGCTCGTGCACCATGTCGTTTTCCAGATTCGGCATGGCATAGCCGCGCCGAATCCTGTCCCATAGGTCAGCTGGTGGTGTCAGCGTGGCCACCTTCAGTGCTTTGGCCTGTTGCACGGGCAGCGGGGCCAGAGGGCCTGCGGGAATCAGTTTGGGGCTTGCTGCGCTCGGCACGCGCTCAGGCGATTCGGCGATGGACTTGGGCGCCTCACTGGCAGTGGGCGGCGCCACTGCAGCGATTGGAGCCACCGGCGCCTGGGCAGAGGGCGGTGCCGGTGTCGGCGTGGTTGCCGCGCATGCGCTCAGCAGGACAAGCAACGCCGCAGTCGCGATTCGGCAGGTAAATGTCATCGTGAACTCCTATGGACGGGCAAGGCCGGGCAATTTGCATTTGCGTCCACAATCGCCGGTGGGTGATAAAACGGTGCTGGAGGCGCCGACCTGACTAGAATTTGACCGGGCCGCTGCTTGTGCGGCGCTGCGTTCCGATGGGTCCGCTGCGTTGCATCAGGCGCCAGTTCCAGCGTAGCACCGGCCGGGTGCGCACTTTTCATGCCGATGTTGTTGGGCGCCGCAAGCAGATTCACATTCATGGACCGTCAAATTATAGGATTGCAGGACTGGTTCAAAACTGCGCGCGGTAGTTACATGCTTGACTGGGAGCGCCAGCAACTGGACCAGGTTGTCTCGGACATTTTCGGTTTTCATGCCTTGCAGCTCGGCCTGCCCGCATTGAATGCCTTGCGCAACAATCGCATGCCACATCGCTGGTTTGCATCTGACGGCCGTGATCAGCATGCATTTCCAGGCGGTGCGCCTTCAAGCTCGGCGCACAGTAGCACGGCTGACGAGGGCGGTCAACCGGCCTGGCCAGGTCGGGCCAATACGCTGGCCTGTGACTTCTCCGCGCTGCCATTTCCTGCCAATAGTCTTGATCTGGTCGTCCTGCCACATACGCTGGAGTTGCATGCCGACCCGCACGCGAGCTTGCGCGAGGTAGAGCGTGTGCTAGTGCCCGAAGGCAAGGTCGTGATCTGCGGCATCAATCCACTGAGCCTGTGGGGCTTGCGTCAGCGCCGTGCCCACCTGTGCGATCGTTTTGGGTTTGGACAGTTGTACCTGCCCCGCGAAGGCGAATTCATCGGGTACCGCCGATTGCGTGACTGGTTGCGGCTGCTGAGTTTTGAAGTGGAGTCCGGTCGCTTCGGATGCTATCGTCCGGCAGTGACCGAGGCCCGCTGGCTGGACCGATTTGCCTGGATGGATCGGGCCGGTGCGCGCTGGTGGCCCATCTTCGGCGCCGTTTATTTTTTGGTCGCGACCAAGCGCGTGCGAGGCATGCGCTTGTTGGGGCCAAGCTGGAAGGCCGTTGCGGTGCCTGCCGCAGCGCCGGTATCGGTTGCCAACCGCTGCCCGCAATCGTCTCGCTCTCAAACCTGCGGCACCGACGCATGACTTGGCTTTGCTTTGCAAGAACCACGCTGGCGGGCCTGCTACCAACAACAACAAGAGGAATCTGATGTGAGCGATACCACGATCTACACCGATGGTGCCTGCAAGGGCAATCCGGGTCCCGGCGGCTGGGGTGCCGTGTTGCGGTGCGGTGGCACTGTAAAGGAGCTGTTTGGCGGTGAGCTGTCGACTACCAACAACCGGATGGAACTCACCGCCGTGATCGAGGCTCTGACCGCACTCAAGCGCCCCTGCGCGGTGACGCTGTACCTGGACAGCGAGTATGTGCGCAAGGGCATCACCGAATGGATCAGCGGCTGGAAGGCGCGTGGCTGGCGCACAGCTGCCAAGCAGGAGGTCAAGAACGTCGACCTGTGGCAAAGGCTCGATGCGCTGGTGGCGGGTGGCGGGCATCAGATTGCCTGGCGCTGGGTCAAGGGGCATTCCGGCGACCCTGGCAATGAGCATGCCGACGCGCTGGCCAATCGCGGCGTTGAAATGGCCCGCGCGGGTCGCGGCGTATCGGCTAGGTGACAGTCGCATCCTTGGCTGACTGCTACATTCGCCCGCGTTGCCGCTGACCTTCATCAACCCGAAGACTTCAAACCATCCATGGCTGCACGCGTTTTACATACAGTGATTGCGGTCGTGGGAATTGCCGCTGCGTCGGCTGGTGCCTGGTGGTATCAGACCAGGCCCCAGGGTCCGAATGAAATCGCCGCAAGCGCGGGTGCCAATGCACCTGCGGCGACGGCCTCCGCCGCCGTAGCTGCCAGTTCGGCGCCGCGGGCAGCAGGCGTTGAAGTGGCCAAGGC
>JBBKVW010000364.1:0-6755 GCA_037968655.1 Burkholderiaceae bacterium
TGCAGGTGCAAGCCAAGTCTCTGCCTGCCGTTCAGGCGCCCGCTGCACCCACGAGCGCGCCAACCCCCGCCGCCGCCATGGCGTCGCCGGCGCCAGTACCGTCACCAGCCCCTGCGGCCGCACCAGTGCAGGCATCGGCCAAAACGATGGAAAGGCAGGACATGGCTCTGACATGCCCAACCCAGGTCGCGCCGCAAATGCCGCGCCGGGCCTTGCTGGCCGGCATTTCCGGCGTTGTACGCGCCCAGGCCCTGATCAGGGACGGTCGCGTCGTCGAGGTCACCATCCTGTCGGGTCCGGGAATGTTCCACGCCGCCGTGCGCAACGCCATGCTGCAGTACAAATGCCAGGGCGGCACCGGTGAGATTGTGGCGATGCAGGAATTCAACTTCAAGCTGCAATAGGCGTGTCTGATGGCTCGGGCGCCGCGTCCGGAGCACAACGCGAGCAGGCTGGTGCAGGTGCCGGCGCTGGCGCTGACAAGGGCGGGTCGGATACGATGCCAACGATGCCAACGATGCCAACGAAGTCAATCATGGACAGCGCTGCCATTTCAGCATCGGAGCGCGCCGCAAGTCCGCACGCAGATCGTCTGGCCGATCTGACCGCGTTTGCCCGGCGCTACCCGCGCTTGCTGGTGCTCACCGGCGCGGGTTGCAGCACCGAGGCAGGTATACCGGATTACCGCGATGCACTGGGCGAGTGGAAGCGCAGCGCCCCGATGCGCTACCAGCTGTTTGTTGCTGACGGGTTGGCGCGCAAGCGCTACTGGGCACGCAGCATGGTGGGATGGCCGACCATGGCCCATGCGCGCCCCACGCCAGCACATGCGGCATTGGCGGCGCTGGAGAAGGCCGGTCGCATACGCCTGTTGGTTACGCAGAACGTGGACGGCCTGCATACGGCGGCGGGGAGCAGGGCCGTGGTGGACCTGCACGGCCGGATCGACACCGTGTGTTGCCTGGCTTGTGGGCGACGTTCGCCACGCCGACAACTGCAGGATGAACTGCTGCGGCGCAATCCGCAGTGGGCCGACATGGCCGCACTGGCAGCGCCCGATGGTGACGCGGATCTGGAGGCGCAGGATTTCTCGCAGTTCGATTTGCCGCCATGCGCCAGTTGTGACGGCGTGCTCAAGCCCGACGTGGTTTTCTTTGGCGAGAACGTGCCGCGTGACCGGTTGGCCGCGGTGCGCGCGGCGCTGGCCGAATCCGACGCCCTGATGGTTGCCGGTTCCTCGTTGATGGTGTATTCGGGCTACCGCTTTATCGAAGAGGCGGTGGCGGCTGGCAAGCCGGTGCTGGTGATCAACCAGGGCCGTACCCGGGCCGACCCGGTACTCACGCTCAAGCTGGAGTTGGAGGTGGGCGCCACGCTGCAGCATCTGGCCGCACAGGTGCGCGACGCTTCGCGCCAAGTCTGATACGCGGGCGGCCCGATCAGCTCGCCTTGGCGAACTGCAACACGCCGTCTTCGAGCTTGCCGCGTCGCAGCAGGCGGATGTCGCGAATGTAGTTCTGGTGCAGCTTCCAGGGTAGTTTGGAGCCCTGCTTGGGCAACTTGTGCAGTGCGCGCTGGAAATAGCCCGATGAAAAGTCGACCCACGGTTCCTCGCGCAACTCGGGATCGTCGTTGCGCGGCACGCAATGCGAAAAGCCCTTCTTGCGCATGTGCGTGAGCAGCCGGCACAGATACTGGCTGGTCAGGTCGCACTTGAGCGTCCAGGACGCATTGGTGTAGCCGAAACACGACGCAAAATTGGGCACGCCGCTGAACATCAGGCCCTTGTAGGCCATCGTGCGCGCGGCATCGATCGCCTGGCCGTCGACGCTTACTTGCAGGCCGCCCAACACCTGCAGGTTCAGGCCGGTCGCGGTGACAACCAGGTCGGCATCGAGTTGTTGGCCCGATTTCAAACGAATGCCGCTGGCGTTGAAGCTGTCGATATGGTCGGTGACGACCGACGCGCTGCCATTGCGAATGGCCTCGAACATGTCGCCGTCGGGCACCAGGCACAGGCGCTGCTCCCAGGGGTTGTAGCGCGGATTGAAGTGGGTGTCGACGTCGTAGTCCGGTCCCAGCGCCTGGCGCACGCCGCCCAGGATCAGGCGCTTCATCTCTGCCGGCTCGCGCCGGCATCGGCGAAAGATGTACATGCCCCACAACACGCGCTTCCAGCGCGTAAGTGCGTAGGCCAGGCTGGAGGGCAGGTGGGCCCGCATCCAGTTGGCCATCGCGTCCTCGGACGGCCGCGACACCACATAGGTCGGGGAGCGCTGCAGCATCGTCACATGGCGGGCCTTCTTGGCCAGTTCCGGCAACAGCGTCACTGCCGTGGCGCCGCTACCGATGATGACGATCCGCTTGTCGCTGTAGTCAATGCTGTCCGTCCATTTTTGCGGATGTGCCAGCTGTCCCCGGAACTGATCAATGCCGGGGAAGTCCGGCGTATAGCCCTTGTCGTAGCGGTAGTAGCCCGCACACAGGTAGATGAAGTTGCAGCGCACCTGCACCGTTTCTGCCGCTTCGCCGTGTTGCATCGTGACCGTCCATTGCGCGTCCTGGCTTGACCAGGCGGCGCTCACCACGCGGTGCCGGAAACGGATCTTGCTGTCGATGCCGTTTTCGCGCGCGGTCTCCTGAACATAGTGCAAGATCGATGGGCCATCGGCGATCGCTTTGGCATGTTCCCAGGGCTTGAAGCGGTAGCCCAGCGTGAACATGTCCGAGTCCGAGCGGATGCCAGGATAGCGAAACAGGTCCCAGGTACCGCCGATCGCATCGCGCGCTTCGACGATTGCATAGCTGAAATCGGGGCACAGGGTCTGCAGGTGGTAGGCCGCGCCAATGCCGGACAGGCCGGCACCGACGATCAGCACGTCGACGTGTTCCATGGGTTCTTGCCAGTGGCTGGAGTGCGTGTGCTGCGAACAATACCACCCAGTTTCAGGCCCGTCTGTCGCATGGGTGCGCTGCATTCGGCAAGGCTTGCCGCTTCAAACGCCCAGGTGCTGCTCCAGCAATTGCGGCTGGGCGATCAGCTCGTCCGAGCTGCCAGAGAACACCACTTCGCCCTTGACCAGGATCAGGTTGCGGTCGGTGATCTGCGTCACATGCTTCCAGTTCTTGTCGACAATGATGCTGGAGATGCCGCTCTCGCGAATGAGCGCGCAGATGCGCCAGATCTCGCGCGCAATCAGCGGCGCCAGGCCTTCGGTGGCCTCGTCCAGGATCAGCACATCGGGATTGGTCATCAGCGCCCGGCCGATGGTCAGCATCTGCTGCTCGCCCCCGCTGAGCTGCTGGCCGCCGTGGCCCAGGCGTTCCTTCAAGCGCGGGAAGGTCTCGAGTACCCGTTCGTAGTGCCAGTGCTGGCCGGCCTTGGTGCGCGCGCGCGCGGCCTCGCTATTGCCCATGCGCGCTGCCATGGTCAGGTTTTCCAGCACGCTGAGGTTGCCGAAAATCCCGCGTCCCTCGGGCACATAGGCTATGCCCAGCTGCGCAATCTCGTAGGGCGCTGCGCCTGTCATGTCGCGGCCCATGATGTGCACGCTGCCTGCGCGTGGCTTGACCAGGCCCATGATGGTCTTGAGCAGGGTGCTCTTGCCCATGCCGTTGCGACCCATCAGGCCGATGGTCTCGCCGGCAGCGATCGAGAAGTCAATGTCGCGCAGGATATGGCTGGCGCCGTAGTAGCTGTTCAGGCCGCGGGCCTGGATCAGCGGCGCGGCACCTGCACCCGTACTTGCATCCGCACCCGTATTTGCGCCCGTACTCGCACGCGTGCCGTGCAGCGCGGCATCTGCGCTGGAGTGGTCCGGCGTGCTCATGCTGGCCATTGCGCTTCGCACATCTCAGTGCGCCTCGCCCAGGTAGGCCGCCTGCACGTTGGCATCGGCGCGGATCTCGGCCGGCGTGCCGGTGGCGATCACCTGGCCGTTGACCATCACCGTCAGCGCGTCGGCCAAAGAGAATACCGCGTCCATGTCGTGCTCGACCAGCAAGATGGCGTGGCCTTTCTTGATGCGCAGCAGCAGCTCGACCATGCGCTCGGCTTCCGCCACGCCCATGCCGGCCAGGGGTTCATCGAGCAGCAGCACGGCGGGCTCGGTTGCCAGCGTCATCGCGATCTCGAGCTGGCGCTGTTCGCCATGGCTGATGGTGGACGCGATCGCACCTTTACGATCCTGCAGGCCGGCCAGTTCGATCGCGCCGGCACAGCGCCGCTGCGCAGCCGTCGAGCGTGCCGCCGGGCGCAGCCAGCGCAGCGGGTTCCAGGGCTGCTGCGGGTCGCGCGATTGCGCTGCCAGAAACACGTTGTCCCAGACGCTGAAGGGCAGGAAGATATTGGTTTTCTGGTAGCTGCGACCCAAGCCCTGGCGCGAGATTTTCTCCGGCGGCCAGCCAGTGATGTCCTGCGATCCCATCATCACCGTGCCCGACGTCGCCGGCAGGTCACCCGAGAGCAGGTTGGTCAGCGTCGACTTGCCGGCGCCATTGGGGCCGATGACGGCGTGGATGCGGTCGCGCACCAGGTCGATCGACACCTTGTCGACCGCCGCCAGACCACCAAAGCGCTTGGTCAGCTCGCGCGCGCTGAGAAGGATTTCAGCCATCGCTTCGCGGCTCCTTGCGCCTCCGCCCGGTCAGCGCAGCAACTATGCCCAGCACGCCGCGCGGCGCGAACACCACGACCAGCACAATGAAGCTGCCCATCCAGAGCTGCCAGTGCTTGCCCAGATGCACTTCGCCGACATAGGGCAGGTCCTTGAACAGATGCAGCACATACTCGAAGGTGAATGCGCCGACGATGGCGCCGGCAAAATTGCCCATGCCCCCAAGGATCACCATCATGATGGCGTGCGCGCTGGTGTGAAAGCCCATCAGCTCGGGGTTGATGTATTCGGTCTGCACGCCCCACAGGTAGCCACCGAGTCCGGCCAGCGCGCCGGCCAGCGTGAATGCGCTCAGCTTGTAGCCAAAAGTGCCAAATCCCATCGCCCGCATGCGGTGTTCATTGACCCGGATGCCCGCCAGCGCGCGCCCGAACGGACTCCATAGCAGGCGGCGCAGGAACAGGTAGACCAGCAGCACCAGCGCCAGCGTGAAGTAATACATGGTCTGCTTGTTGTCCAGGTCGAACAGCGTGAAGCCGCCGATGGCCGCGGTGGGCTTGAAGTAGATGTAGAGCCCGTCCGAGCCGCCCAACGCCCGGTTGTCGAAGAAGATGAAGTACACCATCTGGGCGAACGCCATCGTCACCATGATGAAGTAGATGCCATGCGTTCGCACCACGAAAAAGCCGATCAGCAGCGCAGCCAGACCGGCGGCCAGCACGGCGACGGGCAGCGTCCACCACAGGCTGACAGTTCCCGCCTGCGGCGTCAGAAACGCCAGCGCATAGCCCGCCAGCCCGAAATAGGCCGCATGGCCCAGCGACACCAGCCCGCTCACGCCCAGCAGCAGATCCAGGCTCATGGCAAATATCGCCATGATCATCATCCGCGTGACCATCTGCACATAGAACTCGGTGCCCACGAACGGAAACGCCAGCAGCGCCAGCAAGCCCAGCCATAGCACGACCTGCACGCCGCGCGGCAGGACTTCGAGGTTGGACTTCGTCACCATCGCACGGTCCCGTGCGACTGAACAACAATTTCCCGCCGGGCCGCCCCAAGGGAAATTAGCCCCCTCGGCGGCCAGCGCAGTACGCGCAGCGACAAGCGTGGGGGCCACATCGTCATTGTTTGAACAGGCCTTCGGGCTTCCACAACAAGACGCCCGCCATCAGCATGTAGATCAGCATGCCGGCGATCTGTGGCAGCAGGACCTTGCCGAAGGTGTCGACCAGGCCCACCAGCAATGCGGCAACCAGGGCGCCGCGCACCGAACCGATGCCGCCGATGACGACCACGACGAAGCACATGATCAGCACCTGCGAGCCCATGTTCGGATAGACGCTCGATATCGGCGCTGCGATGATGCCGGCAAACGCTGCCAGGCCCACGCCCAGCGCGAACACAACTGCGTGGATGCGCTTGATGTTCACGCCCAGTGCTTCGGCCATGTCGCGGTTGAACGCGCCGGCACGGATTTTCATGCCCAACCGGGTCTTGGCAATCAGCAGGTACAGGCCGATAGCCAGCGCGATGCACAGCCCGGCCATGAACAGGCGGTAGACCGGATAGGACAGGTTCTCGGTGAGCGGAATCGAAAAGCGCATCAGCTCGGGAATCCTGACGCTGTGCACATCGTCACCCCACAACAGCGAGCGCAATTCCTCGAAGATGTAGATCAGGCCGAAGGTCAGCAGCACCTGGTCCAGATGGTCGCGCTGGTAGAAGAAGCGAAACAGCAGGCGCTCGAGCAGCAGGCCGAACAGCACGGCCAGCGCAGTGCCGCCCAGGATGGCGATGGTCAGGCTGCCGCTCATGGCGGTCAATGCGTAGGCCAGGTAGGCGCCCAGCATGTAAAAGCTGCCATGCGCCAGGTTCACCACGCCCATGATGCCGAAGATCAGCGTCAGGCCGGCGGCGAGCATGAACAGCAGCAGGCCGTACTGAACACTGTTGAGCAGCTGGATCAGGAAGGTGGCGAAGTCCATGGGTCAACAAATGCGAGGTATAGGCCAGCAACCCAGGTTTCGGCTCGCCCTTTTAGCGGCGTAGCCGTTCAACGTACCGCCCCGCTGAACGACTGGAGAGCCGGTGGTGATGTAGTCGAGCGCGCGCTCAGCCCATTTTGCAGCCGGCGCC
>JBBKVW010000365.1:0-10341 GCA_037968655.1 Burkholderiaceae bacterium
TCGCCACAGCCCAACCTGGACGGCAGTCTGGCCCAGCTCGAGCATGCCGAGCTGATACGCCCGTGCCAGCAGATTCCGGAGCTCGAATACATCTTCAAGCATGCGCTGGTGCAGGAGGCTGCGTACGGCAGCATCCTGGCCGAGAACCGGCGCGATATCCACCGCCGTGTGGCGCAGGCTATCGAGACCTTGTTCAAGGACCGGATCGACGAGTTCACCAGCCTGCTGGCGCACCACTACACCTGCGCGCAGGACAGCGACAAGGCGCAGGAGTATCTGTTCAAGGCCGGCGACCAGGCCGGCAAGATGGCCGCAGATGCCGAGGCGCTGGAACATTTCCGGCTGGCCGAGGGCGAGTACATCAAGGCCTTTGGCGACAAGTTGCAGCCCTTGCAACGGGCAGCGCTGGCGCGCAAGGTTGGCGCGGCCTTGTACAGCACCGGCCATTACGAGCAGGCGCTGGAGCAGTTCAGGCGTGCGCTGGCGCAACTGGGCATCGACTATCCGGAGACGCGCTGGGGCGTGCGGCAGGCCTTGCTAGCGCACCTGGGTGCGCATTTTTGGCGGCGACTGCGGCGTGGCCTGGGCATACCTGCTGCGCGCAACATGGACCGTGCCATCGCGCAGGAGATTTCCACCATTTGCCACTTCATGTCCTGGATGGACCACTTCATCGACAAGGAGCGCATGTTGCTGGACTGCCTGCTGGAACTGTATGCCGGCGAGCGCAGCGATTACGCGTTTGCAGAGGCGCGCGGTCTGAGCGCCCTGGGCTTCGGTTTCATGACTTTCAATGCCCGCTCCATTGCGCGCAAATACCATGTCCGGGCCGGCGCTATCGCGCGCGGCACGAACAATCCCTCGGCCATTGCCTTCGCTGATTTTGCGCTGGGATTCCTGGATTTCTACGATGGCAGCTGGGACGACTGCGATGCAAATCTGGCAAAGGCTGCGAACATCTACCGCGATACCGGCGACATACACCGGGCCGGTGGCGCGATCCTGATGCGATCCTTTTTCGTCAACTTCACGGGCGACCTGGTGCAGACCAGTGCCATGGGGCAGGAGTTGATGCACGCCGGCAACGACGCCGCGGACCCGCAACTGGAGAGCTGGGCCTTCCTGGTGCTGGGGTATGTTGCGATCGCCAGCGGGCCGTTGGACCATGCCGTGGAACATCTGCGCAAAGGTGCCGCCGCGGCAGCAGCCATTCCGGCCTGGGACACCTGTCTGTACCATATGTCTTTGCTGTGCAAGTGTCTGGTGATGCAGGGCGAAATGGCCGAGGCACAGGCAACGCTGGACCAGGCACTGGCCATCATCAAGGAGCAGAAGTTCGATCGTGCGTTTGACAAGATCGAGATCCTGACCGCTGTTGCCACCTGGCGTATTGCGCTTGTCGAACAAACCCGGGGCGGCGAGCGGAAAGCCGCCGTGCGCGATGCGCATCGCGCCAGCGCGCAAGCCCTGGCCTGTGCGCGTGACATGCCCTTGTGGTTGCCCCAGGCCTTGCGACTGCAAGGCACGGCGTATTGGCTGGCCGATGACCGGCAGCGCGCGCAGAAGTCATGGCGTGACAGTGAATTGCTGGCAGAACAATACGGGTTCGCAATCGAGCGCGCGCGGACCTGGCAGGAGATGGGTGAGCGCCTGGTGGACCTTGCGCTGATTGAAAAGGCCGTTGCTGTTTTCAGCGACCGTGGCGCCAAGGTATTTGCCGCCACGGCGCTGCACGCACAGGCCAGGCTGCTGGCTGACACGGGTGCGGACACGGCAGTGGTTGCCGGCCAATATGCGCAGGCCATCGATGCCTTGAAGGCGGTCAAGGCCGACCGCGACGTGACACTTGCGCAACAGGCCATCGACGGTCTGCAGAGTCGACGCGCCTGAGTTGCACGAGCGACGGCGCAAAAACCGATCTGCCTGAATTTGATAGCAAAGCAGACATACGGCATATAGTGGAACCTGCCATGCCAGAAGCCGGACCGACCCAACTCGCCGATGTTCTTGCTGCGGAGTACCAGGCCCTCAGACCGGGTTGCGACTTTGCAAGCCGCGACAGCACCGAGCTGTTTGCCAAGCTGAACGCCTGCCCACAACCGCTGACTGCCCTGTGCATTTCGGGCGGCGGCATTCGCAGCGCGACCTTTGCGCTTGGTGCCATCCAGGGCCTGGCGCGCCATGGCCTGCTGGACAAGTTCGACTATCTGTCCACCGTCTCTGGCGGTGGCTTCATCGGCAGCTGGTTGACGGCGTGGTCGCGCCGCGCCGGCGGGCTGTCCAACATCCTCGGACAGCTGCAACCCGATGCGCGGCCGGCAGAACTCTCCGCGGCATTGCCACCCGATCAGACCGACCCGATCGCGCATCTGCGCGACTACAACAGCTACATGTCGCCGCGGCTGGGCCTGCTGTCGGCCGATACCTGGACACTGATCGCCACCGTTGTGCGCAATCTGCTGCTCAACTGGATGGTGCTGTTGCCGATGCTGATGGCGGCGCTGCTGCTGCCGCGGCTGGTCCTGTCTCTGCTGGCATTGCCCGAGTGGTATTTCGGGGCGCTCATCTTTGCCAAAAATCCGCCGGACTACGGCAACCGCGCGCTCAATGTATTCAGCGACGCGCTGGGTGTGCACTACGGACTGCCGCTGATGGGTGCCTGTCTGTTCGCGCTGGCCATGTTCAATACGCTGCGCTTTCTGCCCGGCATGGGCAACACCGACCACAGCCGCCGCGACTTTGCGCTGCAGATCCTGCTGCCTTTGATTGGCACCGTGCTGGCCTATGTCGCGTTCGACTCGCTGTACTACGTCGGTAGCGGCTACGAGTTCCAGAACAGCCTGGGCGGACAGTTGCTGGCAGTGTTGCTGCCCACTGCACTGGCCTGGCTGGCATACCGACTTACGGCCAGGCGCACGGCGGTCGCCCGCAACATGCTCAGCCCGCTGGCGCTGGCGATTTTTGTGATGGCTGCCGGTACCGGCATCGCCATCTGGCTGGCGGCCAATTTCCTGCTCTGGAGCCCGAACCCGCTGTCCGACCTGTCATGGCCCGCCTATGTGACGGTGGCGCCACCGGCGATCTTGCTGGGCTATGTGATGGGGACCGTGCTGTTCGTTGGCCTGTCCAGTGCTGCGCTCAAGGACGAGGATCGCGAATGGATGTCGCGCGGCATGGCCGGCATGCTGATGTTCTGTGTGGCCTGGCTGGCCGGTTGTGGCGCAGTGCTGATTGCGCCGCGCTGGGTGGTGAACTGGCATTCCTGGGCGTCTGAGGCGTGGATAGCGCTGACTGCTGTGAGCGCATGGCTCAGTGCATTCGGTCCCGCGCTGCTGGCCCAACGCGCACCGGCCGGCGGCGCGGGCAATGGCAAGGCCTGGTCTGCGGCTGCCCTTGTGGTGCAACTGGCGCCGCTGGTGTTTGTCATCGCGCTGGTCATCGGCTTGTCGCTGGCCACCAATGCCCTGTTGCTGGCCTTGCATCTGCTGCCCGCCATCGGCCAGTGGCCGCCGCTGCAACTGCTGGCCGTCGATGGTTCGGCCATTGCGTGGAGCGCGCACTACCCGGTGCTCGGCCGTTCCCATCCCTACGCGCTCTTGCTGCTGATGGCCTTGCTGCTGCTGCTTAGCCAGGTGATGGCGCGCTTCGTCAACATCAACACCTTCTCGCTGCATGCGATGTACCGCGACCGCCTGGTGCGGGCCTACATCGGCGCGTCCAATCCACGCCGCGCAGCCAATCGCTTCACCGGCTTTGCGCGCGGTGACGACTGCGCGATGCATGACCTGGACGCTACGCATAAGCCGCTGCAGGTGGTCAACCTGACGCTCAACCTGGTGCAATCCAACCGGCTGGCCTGGCAGCAGCGCAAGGCCCAGCCTTTCACCGTAACAGCGCTGCATTGCGGCAACTTCGAACTCGGCTACCGGCCATCCGCGCAGTACGGCGGACGCGATGGCATCACGCTGGGGTCGGCCGTGGCGATTTCGGGCGCGGCGGCAAGTCCGAGCATGGGCTCGTATTCGTCGTCGGCAGCCGGCTTCATCATGACTTTGCTCAATACCCGGCTTGGTTGCTGGCTGGGCAATCCGGGTGTGGCCGGCAATCGCAGCTGGCAGCATGCCGGCCCGCGCTCGCCGGTGGCCAGCCTGCTGCAGGAGGCGTTCGGCCTCACATCCAACCAGACGCCTTATGTCTATCTGTCCGATGGCGGGCATTTCGAGAACCTGGGCCTGTTTGAAATGGTGCTGCGGCGCTGCCGCTGCATCGTCGTCATCGACTCGGAATGCGACCCGGGCCTGGACCTGGCCGGGCTGGGCAATGCGCTGCGCAAGATCCGCATCGACCTGGGCATCGACATCGCGTTCGACGCGCCGGCCATGCAGGCCTTGCGCGCGCGCAAACAGCGCTGCGCTGTCGCCAGCATCGGATATTCGTCAGTCGATGCGGATGCTGCCGATGGTCAGCTGATCTACATCAAGCCGATGCTGTGCGGCAATGAGCCACCCGATGTCGAGAACTACGGCTCTACCCATCCTGAGTTTCCGCATGAGGGCACCGGCAAGCAATGGTTCGACGAATCGCAGACCGAGAGCTACCGCATGCTGGGCCTGCAAACGATTGACGAGCTGTGTGGCAACTGGCAGGGCGACTCGCTGCAGGACCTGTGTCGCCACGCTGGCCAGCCTGCGCCGGCCGGCGTGGCGCAGGGGCAAGGCGCAAAGACCAAAATTTCTTCCCTGCACGAAAAGCCGACTGATTCAAGAAAGGTAATTGCATGAACTACAACAACAACGATTCCGGGACTGTGCAAGCCGATCGACCTGCGGCATTGGACGAGGCACAGGCGGCGCTGGAGCGGCGCGACTTCGCCGAGGCCGTCAGTTTGCTGCAATCGCAGTTGGCGCAGCGGCCCGATGCGAAGACCGGTGCCATGCTGGCGCTGGCCCTGTTTCAGTCGGAGAAATACGTGGAGGCCGAGCAGCACTATGCAGCGGCGCTGGCCGTCGAACCTGAAAATCCGGCCTGGCGGTCCATGCATGCACTGGCGCAGGCCAACGCGACAGCGGCGATCCACGACCATGTTCCCGAACAGCACTATTTCGTTCGCGACACCTTGCTTGCCAAGCCCGTGGTGGCCGAGGGAACCCTGCCCGAGCCGTTACCGCCCCTGCCGGGCCACGGCTTCATGGGCAGGGTGCGGGTGCTGATTGGCGACTTCCTGGGCGAGGTCATCACGGTGGTGATGCATGTGGTGACGCAGACCTGGGGACGGCTGGCCGGCTACCGCGATGCGGTCTGGACCAACTGGTATCGGCGCCCGCAGATGCTGGGCATTCTGACGCTGGCCTACATGCGCGACAAGCTCAACGCGGACAACCTGGGCAGCAGTTATCCGCAAGGCGCCCTGACCGCCTTCCAGCCCGAGGGCCAGCAACCGCCACCGGGCGTGACGCATTTCCGCACCGCCGACGGCAGCTGGAACAACCTGGACGACCCCAAGGAGGGGGCGGCCGGCACCCGCTTTCTGCGCAATGTGCATCCGGCGGCGATCCGGCCGGAATCGGGCGACCAGATGCTGACGCCCAACCCGCGCGAGATCAGTCGGGAGTTGTTTACGCGCAAGCCTGATACCGACGGAACACCCAAGATGCAGGAGGTGGCCTTCCTTAACATGCTGGCCGCGGCCTGGATCCAGTTCATGAACGGCGACTGGATCAACCATGGCGAGATCATGTACAAGGACGTGATCGAGATTCCCTTGCCCGTTGGCGATCCGGCGCGCGATCGCTATTGGCAGACCAAGATGTTCATCGGCAAGACCCAGCCCGACCCGACCCGCATGAGCGGGCGCGAAGAGGCCGCAGTCAGCTCGATCAACGAGGTCACGCACTGGTGGGACGGCTCGCAGATTTATGGCAGCGACCAGGCCACCCAGGACCGGCTGCGCAGCATGATGGGCGGCAAGATGCGATTGGAGGACGACGGCCGCCTGCCGCTGGACGGCAAGGGCATCGAGGACACCGGCTTCACGCGCAACTGGTGGGTCGGCCTGTCCATGCTGCACACGCTGTTCGTGCGCGAACACAATGCGATTTGCGACCACCTGGCCAACGCCTACCCGGACTGGGACGACAGGCGCCTGTTCAACGTGGCGCGCCTGATCAATGCCGCCGTGATGGCCAAGATCCACACTGTCGAATGGACGCCGGCGATTTTGCCCAACCCCGGCCTGAACTTTGGCGTCAACATGAACTGGTACGGTGGCCTGACCAACGTGCTGCGCAAGGGCAAGAACCGCAAGACGGTTGCCGACATCAATGTGCGCAACCCGGAGATGGGCGGCGTCGTCGGCAACCCGGTCGAAAAGCATGGCCGCGCTTTCGGGCTGACGGAGGAGTTCGTCGAAATCTACCGTTTGCATTCGCTGCTTCCCGAGACGCTGGCCCTGCGCCGCGCCAACCATGCTGCAGATACCGAGCAGGTCGCCTTTCATGCCAGCCGCCAATCGGGCTCGGGCAAGATTACTGCGCGCTATGCGATGGCCGACCTGTTCTTCTCGTTCGGCACCCAGCACCCCGGCGCGCTGGTGCTCAACAACTACCCGCGCTTCATGCAGGAGCTGAGCATTCCCGGCAATCCCTTCTTCGACATGGGCACGGTCGACATCGTGCGCGCGCGCGAACGCGGCGTGCCGCGCTACAACGAATTCCGGCGCCAGCTCGGGCTCAACCCGATCAGCATCTTCGAAGACCTGACCGATTCGGCCGAGCATGTCGCCAAGCTCAAGCAGGTCTACGGCTCCGACCCGGCCGATGTCGAAAAACTGGATCTGCTGGTGGGTACGCTGGCCGAGGGCCACCGGCCGACCGGCTTCGGCTTTGGCGAGACGATGTTCTCGATCTTCCTGCTCAACGCCACGCGAAGGCTGCAGGCCGACCGCTTTTTCACCGACAGCTACACCGAGGACGTCTATACGCCCGAAGGCCTGCGCTGGATCGATGACGTCGACTTCAAGACCGTGCTGCTGCGCCACTATCCGGAGCTGTCGGCCACTGGCCTTGCCAATATCCGCAACGGCTTCGAGCCCTGGGACACCGATGCCGTGCTTTCGCCCGAGCGCCATCCGCTGCGCGCCTGCGACCCGGAACTGACAGAGGACCCCTGGCGCGGCGAGGCCCATCGCGGTCGCAGCTGACAAGCAGAACGCACGGCACGCCGCAAGCGGCGTCCATCAGAAAAACAGGGATAGGGGAGATGACAATGATCATGTGGTTCTTTCGCAAGGGCTTCTGGAATCTGCTGGCCTGGGTCAAGGTCGCGCTCAATCGCCCGGTGGATATTCCATTGCCGACGTATGGTGGGCAGCGGATCGTACCGGTGCCACTGCGCGAGGCGGCGCCGGCAATTCCGATCGAGGGCATTCTGGTCTGCCATCCGGATGCGATTCCGCAGGACGAACGGGCCGCGTCCAAGACCCTGCTGTACAAGGCGCAGGTCTGGCTGTATGGCGCCTTCTCGCCGATGCAGGCCGGCCTGCCGCCGATCGATGGCGATCCGGTGCGCGCGCTCAAGACCGCGTTCACCCGCCTGCACCGCAGCCGCTACCCCGCGCCCGAGTTGCCACCCGAGTACCTGGGCAGCCCCGATCTGGGCGCGCTGGCAGTGCGTGGACCCTATACCTGCTACACCGAGCGCGCCGGCGACGACGTCTATCAGTGGGACCTGCAACAGATCGGGCAGTACGAACACCATGCCGGATTGCAGCAACTGGGCGCGCGGGTGCTGTTTCGCGTCGATCCGCTGCGCCGCGCCCTGCAGGCCTTTCAGATCGATTCGGCGCTGGGCTCGGTCGGGCCCAGGGACGCCAACTGGGAGCTGTCCAAAAAGATCGCCCTGTGCAGCGCCAGCACCCATCTGTCGCTGGTGCGCCATTTCAACTGGGTGCACCTGACCGGGGGCGCGCAACTGGCGATTGCCACGCGCAATTGCCTGGCGCCGACACATCCGCTGTGCCGCCTGTTGTGGCCCTATATGTTCGGCACCCAGCAGAGCAATGACATCGTCACCCGCGGCCAGATGGTGCGTGGCGGCGAGTTCGAAACCATCTTCAGCCTGAGCTTCAAGGGCATGTGCGATCTGTTCGAAGAATCGCATCTGGGTTTTCGCATCGTGCATAACGACCCGCAGATGGATGCCGAACGGCGCCAGCTGCGCCAACCGCATCAGAAGAGCTTCGACACACCGACGCAGGACAACCTGGAGGCGATCTTCAATGTGCTGCATGCCCATGCCCGCAACTACCTGCAGCTCTACTATCCGAATGCGGCGCAGGACGGCAGCACGGATCTGATCCGCAACGATGCGGGCATCCTGGCCTGGCTCGACGAGCTCAATGCCCTGACGCCAAACGGTGTCGAGGTGAGCCGCGACGATGTCGACTTCGAGTCCCTGGCGCGCTTGATCGCGCGCTTCATGTATCTGGTGACGGTGCAGCATGAACTGCTGGGCAGTTTCATCTGGGATTACCAGTTGTGGACGCATCGCCAGCCGGCGCGCATCTATCTGAACGGCCAGCGTGAGCCGCTCGATGTCTACCAGCGCCTGGTCAATGCCAACTACAACCTGAATGTGAAGCGGCGCGAACTGCAGCACGACTTTTCCTATCTCTCGCTCGATGCGCGCGCCAAGGCTGCATTCGCCGAGTTCGATCGCAATCTGGACAAGCTGCAAGCTGCCATGGAGTCGGAGCCCCGGGCGGTCTGGAAGCTCTACCCCAAGGCGCTCAAGGTCAATATCAACGCGTGAGTCACCGCGCAATTCCAATAACAAGCCAAGAGGAGAACTCCCATGGGCAAACGCCTGTTTCGAATCATGCTGGTCGCAGCGCTGCTGTTTGGTGCCTATTCGGCCTGGACACACCGCTTCGGCGTGCCCGAGGACTTCGCCGACCTGGCGCAGGAATACAAGTACGGATCGATGGGCTCGGACCATCCGTTTGCGATGGCGCCCATTCCCTACTGGATCTGGAAGGTGCTGCCGCAGATCGTGGCGCCGGCCGATGCGATCGCGCAGGGCCATCGCCCGCTCAACGGCAAGACCGGCCTGGATGCCTTCGGCCTGGTCAGCGAGGAGGTGATGGCGCGGCCGGATGGATTCAAGAAAGGTGACACCGTCTTCGCGCGGCCGATCGGCTTTTCCAAGCGCACTGTATTTGGCATCGACTTTGTCGGCGTCAACTGTGCCTTCTGTCATCTGACGACGATGCGCAGTACCGAGCAGGACCCGCAGCAGATCGTGCTGGGCGGTACCGGCAACACCATCAACATCGAACAGTTCTTCCTCTATATGTTCGGCGCCATGGGCAGCGATCGCTTCACGTCCAGCGCGGTAATGGATGCGATTGCCAAGGAGACCGCCAGCCAGAAGGTGCAGCTCGGCCTGATCGAGCGCATGGTGTACCGCTTCATCGCCGTACCCCTGATTCCTTATTTGCTGGACTCGCGCGAGAAAGCCTATTTCGACTTCATCTCGACCAAGAATCCGCAGCGCCTGCTGTCCTTCGGACCGGGCCGGGTCGACACCTGGGCGGTCTACCGGCGCCTGTATGCCGACCCGCCGCAGCATGACCCGGTCCAGGGCATCGTCGACTTTCCGGCGGTGTGGAACCAGAAGGCCCGGGTCGGCATGCGGATGCACTGGGATGGCAATACCGACGTGCTCGAGGAGCGCAATATCGTCTCGGCGCTGGCGGTGATCGGCCACAACATCGACTACCTGGATTTCCCGCGCCTGAATCGCATTGCCGACTATCTCAACGATCTGTTGCCGCCGCGTTATGAAGATCGCGTGCCCGAGGCTTTTCGCCATGGCGAAAAGAAGGAGCGCATCCGGCCGGACCTGGCCCGGCAGGGCGAAGTGATCTTCGGCGACCGCTGTGCCGCCTGCCATGCGCCCAACGGACTGCGCATTGGCCGTGTCGAGCCGATCGAGGACCTGGGTACCGACATCGAACGGCTGAAGGACTTCACGCCCGGTTTGGCCATGGGACTGAACAAGCTGCAGACCAAGGAATGGAAGATGCGCCACTTCAAGACCCAGCAGGGCTATGTCAACAGCCTGCTCGACGGCATCTGGCTGCGCGGCCCCTACCTGCACAACGGCTCGGTTCCTACGCTGCGCGATCTGCTCAACAGCGAAGAGGAGCGACCCAAGAAGTTTTGCCGCGGCAGCGACGTGGTGGACTGGAAGAACCTTGGCTTTGTCTCGGCCATCGGCCCGGATTCAGGCAAGGGCGTGTGTGGCGAGCACTTCACCTACGACACCACGCTGGCGGGTAAC
>JBBKVW010000366.1:0-3326 GCA_037968655.1 Burkholderiaceae bacterium
GCGCGCGGGCGTTTGACGTGGAGCTCGAATCCATCCAGCAGACTACGCACAATTTCGGCGGCTCGTCCGGCCCGGTGGCCGGCGAGCAGATCGGCGTCAATGCCCAGGGTAACGCCATCGGCCGGATCAGGACCGACGATGACACCATCCGCCCGAAATTCTCGCTGTCTTATAGCGCCAGTGACGAGCTCATGCTGTATGGCCTTTACTCGGAGGGCTTCCGCGTCGGCGGCATCAACAATGCCAACCAGCCGTTCGCTCCGGGTATTCCGGCGACCTTCGATTCCGACGAGCTGACCAACATCGAATTCGGCATCAAGTCGCAGTGGCTGGAAAACCGGTTGCTGTTCAACTCCACGGTGTTTTTCATCGACTGGGATGATATTCAGGTCGAGCCGCGTGACCCGGTGGGCAATATTCCGTTCACCGCCAATGGCGGCGCAGCCGAACTCAACGGTCTGGAATGGGCACTGCGTTTCCTGGCCACCGACAAACTGCGGTTCGATTTCACCGGCACCTACTTTTTCGACAGCCAGCTGACCACCGACCAGCCCACCTTGCCGGGCGCCTCGTCGTTCATCATCACCGGGCAGGCCGGTGACGACATACCCAACGTGCCCGAATTCCAGGCATTCGTATCGGCAACCTACCAGGCCGAGCTGATGGGCCGGGCTCTGACCCTGATCGGTGACCTGACCTACCGCGACAACACCAATACCGAGTTCCGCACCGACAGTCTGTTCAACATCCCGCTCGATTCGTATACGCTGGTGAACCTGTACGCGGTCATGCAACTGTCAGACCATCTGGATATAGGCCTGTATGTACGCAATGCAAGTGATGAGCTGGCAGTATTTGATGGCATCGCCACTTTCCAGGATCCGATGTCCATCATCGCGGCGCAGCCGCGCACGATCGGCGCCACAGTGAGCTGGAAGTTCTGAACGACCGGGCCAGCGGGTAAACGGCTGGCTTTGCAGTTGCATGTCACCCGCCGGTTTGCCGGCGGGTGTTTTTCATTTTTCTCTGGGTCACATTACCGATGGTCAATCCACCAACTGAACGCCACTCCAACCCGTTTGAATTCGACGCCGAAACCCTGCGCACCCTGGGCTATCAGGTGGTCGACAGCATCATTGAACGCACCCTCGGCGCCGAACAGGTAGCGCCGGTGAAGTGGGAGATCCCGGCCGCTGACCTGGCCGCGTTGCAGCGGCCATTCCCAGAAGCGCCGCAGGACCCGGGCGCCACCATCGCCGGGGCCATCGATACGGTGTTCAGCAACACCATGAACCTGATGCACCCGCGATTTTTTGCCTACATGCCGGGGCCGGCCAACTTCATCAGCGCGCTGGCGGATTTCATGGCCTCGGGGTTCAATGTTTTTGCCGGGACATGCCCGCACAATCGCGGTGCGTTTGAAGTCGAGAAGCAGACCATCGACTGGCTAGGCAGCCAGTTCGGCTGGAACTTCCCCAGCAGTGGGTTGTTCGTTAGCGGCGGCTCGGCCGCCAACTTCACCGCGTTGGCAATCGCGCGGCATATCCGTCTCGACAACGACATCGAAGGCGCGGTGGTGTATTGCTCGGCGCAGACGCATTCGTGCATCGAACGGGCGCTGTTTCTGCTCGGCTTCAAGCCGCAGCAACTGCATCTGATCGAGCCCGATGCTGAACTGCGCCTCGACGCCGCGACGCTCGAGCAGGCGGTGGCGGCTGATCGGGCCGCTGGCCTGCGGCCGTTTTGCGTGATCGGCAATGGCGGCACCACCAACACCGGCGCAGTCGATCCGTTGGATCAGCTGGCGGATATCTGCGAACGCCACGACCTGTGGCTGCACGTCGATGCCGCCTATGGCGGCGGCGCCATACTGTCCACAGAGGCGCGGGCCCGGTTCGCTGGCGTCGAACGGGCGCATACCATCGCGATTGATCCACACAAGTGGCTGTTCCAGCCTTTCGAAAGTGCCTGCGTACTGGGGCGCGAGCAGACCTGGTTCAGTGACACCTTCCGCCGCCTGCCTGCATACTTGCGCGACACCGATACCACCGGCGAGCTGTACAACTATCGCGACATGAGCCTGCAGGTGACGCGCTCGTTCAAGGCGTTCAAATTGTGGCTGTCACTGCAGGTCTACGGCGTGGAACAGTTTCGCAGCGCGGTCGACTACGGCCTGGCGCTGGCCCGCTACGCGGAGCAACGGGTACGGGCTATGCCCGGATGGGAGGTAGTGACACCGGCGACCTTGGGCGTGCTGACCTGTCGCTATCTCGCCGCTGGCGACGCCGCCGCAATTGACCAGGCCAATGCACGGCTGGCGCTGGCGCTGAATCACACCGGTTACGCCTACGTTACCACCACCGTTGTGTTCGGCTGCAAGGTCCTGCGCTTTTGCCCGATCCACCCCGGCGCCACCGAACAGGACATCGACCACACCTTCGACCTGCTGGACCGGTTCAGCCGCGAGCTTTGAACGAGCCGCGCGCCCAGCTCACAGCTGGTGTTGCAGGATCGCCGCCAGCACGTCCTGGTCGAGATTGCCGCCGGTCACCACGCATACCGTTGGGCCGGCGAGACGCGCGCCGGCCAGCGCTGCCGCTACCGGAATCGCTCCGGCACCCTCGGCCACCACGTGGTTGTACTGGCACAGCGCGCGAATCGCGGCCGCCACCTCTGCCACCGACACCACGGCGGTAGCGTCGATCAGCTCACGCACCAGCGGCCACATTTCCGCCAGTATGCTGGGTGCGCCCGCACCGGAAATGAACGATGGTGTAACTGGAACCGCCACTGGCGCACCCGCCTTTAACGCTGCGGTCAGCGGCGTTGCCGCAGCGCTTTCTGTGGCGATAACGCGGACCTCCGGTTTGAGCGCACGCACCGCAGCGGCAATGCCGCAGGCAACGCCCCCGCCGCCGAAGGGCACCAGGATGGTGGCAACGCCCGGCAGTTGCTCGACGATCTCGAGGCCAATGGTGGCGTTACCGGCCAGGGCGCGGTTATCGCGCACCGCATCAATGTACAGCCCCGGATCGGACGGATGCCCGCAGTCGCGGATGATGCGCCACCAGCTGTCATGATCCAGCAGGCAAACTTCAGCGCCGTAACGCCGGATCGCGGCCAGTTTGCTGGTCGGGCTGCCTTCCGGCGCATACACCCGGGCGATAATGCCCAGTTGCTGCGCGATCCAGGCCAGCGCCAGACCGGCGTTACCGGAGCTGGCGGTATAGGCGCCGCCGCCGAAATTGTCGCGGTCCACCTGCAGCAGCACATTGCCCATTGACCGCAGTTTGTAGGCGCCGATCGGCTGCAGGTTTTCCAGCTTC
>JBBKVW010000367.1:0-9523 GCA_037968655.1 Burkholderiaceae bacterium
AGACCCGCTGGGTCATCCGACGCATGCAGCGAACGCGGCCGCTGTTCGGGCAGCTCGCGTGGCTGCTGCTCGATCTGCTGCTCACCGCGCTCATCGCCTACCTGGCCGGTTTCGCCGCCGCCACCGCATTGGCTGTCCTGATCGCACTGGCGACCGGCGACTTCGTGCTCCAGATCATGCTGATGCTGTGGGTGGGGTTCATCCGCAACGTCCAGTCCTTGTTGACCTTCCAGGGTGGCGTCAATGCGCAGGGCCTGCTCATCCTGATCCCTTTCCTCACGACCTTCCTGACCAGCGCCTGGGCCTGGCTGTACTTCTTCGCGCAGTTTCTGATGCGCCTGTCAGCTCCGCTGCGACGGTCACTGGGATTTCTGCAGTACGCGCTGCCGATCGAACAGCGGCCCTTGCGGGCAGTCGGAGTGGTGATGGCCCTGGTCGCCTTTGCAGGCTACGTCGCGGTGATGCTGCCGTTGGCAGTGCTGGCCGAACTCCAGTGAACGGGCGCCGTACGCGCCGACTGCCGGGAACGCACTTGTTGCCGCGCGCCACGCGACGCGCAACGTGACAACTCAATAGCCATGCTTGCAATGCCGACTTGCGCTGCGATTTGCGATTGGCCGGGTTCTTTTTTAGACTTTGAATTCAACCTTTCACAACCAGATGGCTGGCGCGCCCGGCCACGAAGGAGGCCAATGGACGCAACAGAATTGAAAGCCGTCGCTGATCTGGTGGCGGATATCGTGGTTTGCCGGCTGACCGGCGGCGACGTCGGCGCCGATGAACGCCGTCAGAGCGCCCTGCTACGCGACCTGAACGCGTTGTCGGACACACGCGGCATCCTGCCTGACTTGCTGCCCAAGATCAGACAGGTTCTCGCCGATCATGAATTCGATCGGGTCGCTGCGGAGATCCGGGAGTTGGGCGCGGGCGAATTGAATCCGCCCGACGACCTTTTCGACGAACTGCGCAAACTGGCCGAAAAGATCCGCCATGCGCAGGATGACGACACCTACGAATACAAGCTGCCGACTCGGGTTCAGATCAAGATTCCCGATCTTGTTTCCATCCTGGTCGAGATCCTGGAGATCCTGAAGAAACTTGCCCGGCGCTCGATCGAGGCACAGTCGCCCGTACGGGCGTCGGTACTGCCGGGACTGGTGCTGATGCGAGCTGACGAAGAAGGTGCACCGGCGGCCGTGCTGCTGCCGGACACGGCGAGCGTCGCGTTCGCCAAACTGGACAGTGGCGACGACGCCATCGCCGCGCTGGCGTTCGAGCTGATCGGCAGCGCGAGTCGAGGCAACTGCGTGAAGCGGCTCCGGCAGGTATCCGGTGGCACCCAGATCCGCTGCTTCGCGAGCCCTTGCGCTGAAGGATGCCATGTGCTGCGCCATCCACGCGGAGTTCCGGCTGATCTGGAGAAGGTCGAAGACGTGACGCCGTCCAGTTCGGGCAGCTGGGTCACGATGCGCAAGAACTACTTCTACTGGTGCAGTTGCGGGCCGTTCTGATCACGGTCGCGCTGCGCGTGATGTGTGCGCTCGAGATCCATTGACTGGCGTACACCCGGTAACTCGGATGGTGGGCATCAATTGGCCAACTCTCTATGGCCCGTTCGATGACCTGCGGATCGACGGTCAGCCTGTCGCTTTTTGCATTGCAGCGTCGGCGAACATATTTGCGCGAATCCGGATTGCCTCGAAACGTGCGAGCATGGAAAGTTGACCACCGTCGAAAATCTGGCTGCCGAAGCAATCTTCCGAACAACGCCATCCCCTCGGCATCACGCCAGCGCAGTCTTCGCCGCTGCGCGATCTCAAGTGGCTGCCCTGACCCAGACCGGACGGTTGCGCGGATCAAAGACCAGCGAAGCGGTCGATCAAATCTCCATCGGTTTGTCAGCTCCGCGCGATGCTCCGCTGGCAATGAGGCAAGTCGCGCTACGCGCGATGGCGCTACAGGTCAGCCACTGCATTTGGTGCAGCGGCAATGTTGGTGCTACTGCAGCGACTCAGATCGCTGGCTGGCGATCTACCTAGCTCGCCAGCGTCCCGCAGCGGCACCGAGAAGAGCCAGGCTCACCAGCGCCAGCGTGCCCGGTTCTGGCACGTTGCCACCACCGCCGCCGCCGCCGGCCTCGGAGAGGAATGCCAACCCAAAAGCACCTCCAGAAAGGGTTGGCGCAAACGTCGACTGGAACGTGGATGCGCCCGTCGTCGTGTTGACCAAGTAAACGCTCTGGCCGGCCACTCCATAGAGGTTCACGTTGTCGGGGGTTGCCAGACCGAACATACTCGAGACACCCAGATTGCCGATCAAGGTACCCGCACCCGTGCCGACGTTAACCTGGATGAGTTGATTGAGGCTCGACGCCAAGTAGAGGTTTCCAGCGATGAATGCAAGATCACCGCCCGACTGAAAACCTATCGATCCGATCGCACTGGCGGCGCCAGTCAGCGTGTTGACCGTGTGAAGTGAGTTACCAGCCATGTACAGGGTGCCCTCGGACCCGAAAACCAGTGCGTTGGCCGTACCGAAGACCGAGCCCAAACTGCCGACCAAGCTTGTCGCTCCAGAGCTTGCGTTCACCTTGTACAGCGAGGAAAACGAGATCCCGTAAAGGTCACCGGAAGGAGCGAACGCGATGTCGGTAAGGGCAATGCCCGTGCTTCCGATGGCGGTCGTTGCGCCGGTCGCGACGTCGACAGTCGCCAATCCAGCTCCACCTGTGCTCACCCAGAGTATTGGCGACGCATGTGTCGCCATGGCTGAGAAAAACAGCGCGCATACGACGCTGCCACGCTTGATCCAATTCGAATGGTTCATCGAGAATCTCCCAATTTGTTGGTGGTACCTGGCGAGCGGGATTAGCAAGAATTGCGCCCGAACGGAAGACCTTTTTGGAATCAAGGACTTAAAGGGCGGAATGCCGGCATGCGCCAGACCGATGTCAGGAATCCCGACAACCTCGGTCGTCGCCACAGTTCGGGCAGCGCGGCATGGCGATGTCAATGACATGCTCAATCAGCAGTGACTGCTTTCGCAGATTCCTGGCGGCGGCATCGGGACGGTGGGCACGGCGCACAGCGCAAGGAGTCGGTCGCGAGTACCGAAGACCTGCTACGCGATGTTCAGCTTGCTGCTTTTCGCGCTTTTTGTATTGATCCGATTTGCGACGCGCATCCCCGGCGATTGGAACATTGCGGGCGCCCGGTGCCCACCAGAAGGCGGAAACAAAAAGCCAGCCGTCTACAGCAAATTGGCGGGTGGCCGGAACGAGAAGCTGGGGCCTGGCCCCCGTTTGATGCAGCCGCTTACGCGGCCCGGCCATCAGTATCAGCGCCGGCGCCGGCGGCCGACACCGGCCAACATCACCAAGGCAGCACCGACGAGAACCAGGGTCGTCGGCTCGGGAACCGAATTCGGGTTGATGGGGGCAAAGCGGTCTTCAAGGGTCCAACTCAGGACGTCGTGGTTGGCAAAGGCAGCGCCCGTACCCGAGGTGAAGCCAACGTAGGCGTTGAGCGTGCCCAAGTCCGCAGCCAGATCGCGCGTCAGAGACACGATGGCGGTGCCGGGGCGGGTCGCCGAGCGGCCCAACCGCGCTTCGAGCAGTTGTGTGCTGCTGTCGTAGTCGACCCAGGCATTCCAGATATCACCGCCATTCATGTCGGCTTCGGTGACCTGGGCCAGTACGACGGAGGCTACGCTGCCGTTGACGTTGATGCCGATGTGGTTGCTGCTGTTGTTGTCGCCGGCGCCGTTATTCCAGGTGTCAAACTCGATGCCAATGCTGTTGTTGATGCCAGAGTAACCAATGCCGCCACCGGATCCTCCCACGTTGTTGCCAACCGTCTGTACCACGAACACCAGGCCATCGGCGCCGCAGGTTGTTGCGCTGTCGCATGAGCCCCCTGGGCTTGTGAATCGAAACTGGAAGTAGGTGCTGAACGAAGCGTTTGCCGCCAGCGAGACAGTGCTGGTCGAGAACGCGCTGCCGGATTGACCGAAGTTGGCCGGGGTGACGCGAAGTACATTGCCGGCCTGCGCCGCACTGCCATTGAGCGCCAGATATGAGGCGCCGAAAAAATATGAGGTGTGACAATGCATTAGCACACCTCTGGCCACCGCCGCCAAGCGCGACGGATCGGACCCGGCCCGTCATGTCATGTTTCCCGACAGGTTGCTTCAATCACAAAATGCCGGGCTCGCTCTCCGGCTGCGCCGGTAGCCGTTGCGCTGCGTGTCCTTGCCAATGTCGAACGCCGCGTCACGGAACGATGATGATCTCGCGTCGCTCGCATTCCGGCGCCAGCCCGTAGCCGGCCGAGCGCACTTTCTGATCCAGCGCAATCTCGACCTGGAACCATTGGCAAAACGGGTTCTCGTAGCGATAGCGCCAGATCACGCCGCGCGAGCGTCCGAGCATTTGTGTCTCGCTGGGCCGGCCGAGAAGGTAGCGCAACGCGTCCTGGTCCATGTCGGGAATGACCAGATTGAAGTTCTTCTCGGTCAACACCTGCTCCGACCGCACGGCATTGCCGCCGGCGTCCAGGTAGACGAACCAGGTGTGGTGACCGTAGCGCCCACGGGGAAATTCCAGCCGGGTTCCCCCATCGACCTGCCGTCGCATCTCCGGGGGCCCCATCCGGGCCACGAGTTGATCGGCGCTAACGCCTGCCAGATCAGAAGGCGGCGCATAGCTGCTGCAGGCCGACACGATGATCGACAGGCCGACAAGACTCCACAGGGATAGACGCATCGCTCGGGCTCCTTGTTTATTTACTGATGCAACCCTGATTGGACGGATCCAGCGGATACAAGTTCACGCCGCCCGATCGCCTGGCGCGCACCCG
Organism: Burkholderiaceae bacterium; assembly: GCA_037968655.1. GTDB lineage: Bacteria > Pseudomonadota > Gammaproteobacteria > Burkholderiales > Burkholderiaceae_C > CAISIP01. The sequence goes on from JBBKVW010000367.1 coordinate 4,857, forward strand.
CGCTGGCCTCACAAGGCCGCGTATACCGCGTCCAGCAAGCGCGCACGGCGCGGATCGACGCCATCGCCAAAGCCGAGCATGCGATTGGTCACATAGGCAAAGCCCAGCCGCCGCGCCGGGTCGGCAAAGGCTGCCGAGCCACCCCAGCCGGTGTGGCCGAAATGCCCGGCGCCGACGTGCGGGCCGAAGCCGACCGAAGCGATGAGAAAGCCGGCGCCGAACACGGTCGGCGCGCCGGAGCAGGCGTCCGGGCCATTGAAGCGTTCGGCGGCCGCGCGCGCGATGCCGGCCGGCGACAGCACGGTATGCCCGTCGATCTGCCCGCCCGTGGCCAGCGCGCCGTAGAGCTTTGCCAGGGACCGCGCGTCACTCTGCCCGTTGCCGGCCGGCATCTCGGCGGCGCGCCAGACGCGCTCGTTGGGTGCCGTGGCTGAATAGTTGCGGTTGCGGTAGGCGAAGGGATAGGCGCTGGCGGCGCCCTGGCGCACCCAGTCATAGGCCTTGTCCTCTGCCGATATTTCTGCCACACGATGGTCATGTTCAGCCGGCAGCCCGAAGTAGAACGACAGCTTCAGCGGCCCGGCAATTTCCTGCGCCACGAACTTCCCGATGCTGCGCCCGTCGACCCGGCGAACCAGTTCGCCAGCCAGGTAGCCGTAGGTTTCGGCATGGTAGGCACAGGCACTGCCGGGCGGCCAGTTGGGCGGCATGGCGGCCAGTGCCTCGACCACCGGATGCCAGGCGCAGCGCTGCGCATCCGCCAACGCAACGGCAAGGCCGTCCAGTCCGGCCTGGTGCGACATCACCTGGTCGAGCGTGATGTGCTGCTTGCCGTTGGCAGCGAACTCGGGCCAGTATTGCGCTACCGGCGCGCCATAGTCGAGCTGGCCGCGCTCGACCAGCATCGCGATCGCCAGCGCCACCACGCCCTTGCCGACCGACCAGACATTGACCAGGGTGTCGCGGCGCCAGGGCTGTGTCCTGGCCAGGTCGCGGCTGCCACCCCACAGGTCGACCACCGGCTGGCCGTCCAGCCACAAGGCGACCGCGCCGCCGTGTTCCAAGCCATCGGCCAGGTTGCGCTCGAATGCCGTGCGCACCGCGTCAAAGCGCGGATCGGTGAATCCTTCGGTCATGGATATGCTCCTGTCATGGGTGTTGTCGATTCCGGCACCAGCGGCGGCGCGTCGCGCAGCCACTGAATTGAAAGGCGGTTGAGCAACCAGAGCAGGCCGATGGCCGCGATGGACAGGCCTACCACCAGCGCGATCCAGAACCCGCGCGCCGCCATCGCCTCGACTGGCCGCCAGGGCAGCCAGGCGGGCGCCAGTCCGAGCACGACGCCCAGCGGCAGGCAGATGCCCCAGAACGCGGCCATGTGGATCAGCATCGGCGGGCGCGTCACCTTGTAGGCGCGAATCGCGCAACTGGTGACAACCTGGATCGCATCGGGCAACTGGAACAACGCGGCCAATATCAGCAGTTGCGCCGCCAGCGCGGCCACTGCCACGTCATTGGTATAGGCGCTGGCGATCCGCTGGTTGAACAGGGCAATGCCGATCGCCGAGACCATGGCGATCGACAAGGCCAGGCCCACACCATGCCAGGCGCGCAAGCGCGCGGCCTGCGCATCCTGCGCGCCCAGAGCCTGACCCACGCGCGTCAGCAAAGCAATACCCAGGCTCATCGGCACCATGAACACCAGGGCGCTGAAGTTGAGCGCAATCTGATGGGCCGCCACCTGGGTCGTGCCATAGACCGCCACCAGCAATGCGATCAGGCTGAAGGCACTCGATTCGGCGAAGTAGGTGACACCAATCGGCAAGCCGATGCGCAGCAGGGTGCGAATCTGCTCCCAATTGATCGGCTCGAACCGGTCCAGCGCCTGGGCTTTCTTGTAGGCCGGCGCGCGGCGGATCCACCAGACGATGGCGATCAGATCGAACCAGACGCACAGCAGCGTGGCCCAGGCGCAGCCCACGCCGCCAAGCCGCGGAAAGCCCCAGTTGCCGAACACCAGCGCATAGTTGATGACGATATTGAGCAACAGGGCCGTCAGCGCGATCAGCATCATCGGCTTGGTCTGGTCCATGCTGGCGCTGTAGCCGTACAGCACCCGGTAGCAGCAAAACGCCGGCAGTGCAAAGCTGATCACCAGCACGAACTCGCTGGCCACGTCGCGCACCTGCGGCTCGATCGACATATGCCCGAACAGCTGCGCTGCGCCATTGGCGACCAGCATCGCGATCAGCCCCAGGCCCAGCGCCTTGTACAAGGCCTGGCGCACGACACCGGGAATCTCGTGGAAGGCCCCTGCACCGACGTGTTGCGACACGATCGGGCTGACCGCCATCAGCACTCCCATCAGCGTGATGATGACCATGTGCCAGATTGCAACCCCCAGCGACACGCCGGCGAGGTCCTGCGCCGATGCATGGCCGGCCATCGCCACGTCGACCACGCCCATTCCCATGGTGGCCAGTTGGCCGATCAGGATCGGCCAGGCGAGCTTCCACAGGGCGGCAGTTTCAATTCGCAGGGCGGGGAAGTCGGGGCGGGACACTGGCAAGGCTCAAGCTGACATGGGGCGAGCCGCGATTGTCGTCCCAGGCGCGCGGCCTGGTCTACGGGCGCCGGCCCCGGTGTAAGCGCGTTCAGCCCGCCACCTTGAACCCGCTGACCAGAAACGCCGGCATCGGCTTCGCGAACCCTTTGAGTGTCAATGGCCCGACCGGCTCGGACTGCACTAGATCCTCGATCCGGGCCATGGTCTTGCGGTCGACCAGCACCTGTCCACCCGTGGCCTCCGAACACAGGCGCGCCGCCAGGTTGGTGACGCTGCCAATGGCCGCGTAGTCCCAGCGGCCCTCGAAACCGATCTGCCCCAGCGTCGCAAAACCCTGCGCCACGCCGCAGCCCAGCGCCAGGTCGTAGCCGCGCTTGTGCCATTGCGCACCCAGCACCGGAAACGCGGCCTGCATCGCCAGCGCCATGCGCACTGCGGCCACGGCGGGGCGCTCGATCTCGACCGGGTCGTTGAAGAACACCATCACCGAATCGCCGGCAAAGCGCTCCAGCGTGCCGCCATGCTCCAGCACCAGCTTGCCCATCTCGGCATGAAAGCCATGCAGCATCTCCATCACCTCTTCCGGCTCGGCCTCGTCGGTGAATGCGGTAAATCCGCGCAGGTCGATGAACACCACGCAGATCTCGCGACGGTGCGTCTTGAGCATGTCCGCGCCGCCGGCGACGATGGCCTCGGCCAGCTGCGGCGAGAAAAATCGCTTGAGCCGGCCCAGGCTGTCGATCTGCCCGACCTGTTCCTGCACGCGCTGCTCCAGCGTGGCGTTCCACTCGGCGATCTGGGTCGCCTGCGCCTTGACCTGATCCTGCAGGCCCTTGATGCGCAACAGCGACTTGACGCGCGCAAACAACTCGGGCCGGTTGATCGGCTTGGTCAGGAAGTCATCGGCGCCAGCCTCGATTCCGTTGACGCGCTCCTGCGGCGCATCGAGCGCGGTGCACAGCACGATCGGCAGCAGCTCGGTCGCAGGGTCGGCGCGCAGGCGCTTGCATACCTCATAGCCCGACAGGCCCGGCATCATGATGTCGAGCAGCACCAGGTCGGGCATCTCGGCGGCAACCATCTCCAGCGCTTTCTCGCCATTGACGGCACTCGACGCGGCATAGCCCTTGGCCGTCAGCAGGTCGACCAGCAGCTTGACATTGGCCGGTGCGTCGTCGACCACCAGAATCCGTGCTGCCGCATCGCTCATGCCGCGCGCTCCGCGATCACCCGCTGCACCGTGGCCAGGAATTCCTTGAGGTTGATCGGCTTGCCAATGAAGGCGTCAAAGCCGGCGTCGATGATGCGATTGCGGTCGCTTGACATGACCGAGGCGGTGAAGGCGACGATTGGAATCGACGCGGTGTCGACATTGGCGCGAATCCGCCGAAAAGCTTCGATGCCATTGATGTCAGGCAGTTGTATGTCCATCAGCACCAGGTCGGGCTTGTGCTCCAGCGCCTGGCGCACACCGTCCAGGCCGTTGACCGCCTCAAGGGTCGCGTAGCCCTTGGCCTGCAGAATGTCGCGCGCCAGCTTCATGTTCTTTTCGTTGTCTTCGACGATCAGGATGGTGGTCATGTGGTCTCCTTGGCGCTGTCCCCGGCCGGCTCGGGCCGCGTCGGCAACGTGAAACTGAAAGTCGACCCGACGCCAGGCTCGCTTTCCAATGCCAGCGTGCCCCCATGCAGTTCGACAAAACGCCTGGTCAGCGACAGCCCGAGCCCGGTACCCTCGTGCTTGTTGGTGTAGTGGCGCCCGACCTGCCTGAACTCGTCAAACACCACCAGTTGGTCCTCGGCCGATATGCCGACACCCGTGTCCTGCACCGCCACCTTGATGCTGTCGCCCGCGACCGCCGCATGCACGGTCACCGTGCCGCCGTCGGGCGTGAACTTGACGGCATTGCTCAGCAGGTTGAGCAATATCTGCTTGAACTTGCGCTCGTCGGCGCGTATTTCGCCGAGCGCGTCGGATGCCTCCAGGCTCAAGGTGATGCCATGCGTCTGCGCGCGCTCGCGCACCAGCGTCATCGCATTGGCAATCGCCTCGGCCGCATCGAAATCACCCAGGTCCAGCTCCATGCGCCCGGCCTCGATCT
>JBBKVW010000368.1:0-8366 GCA_037968655.1 Burkholderiaceae bacterium
TGCTTGTGCGGGCGGCGGCGGCATCCATGTCCCTCCCTGGCGCATTGCATCAACAAAGGGCGGCTTTGTTGCGAGGTCGCGAAGGGTCAGTCCCGGCCAGGAGTTGTCACCGGTTCATGCCCGGTTCCCGGTTGTCAATTTGTTGATCACCAGCGGCCCAGATAGCCGACTTCCTAGGAAGACGCGTACATGCCCGTTGCGGTCCTACAGGTCGCGAAAATTGGTTCGTCAAAGCTGTCGATCAAGGGCAGGACGGGGCGCTCGATTTCACAGGTTTTCACGCGGCGTTCATGGCGCCGTTCGCCACACCACGACAGACTGAACACCGTGTCGATTCAGGAGAGGCCATGAGTGCCTTGCAACGTCTTCGCGATGCCTTCGATCGCATGGACCACGTGTTCTCGAAACGCCCCGCCATGGCTCTGGCCACCATCTGCGACTCGCATAGGTGGCGCCTATGACCGACATAAAAATTCAGATTGGCCCAATGCTCCGCTTGGCTTTAAGCTAAGTTTCTTTGAATTCACAGGAGACAGACAGATGGACGCAAAAACTGGAACGCTCGGCGGCGGTTGCCCGATGGGCCATGGTGAAACCCGATCGCTGCTGGGTCGCACCAACAAGGACTGGTGGCCCGAGATGCTGGCGACCGAGATCCTCAACCCCAACGGCGCCAACAACCCCCTGGGTGCGGACTTCGACTATGCCGCGGCCTTCAAGGCGCTCGACTATCCCGCGCTGAAAGCCGATCTGCATGCGCTGATGACCGACAGCCAGCCGTGGTGGCCGGCCGACTACGGGCACTACGGCCCTTTCTTCATCCGCATGGCCTGGCACGCGGCGGGAACCTATCGCACCGCTGACGGGCGTGGCGGTGCCAACAGCGGACAGCAGCGCTTCGCGCCGCTCGACAGCTGGCCCGACAACGGCAACCTCGACAAGGCGCGCCGCCTGCTCTGGCCGATCAAGCAGAAATACGGCCAGAACATCAGCTGGGCCGACCTGTTCATCCTGGCCGGCAACGTGGCGATCGAAAGCATGGGCGGGCCGGTATTCGGCTTCGGTGGCGGCCGCCCCGATGTGTTCGAGCCCGAACGCGACATCTTCTGGGGCTCGGAAGACAAGTGGGTCAACCAGGGCGTGCAGACCCGCATCTCGCCGGAACACGGCTTGCACGAGATCGAGGGCCCCCTAGCTGCGATCCAGATGGGCTTGATCTACGTCAATCCGGAAGGACCGGGGGGCAATCCGCACGACGACGCCGGCATGGCGCGCGACATGAAGGAGACCTTCAAGCGCATGGCCATGGACGACGAGGAAACCGTCGCTCTGACGGCCGGCGGCCACACCTTCGGCAAGTGCCATGGCAATGGCGACGCGTCGACGCTCGGCAAGGCACCGTCGGGCGGCGACTTTGCCGCGCAGGGTTTCGGCTGGGTCTCGACCGAGGAGCACGGCGGCATCGGCGAGCACACGGTGACTAGCGGCATCGAGGGCTCGTGGACCAACGTGCCCGACAAGTGGACCGAGAACTACTTCCGGCTGCTGCTCGATTACGAGTACGAGCTCACCAAGAGTCCGGCCGGCGCACACCAGTGGACCCCGATCAACCCGAAGCAAGAAGACATGGCCCCGGCGGCCTGGGATTCGTCGAAGAAGGTGCCGACGATCATGACGACCGCCGACATGCAGCTCAAGCGTGATCCGGCGTATCGCAAGATCTCGGAGAAGTTCCGCAACGATCATGCGGCCTTCAAGGACGCCTTCGCGCGCGCCTGGTTCAAGCTGACCCACCGCGACATGGGGCCGAAGGTGCGCTACCTCGGGCCGGAGGTGCCGCAGGAAGACCTGATCTGGCAGGACCCGATCCCGGCCGGTACCCAGCCGTCGCACGCCGACGTCACGGCGGTCCGGAAGAAGATCGCCGACAGCGGGCTGACCGTCAGCCAGCTCGTCAAGACGGCCTGGGCGTCGGCGTCGACCTACCGCAAGTCGGACTTCCGCGGCGGCGCCAACGGGGCGCGCGTGGCGCTTGCGCCGCAGAAAGACTGGGCGGTGAACGAGCCGGCCATGCTGGCCAAGGTGATCGACGTGCTCAACGGCTTGCGCGGCTCGATGAGCCTGGCCGATGCCATCGTGCTCGGTGGCGTGGTCGGTCTCGAGAAGGCGATCAAGGACGCCGGCGCATCGTGCGACGTGCCCTTCACCGGCGGCCGCGGCGACGCCACGCAAGACCAGACCGACGTCGAGAGCTTCGCCGTGATGGAGCCCGAGGCCGACGCCTTTCGCAACTACGTCGGCGACAAGAGGCTCGCGGTCAAGGTCGAGGACATGATGATCGACAAGGCCGGCTTGCTTGGCCTGTCCGTGCCCGAGATGACCGTGCTGATCGGCGGCCTGCGCGTGCTCGGCGTCAATCACGGCGAACGCGGCCACGGCCACCTGACGAAGCGCTCCGGCCAGCTGACCAACGACTTCTTCGTCCATCTGCTCGGCATGACCACCGTGTGGAAGGCCGTCGATGGTTCCGACGACCAAGAATATGTCGCCGCTGACCGCAAAGCCGGCCATGAAACCTGGCGCGCCACCCGCGCCGACCTCGTCTTCGGCTCCAACGCCGAATTGCGAGCGGTCTGTGAGGTTTACGCGCAGAAGGGCGGCGATGCGAAATTCGTCAAGGATTTCGTAGCCGCGTGGACGAAGGTCATGAACGCCGATCGGTTCGATCTGACGTACGCGAAGTATCAGTAGTTAGGAACCCGGGGTCGTTGTTCGAGGCAGCCCGCTCGACGCAGGACGGGTGGGGAGTCGGGGTCGACTCTTCACCCTTTCAGTTGCCGCTGACAGATCGGCTGCGCGCTCATGCAGACCGCTGTCGCCAGATCCGCCAGAGCGGGAGGTTCAGGGCGCGCGAGGGCCTGGCTTGCCAGGGTATGCGGCGTGCAGGTCGCCATCGAACAGGCGGCAGCAGAATTCGTTCATCCCGGCAGCGGCGGGGGCGTGCCTGGCGATGATCTCCGCAATGTGCGCCGGCACGTTCGGTGGGATGTCACCGGTCGCGCACTGCTGCACAAACAGGTTGCGGGCGACGGAGTCGCTCTTGGTCGGCACGGGCACCCCGCAGACCGAAGCGACCAGCCAGTTCACCAGGCGCATGGAAGCGTAGTCGGAGTCGTGGTCGGCGTTGCGGCGATTGAAATCGCGTTCGGCGTCCGAGAGATCGAAGCGCGGTGAGGTGGCGAGTCCAAATTCGGCCAGGTAGAGCCGGTCGTCGTCGGCCCTGATGTTGCCGAAGTGTCCATCCAGGTGAAGGATCTCGCGGTGACGCAGGAACACCACCACTTCGAACAGTTGCCGCTCAACCATGGCGGCTCTGCCGATCGGATCGCTCAGCCAGCGAGGTAACTCGTTGGGGAGATGCTCGAAAAACAGCGCGAGGCTCGCGGTCGCGGTCACAATGGGGTCGAACCGTGCCCGGATGGCGCTGTTGCCCCCGAACTGGTCGACCACGGCGTCGATGTCGAGGTGCTCGGCCGCGACCGGTGGGCGGCCGGGTAGCACCCGCCAGTGGTGCAGCAGCGCGAACGACTCCGTCTCCCCGGCGAGGATGCCTTCCGTGACGCTCTGGTTCGCAGCCAGTTCGCGCCACGCACCGAAACTCGGCCCGGCCATGCGGTACTGCCGTACTGCCAGGCGGCAGGCAGCTCGAAAAGGTTCACCGTGGTGTACGGATCGGCCAGTTCCCTGTCGGTGATCGGGACCCGCTTGACAAACACGGGCACGCCATCGACCGCGGTCCTAGAACAGCCGCCGCCCACGCCGACGCCCACGGTTGGAGCGTCCCGCACGAAAGCCGCCACTTCGTCGTCGCGAAGGGCGGCCAAGGTCGTCGCGACTCGGTCGTGGCGCGAGCGCCGGGCGGGGAGCATCGGCGAATCTTGCCACGAAGCGACCGCGATTTCGACGGCATGCCGAACACGATCTGGCGGCCTGTCGTGTTCTTCGCCGCCGTTGCCGGCGTTGGCCTTCCACCCGCGGCTTAGACACGTTGGCACGCAAACCTGGATAAATCCTGAAGCGACCCGCTTCTCAGGCCGAGGCCTCGCGCTGAACCCATCGATCAGCGCATCAGGGCTGGTCACTTGCCAGTGGCACCATGTTGCTCCAAACCGGTCGGACGGGAACGACAGCTCTTGGTCGAGACACGACGACTACGTTGAAGATTGGATTGCCCGAGAGAAGTCTTTGCGACCGTGATTGCGACGATCAGCGGATGTCGGCTTACAGGCGTCGAATTCGAAGGACGCTAAGACCTCTGTGGGTTGGTCCAGGCCTTATCAACCCGAAACTGCAGTCATTCGCGGAGCCCTGATCTACACAACCAGCATCACCTTCAAAACCAATCCGACCAACACCGCCGCCGCCGCAATACGACCCCAACGCCAGGTCGTGAACCAGTACCGGTGATTGAGCCACAGCGCACGGTGCAGTCGACCCATCCCGCAAAGTAGGGCGACAGCAGCTACGAATGGCCCCATGATGCCGACCGGTGCCGGCACCTCGCGAAAAGCCAGCACCCACAGGAGCGGCCAAACCACCGCATCGGCCGCGGCGAGCAGGTTACGACCTGGCCAGTACGGCGCGTCTGACCTTGGTTCACGGGCGACCAACAGCCACATGGCTCTCTCCTTTTTTTTGTTGCTCAAGAACATTGAACTCGCCAGCGCCAAGCGCCATGGCACACCAGCACCATCGGCCGTCATCCCCGCAGAGCAGGCGCGATGCAGCGCGCCTGTCGTCAACACGCACCCGGTGCATCGGCGATTCTTCTAGTTCACATTGCATGAAGTTCTCCATTCCTGGCTTGGACTGCAGTCGCAGACTGCGCAAATCGTCGCCCCCTATATAGCAACGAAGTACCCCTGGATAGAACCAACACGGCAACAATTCGTAAAAGTTTCTTTACCAGTAGGCCAGAAAAAACTTTGGCTTGTGGTTCGCAAAACGCGTGCGTCGCTGTGCCTGACTGTGCTGCGACTACGTACAAATCTCCATCATATTGATGACGTAGGGTATGGACACACCGGGACCTCTTGGTGATAACTAGAGCCTCTTCAGAAGCTCGTGCACTTCGGGCCACCATAAGCCGCCTTTTCGTGCGGACCGTGCCAGTCAAAGATTCGCCCGGAACAGCTATGCAACTCTTGGTCCAGGTGTCCGCCGCAGCATCTGCGGCAATGACGGACGCCACATTGGTGAACGCCCACCACGCTCGCTTCGTGGGCGTCGGCCGCGTGAGGGTGTGCCCATGAAAACTTCCCCTTACACGCCGCGCCGCAAGGCCGCGCGTGACACGCCCTGGATCAGTCCGGGATCGCCAACTGTCCAGGACGCAGTGCGCCGATGCGGCGCGCAGGGGCAGCAAAGTGCGGTGCATTTCTTCTTGCAACGCGTCAACGGAGGTTTGTATGTCGAACGCGAAGAAATTCCCCGTCACGGCGTCCGTGTCTGCCAGTCCCTGCTCTTCAAGGAGCGCGCCAGTTTCGAGCGCTGGCGAGGCGATGACCCCATCCGGTTCGAGCATCCCCTGCTCTACGGACAGCTCCAGCGCGATGCCGAAGCCCTGTGGCGCGTCGAATCCGCGATCAACTCCCAATAGCGTTGAAACCTTGCTGGACCGGGTCACCGACGATCATTACCCGGCGCGCGTGGCGACCATCGCTGAAAGGGTCGCTTCGGCGAGCGATCAGCAGACCGTCCATGCCTTGTTCCAGGAAGGCGTTGCAGCCCTGGGTGCGACAAGTGGCGTATTCGTGAGCTTCGTACGGGACGACGGTGACCTGGCGGCCTGCCGATTCATGCTCGCATGTGATCCGGCCTGGGCCCGCCTCTATATCCAGGAAGGGCACTTTGTCCACGACCCCTGGCTGGCCTATGCGGCGCACCACTCTGAGCCGATTGTTGCCAGCGCGCTGACCGTGTTGGACGGCGATTACCAGCGCGTCATTGATCTCGCGGCGCGTGCCGGCTTTGTGTCTGCCGTGCTGGTACCCGCCCATTCTGGCGCCGGGCACTCGCGCATCAGCCTGTTGTGTCTGGGCTCGGCCACCCCTGGATACTTCGAAGATGCCGGACTGTCACGCCTGCGCGTCAGCGCACGCATGCTGGCGCTGGAGCTGCACGACTGGTGGTTGTCGCGCATCCGGCGCGACCTGATCGTGAAGGCGCGCATCACATCGGCAGACCTGGTCTTGCTGCAGCATGAATGCCAGGGTCACGGCAGCAAGAAAATCGCCGCCGAACTGCAAGTCAGCAAGAGCTCCATCAACTCGCGGTTCCAGCGCATGAACGCCAAGCTTGGCGTGGCCAACCGCCGCATGGCGGTGCAACTTGCCGTCGAGTGCGGCCTGATCCTCAAGTAGGCGCCGTCGTTAGATCATCGGCCGATGTATGTATCCAAGGCTGCACGGCCTTGGCAAGCGCCGCAGCTGATAGCGAATCAAGCTGCAATGGCGGTAACGCGTAATGCCGATCCGCGCGACCTTCCCGATCCGTTTGGTATACCGGGTCTAGGTACTCCCCCAGTAGGCTCGACAGCAATGGGACGCCGCCGCCCCCTAAAGCCAAATCGTGCCAATGGGCCACAAGTGACGGCGTTGGTTTGGGATCCAGACCGACCACGGCGTCAATCAGTGCCTGGGCATCCGCACACAACGACTCGTCCTCGGCCCATGCCGCAGCCCGCACAGCCAGTTCGGCCTGCAGCTGGCCCACCGGAGCAATAGCGAGCGCGTCACACAGTGCCCCCGGCAGGGCAACAGCCCCCATCCTGGCGCCGGTATCGGCCACCCACACCGCAGCGCCGGGATCCAGCGCCCGCAGGGCCTGCAGCAGTTGGCTGTCGAACCAGGCTTGCGCGGGTTGGGAGGCTGTCAATACCGAAAGCGCGTTGCGCCGAACTCCGGCCAGCGACTCAAGGTCGAGCACCTGCTGCCCTTGGCTACGAAGCGCCTCCAAGACGCGGAGAGTTTCGCTTCCCAAGGCAGACGCAACAACCCGAAACTGCACCAGGCGCGGCAACACCTCCAGCCCAGCCAACACCCAGCGGCGGTAGTTGATCCAGCCACCGGGCAGCACATCAACGCTCCAGCCGCGCCAGCGCAAGGCACGAGCCACCGGCCTGCTGAACCGTCCACCCTGGTCGCAATAGACGAGCAGAGCCTGGTCCTTGCGAACCAAAGCAACAACTGCCAGGAGCGCCGCGGACAGATCGGGCATGGACGGCTCGTGCGCCGAGAGAGGCTCGTTCGCTGGCGTATCGGGCCCAGTACTTACTGCGCCCGCCGCCTGATCAGGGATATCCACATGCACCGCTCCGGGGATGTGGTCGTCCGCATACGCCGCGGCAGATCGCAGGTCGATCACGGCCCCGTAATGGGCGAAGTCCTGGATCTCGATCGCATGGGGATGGAAGACACCGGCGAGCGATTCGATGCGGGCGTAGTTGCCCGAAGCGAAACCGTCGGCCGATGAATTTGGAATCAAAGTCATCGCATGAACAAGGGATTGGCAAAACTAAAGTGGACTCATGCCACAGGCTACCGCGACACGATACGAAAAACTCTCCTGGGCGATTTTGACAAAGGACCGCCGCATGCACGCCGACCACACTCTAGACCGCCGGGCCGCCCTCGCCAAGCGGAAAAACGTGTCCCCCGTGACATGCCGGTGGGTAGCATTGACGGTGGCAGTACCGCTGTGCCTGCTGTCCGCACCAGCAATTGCCGTGGACGGCTGCCTGGTCCTATTGTGCTTTGCAGCGCCCAACTGGCGCGCAGTGTCCCAGTGCGTGCCCCCGATCCGCCAGGTCCTGCACGACCTCGCTCGTGGCAAACCTTTCCCCATCTGCGCGATGGCCGGCGCGGGCAACTCGGCCAACCACGCCTGGGCCAGTGCGCCAGGAAACTGCCCGGCGCAGTACACCCGCGAGCACGAGACCAGGAATGACAGGTTCTACACCTGCGACTACAACGGCGCGGTCTCGGTCGCAATCAACGGGACGCCATTTGCCCGCACCTGGTGGAACATGGGCGGGGACACTGTGACCGAGTTCAGCCCGACCGCTAAAACCCAGCTTGGCAGTTGGGACACACGCTTCGATGACGAGCACACAGCCTGGCGCGCCACCCTGCCCCCTCCCCCGGCAGCCGACCCGAGGCCCTGAGGAGAGCCAGCATGGATGCATCTACCTTCCTCGCCCTCACGCTGGCCTGCGCCCCGCAGGTCCACACCGACACTGTGCACGCACTGGTCAGCGTCGAGAGCGCTTTCAACCAGTGGGCCATTGGCGTGGTGGGTGGCGCGCT
>JBBKVW010000369.1:0-3877 GCA_037968655.1 Burkholderiaceae bacterium
GGCCTGCTGGTGCTGGGCGACGCGCTCCGGCAGGCACAGGACTGGGCCGCCAGCCAGGCGGAGCAGACCGAGGCCGAGCGGCAGTTCATCGCGGCGTCGCTGGCCAAGCAGGCGGCGGCCGACAAGGAGCGCCGGCAAGCGCGGCGGCTGCGCTGGCTGGCCATCCTGTCCACGGTGGTGAGTGTGCTGGCCGTGATCGCCGGTGTCTACGCGTGGAAGTTGAGTGACGAAGCGAACGGGCAGCGCATGATCGCGCGCGCAATCGCAGTCGATTTGGACAGCAAGGTTCTGGAGCTTCTCGTGACCCTGGGCGTCGACCAGGCACTTGGCAGAGAGGGCGTTCCTGGCCGTGTGACGATTGCGCACGACAGCTGGATTCGGCTGCTGGAGAACCGAAAGATCAATTCCAGCGGGGCGGGAACTGCCGATTTCATGTTCGCCCGCCAGTACGAGAAGGGCCGGCTGATGGCAGTTGCGCATGACGGCGTGCTCAATCTGTGCGACCCGGTCGATCACGGTTGTGACCAGGCCCGCGGGACAGAGGTGCAGACCTTTTTCCTGAGTCTGGTCACCAGCTGGCTGGCTTTCGGCAGCCGCGAGGACAGCGCTGCCGTAGTGACTGACGGTGCGACGCGTCGAGACGACGCGGCGGCAAGGATGGTGACGGTCGGCGTGAGCACTGGCCACTGCGAGATCATTCCAGAGTACTACATTGATCAGGGCAAGCGGCTCCTGGACGTGCTTGGCAAGGTTCCGGGCTATCGCGTGCAGCTCGTATCGGCGCCCATGACCGCCGAACATCTGGCAACCATCAACGTCCTGATCGTCGGCAACGCCTGGGGAAACTTCGCGGATGCGGAGATCGATGCCGTGCACAAATTCGTCGCCGGCGGCGGCGGCGTCCTGGCGACCGGTCTTGGCTGGTCGTGGCACGATCCCCAGAATCAGCCCTTTAGAGAAGCGGCCTGCCCGGATCCCGCGATGGTCAAGGGGCAAGACATCAAGGACATGGCAAGCTATCCGATGAACAGGCTGCTGGCTCCCTTCGCCGCGGCGTTCGACGCTTCTGTCGGCAATTGACACGCGCATCCGCGCCGATCGACCGGGCGCCTGTTGATTGCGCCGAAGTCGCAGACTGACCCGCGCCTGCCCGCGCTATTTGAGAGTCGCAACAGCGTCTGCGATGAGATTCCAGTACGCGTCCACATCCAGAACCGTGGCGATGGTCACGTTCGGTTCCTGCTTGAGCATGTTGAACATGTCGACGCTGGTGGCGCCAGCGGTGAACGTGCCCCGCAGTTCGACATCGAGGTGGGCACGTTGGCTCTGGACGATGCCGGGCAGCGCGACGAGGGCGACGGTGACCGGGTCGTGCAGGGGCCCCTCGGCCATGTCCTCCCAGACATCGTAGCTCGCGCAAAAGAACGTGAGCAGTTCCACGCCGAACCTGGCGGTCTCATTGCCGATTGCCGCGATTCGATCGATGACCTTGCTGGTGATCAGCGCCTGGTGCGTGATGTTCAGTCCGACCATGGTGAACGGCAGGCCTGCTTTCACGACCACGTCGATGGCCTCGGGGTCCACCCAGGCGTTGAATTCGGCGTAGGGCGTCTGGTTTCCGCGCGTGGTCGATCCTCCCATCCAGACGATCTCCTTGACCTTGTGCAGCACGTCGGGACGCTGCTGTATGAGGTGCGCGATGTTGGTGAGCGGCCCGGTAGGGATAAGGACGACCGGTTCGCTCGACGCCAAAAGCGTGTCAGCAATCAGCTGCACGGCGCTGCGCGCGTCAAGCGGCACCGTCGGCTCGGGCAGCACCGGACCACCGAGCGCGTTCGCACCATGGATGTGCGCCGCCGGGCGCAGTTCGCGCACCAGAGGCTTGTCCGCTCCGGCGGCGATCGGGACGCCGGTGATCCCTGCGACAGTGCAGGCGATTCTTGCATTGAGGGTGGTGTACTTCAGGTAGCCGTTTCCGCCAACGGTGGTGATCGCACGCAGGTCGATATTGGGATTTCCGGCCGCAAGCCAGATCGCGAATACGTCGTCATGGCCGGGATCACAGTCCAGAATGACAGGAATGGATGCAGACATTGGGTTACTCCACAGGGTGTTCGTAGGTGACGGATGCGGATAGGAAATTCAACCGCTAGAGACAAGGCATGTCATTGTCGACATAGACGCAAACAGACAGCCATTTTTTCAAAGCTGGTTGTTCACAGATCAAACCAAGCAATCCTTGCCCCGCAACACCGCGGGTTTTCATTTGTTGAGCCGCTCAATGCGGCTCAACAAGGCCTTTGACGCGGCCCCGACTCCTGCGCCACCGTTTGGGTGGATACCGACAGCGATGGCATACAGTTGTCCAATCCAAATATCGATTCAGGCTGGTTCGTGGATCAACCAGGATCCGGATCCCGCTTTGCGAACAAGTCGATTCCATGGGGCGCGGACCCTGTCAATTTGCGGTGATCTACCGGCCTGCGCATCAGTTGCACGCCTGTGCCCCGTGCAAAGCCGGATCCCTGACCGTTTTGGCGTCAAAAGCTTCCTGCGCCGGCAGCGACCCATTCCTGGTAGTCCGCTTGCGAAGGCGCCTGGCGAAGAAGCCGCTGGTCGGCCGGCGCAATAGGCGCTGTTCTTCGCCGGCGTACTGGCGTGCGGGCTCACGGTTGCATTGCTTGATTTCGGCCGCAACGCATTCGTGGCGATGGGCGGGCGCAGTGCTGGCCTGCGCCAAGCTGCCGCCTGGCGGCGCGATCGTCATCTGGGCTATCTGCGTGTTGCCCGCAGTTGCAGAACCCACCAAGCCGTCGCATACTGACCGAGGCGACTGCATGGCGCCGGCCCAGGGCCACCGGTCGTGTGCATCGATCTGTCGCGTCGTCAACTGTCAACTGAAAAATGGCAGCTTCGTCTCGGGGGAAAGCATGACCTCAACCATGGATACGGCAGGCATCTCGGAGTCGCCGCCCCGAAGGCGCTTGCTCGCGGTGTTGTCTGCCGACGCGGTGGGCTACACACGATTGATGTCACTCGACGACCGCGGCACCGTTGCAACGCTGGATGCGGCGCGCGCGGTTTTCAGCGCGGAAGTTGCCGAACATGACGGACGTGTGATTGACATGGCCGGTGACTCCGTGCTGGCGGTTTTCGAAACCGCCACCGCGGCGGTGACGGCTGCACTGGCGATTCAGCGGCAATTGGCCGCTTACCAGGCGCACGATGTTCCCGACGACCGACGCATGCGCTTTCGCCTCGGCGTTCACGTCGGAGACGTCATCGAGAAGACCGACGGCACGGTCTACGGCGACCGAGTCAACATCGCCGCGCGACTGCAGGGCCTGGCCGAGGCGGGTGGCGTCGCGGTATCGCAAGCGGTGCAGGGCATCGTCAGCGGACGCGTCCAGATTGGCTTTGTGGACATTGCCGCCCGCGCGCACATGGACGGGCATGTCAGTCGCGCCGTTGAACTGCTTCAACGCTCTGCCTAGCCGCCGGGCTTGACCCCCGGTTTGACCATCGGCCAGCCACGCCGGGCCCATTCGCTCATGCCGCCGTGCACGTAGCGCACATGGCCATAGCCATGCGCGCGCAGCGCGCGCAAGGTGGCGCTGGAGCGGTTC
The DNA here is from genome assembly GCA_037968655.1 of Burkholderiaceae bacterium. Classification (GTDB taxonomy): domain Bacteria; phylum Pseudomonadota; class Gammaproteobacteria; order Burkholderiales; family Burkholderiaceae_C; genus CAISIP01. Next base: position 3,627 of record JBBKVW010000369.1, read on the forward strand.
TGCGTGCGGCAGATCAGCAGCACCGGCCGGCTCGGGTCAATCGGGATTTCGGCCAGCCGCCGGGCGAGTTGGCTCATCGGCAGCAGCATCGCGCCCGGCGCGATGCCGGTGGCGTGCTCGTCGCTCTCGCGGATGTCAATCAGGATCGCGCGGCCGGCCTCGAATTCCGCGCGGGCCACGTCAAGGCTGACGGCGCCGCTGTGGTGGGCCGGGGCGCGGTCGGCGAAGGCCGGGTCGGCCAGCGCCACGGT
>JBBKVW010000370.1:0-9160 GCA_037968655.1 Burkholderiaceae bacterium
GATCTGCAGCGCGCCGATTTGCGCCTGCTCGATCATCTCCTTCTCGCTTCCCAGCACGCCGCCAGGGAACATCTGCAGCTTGTACCGGCCATTGGTGGCCGCTTCCAGCTTCTTGCCCAGGTTCTCCATCGCCACCACGTTGGGGTAGCCCGCCGGATGCACGTCAGAGGCCTTGAGGATGGTCTGGGCCTGCGCCGTAACGGCTGCGGACCAAGCAACCGCCACCATGGTGGCGGCAATGAAAGTTCTACGAAAGGTCATGGGTGTCTCCTTTATGGACCTGGTTGAAATATGAGGCGCAAACACCGGTACACGGTGTCAGCTAACCACCTGCGGAAAACGTGAGAACCTGGGCTCTGGTAATCCCTGCACGCCCACATCCACTGCAAACACTGCGCCACTAGGGCCGCCATCGACGCCTGCAGGCCGGATCGAGGTCACCAGCAGGATGTCGAGGTTCGGGCCGCCAAAGGCACACATGGACGGTTTGGCGACAGGCAAGCGAACCGAGCGGACAAGCGTTCCGGCTGAATCGAACCGGTGCACCTGGCCCGCGTCGTTGCCACAGACCCAGTAGTGGCCTTCGACATCGACCGCCGCGCCATCGGGTCGGCCTGGCAGCGGTGTCATATCGATGAAATCCCGACCTGCGCCGATTTGGGCGGACGCCAGATCAAAGTCGAATGCCCACACCTTCTGCACGGTCGGATGTGAATCAGAGAAATAAAGGGTCTTCGAGTCCGGGCTGAACGCCGAGCCATTCGGCGTAATCAGGCCATCGCAGAATGGCCCGCTCAGGCCACGCTCGTCCAGGCAATACCAGGCCCCCACTTGCGCGGCGCGCGACATATCCATGCACATGGTGCTGATCCAGAAACGCCCGCTGGCGTCGCAGCGCCCGTCATTGAACCGCATGTTGGGCATCGGATGTGTGATCGATGCAATTCGTCGTGCCTGCAACTCGGGCGCGGACAGCAACTGGACTTCAAATAGTCCAGTCTCCATCGCGGCGATCAATCCGCCACGGGCGCTCAGTGCGATACAGCCCACACGCTCGGCCGTATTCCAGGTCTGCTGCTGTCCGCTCGCCCAATCGAGCCGATGGATGTTCCGACCTTCGATATCAACCCAGTACAAGGCCTGGGTCTGACCGTCCCACACCGGCGACTCGCCCACCTGATCCCGGCGGTCCGTCAGAACCCGCGCCTCGCCAGGCGGCGCCGTGTCGCTCATTCGAACGGCCCCATACGAACGAAGGCACCACCCTGATATTGCACCGTGGGGTCGTTTAGATCGGGTGCGCTGGTACGGGCATAGATCGCTTCACGAAACTTGTCGGAACTGTCCTGCGGCACGTAGCCGATATGGCGCGCGCCAGTGTTGTCCCACCAGGTGACCGCGTTGTCGGACATGCCGTAGATGACGCTATAGCCCAGTACCGGCGTTGTGAGGCAGGCAGTGATCAGCCGGTGCAGGTCGTTAAAGCTCAGCCAGGTCGCCAGCATGCGCCTGTCCTTGGGTTCGGGAAACGACGACCCGATGCGCACACAGGCGGTCTCGATACCGTAGCGATCGAAGTACAGGCGCGCCACATCTTCGCCGAATGCCTTGCTCAGGCCATAAAAGCCATCCGGGCGCGGCGCGCAATCGACACAAATGGTTTCGCACTGGCGATAAAAACCGGTCACATGGTTGGAGCTGGCGAACACCACGCGCCGCACGCCGTGCTTGCGCGCAGCTTCGTACAGGTTGACGACGCCGACGATGTTGGCGGCCAGGATGGGGTTGAACGGCCCCTCGAGCGACACGCCGCCGAAATGTACGATCGCGTCGGCGCCGCGCACCAGGTCGGACACCGCCTGGGCGTCGGCGAGATCTGCCAACACGACTTCCTCGCCGGTCTGCGCGTCACCAAAGGCCACACGATCCGACAGCCGCAACACGCTGCAATTGCCCTTGAGGCGCGCGCGCATCTCGCGGCCAAGATTGCCGGCTGCACCCGTCATCACAATGCGTTCGTGGCTCTTGATCGTCATCCTGGGGGCCTGTACTTGGTGTGGTTTATTGCAATCAATTCGTTTCGGCTGGACATTTGCTGCGGGTTTGCTACAGTCGCCCTATTGCCATCAGTTGTCAGTCATACGTTGTCTGACAACTTGAATTCTCAGCACCCCGAATGCGCATGTCAAGCTTTTTTTATGGACCCCGCAAAAACTCCTGATCCCGCGTCTGGCGAGCCATCGCAGCCACTGCCGGCCTCTGGCCGTCGTCCGCGCGGGCTCGTGATGGAGATCGTCGGGACGCTGGAGCGCGAGATCCGCGCCGGCCAGCTGCCGGTCGGCAACAAGCTGCCCACGGAAACCGAAATCATGCAGCGCTTCGATGTCAGCCGCACCGTGGTGCGCGAAGCCCTGTCGCGCCTGCAGGCCTCGGGCCTGGTCGCGACCCGCCATGGGATAGGCACTTTCGTCAGCCAGCCCGAGACGACCGGCAATTTCCGGATTTCCAAGCAGGACTTCGCAACCGTCGCCGACGTGATCGCCGTGCTCGAACTGCGCATCAGCCTGGAGACCGAGGCCGCCGGCCTGGCCGCCCAGCGCCGCACAGACGCACAGCTGGCGGCCATGCAGGCCGCACTCGATGCGTTCCAGAGTTCGATCCAGCAGGACTCGGACGCGGTGCCGCCCGATTTCCAGTTCCACATGGAGGTGGCGCGCGCCACCGGCAATCAGCACTTTGCCGACCTGATGACCTATCTGGGCGCGATGATCATTCCGCGCACCCGTGTCAACACGCCGGAACAGGCGCCGGAGGGGCGGCTCAGCTACTTGTTGCGGGTCAATGGCGAACATGAAAACATCTTTGCGGCGATCCGCAACCGGGACGCGGACGCAGCCCGGGCCGCGATGCGAACCCACCTGAGCAACAGTCGGGAGCGGCTGCGACGGACCCAGGCGTCTGAGCTGGGCATAAGCACTCCAGTCACCTGAGACGCATCATCTTGCCGTGATCCTGGCTCGCCAGTTGTACGACAACTGATTACTGAGCGCCTTTCCCACGTTCCAACCGAATGCATTCCCATGTCCAAAAACAGTCCCGATACCAGCACACCGCCACACACAACGCCGCGCGTCACCAGCCTGCGCGTGATCCCGATCGCCGGGCGCGACGGCATGCTGCTCAACCTCAGCGGCGCACATGCACCGTTTTTCACCCGCAACCTGCTGATCCTGACCGATAGCGATGGCAACACCGGCGTCGGTGAGGTGCCTGGCGGCGAGAAGATCCGCCAGACGCTGGACGACGCGCAAGCGCTGGTGGTCGGCCAGTCCATCGGCGACTGGAACGCCACGCTGAACCGACTGCGCCAGGCTTTTGCCGCCAGGGACAGCGGCGGTCGTGGCAACCAGACCTTCGACTTGCGGGTGGCGATCCATGCGGTCACCGCGGTTGAAAGCGCGCTGCTGGATCTGCTTGGACAGCATCTGGGCGTCCCGGTCGCGGCCCTGCTCGGCGACGGCCTTCAGCGCGACGTAGTCGACGTGCTCGGTTACCTGTTCTATTTGGGCGACCGCTGCAAGACCGACCTGCCCTATGCCAGCGAACCGGAAGCCGGCGACGACTGGTTGCGGCTGCGGCACGAGGTCGCGCTCGACCCGCAGGCCATCGTCCGCCTGGCCGAGGCCAGTTTTGCGCGTTACGGCTTTCGCGACTTCAAGCTCAAGGGTGGGGTACTGCGCGGCGAGCAGGAGATAGAGGCCATCATCGCGCTGCACGAGCGTTTCCCGCAGGCCCGCATCACGCTGGACCCCAACGGCGGTTGGCTGCTGCCCGATGCGATTCGCCTGTGCCGCGATCGCCACGCCGAACTGGCCTATGCCGAGGACCCCTGCGGCGCTGAAGGCGTTTTTTCGGGCCGCGAAGTGATGGCCGAATTCCGCCGCGCCACGGGCCTGCGCACAGCAACCAACATGGTCGCGACCGACTGGCGGGAAATGGCGCACACGCTGGCCCTGCAATCGGTCGACATTCCGCTGGCCGATCCGCATTTCTGGACCATGCAGGGCTCGGTACGGGTGGCGCAGCTGTGCCAGATGTGGGGCCTGACCTGGGGTTCACACTCCAACAACCATTTCGATGTGTCGTTGGCCATGTTCACCCATGTCGCGGCGGCGGCGCCAGGGAAGGTGACCGCGATCGACACGCACTGGATCTGGCAGGACGGCCAGCGCATCACCACCGATCCGCTGCAGATCCGCGGCGGCAGCATCACCGTGCCGACCACCCCCGGCCTGGGCGTGACGCTGGACATGGCCGAGGTGGACAAAGCCCACCAGCTCTACCTGCAGCACGGACTGGGCGCGCGCGACGACGCACTGGCGATGCAGTACCTGATTCCGAACTGGAAATTCAACCCCAAACTGCCGGCGCTGGTGCGCTGACCCGCCAGGGACCTGGAACATCGAAATCGGAAGTCGCCTGCCACTCGCCGATGGCCGCTTGTGCGTTTGCGGCGGCCGACCTCAGCGGCTGAACTTGAAAACGGCGGTGCCGGCCAAAAGGTTGGGCAGGATTCGCACCGTGCGCCCATCCTGCAAACCGAAGCTGTCCTGAATCTTCAGACCATTGCGCCTGGCCAGCACTTCGAAGTCGGCGTGGGTGCCAACGCGGATATTCGGCGTGTCATACCACTGGTAAGGCAATCGCCGCGTCACCGGCATGCGGCCCCGGGCAATGCTCAGCCGGTTCGGCCAGTGCGCGAAGTTGGGAAAGGCGACGATGCCGATGCGTCCCACGCGGGCGGTCTCCTGTAGCACCACCTCGGTATTGCGCAGATGCTGCAGCGTGTCGATATGCAGCACCACGTCGAAGCTGGCGTCCTCGAAAATTGCCAGGCCTTCGTCCAGGTTGAGCTGAATCACATTGACGCCCCGGCGCGCGCAGGCCAGCACATTGGCGTCGTCGATCTCGATGCCGTAGCCGCTACAACCCCGGCCCGACTGCAGATGCGCCAGCAAGGCGCCGTCACCACAGCCCAGGTCGAGCACGCGCGAGCCCTCGGGCACCAGGCGGGCGACTGCCTTCATCGTGGCCATGTCACTCATGGTTCACCCCGGTTGCGCCGTCGATGGCGATGCGCTCGAAATACGAGCGGATCAGGTTCGTATAGCGCGGATCGTCCAGCAGGAAGGCATCGTGGCCATGCGGCGCATCGATCTCAGCGTAGCTGACGTCGCGGTTGTTGTCCAGCAAGGCCTTGACCATCTCGCGGCTGCGCTTGGGCGAGAAGCGCCAGTCGGTTGTGAAGCTCACCAGCAGAAAACGGGCCCTGGCGCGCGCCAGGGCCAGGCTGAGCTTGCCTTCAAAGCTGCGTGCCGGGTCGAAATAGTCCAGCGCGCGTGTGATCAGCAAATAGGTGTTGGCGTCGAAATATTCGGCGAACTTGTCGCCCTGGTAGCGCAGATAGCTCTCGATCTGGAACTCCACGTCCTGGGTGCTGTAGCGGTAGTCCTGTGCACCGGGCGCCGCATCGGTGCTGGACCGGGACTCGTCGAGCAAGGCCTCGCGCAGGGCGCGGCCGAACTTTTCGTTCATCACATCGTCGCTCAGGTAGGTGATGTGGCCAATCATGCGGGCGATGCGCAGGCCGCGCTTGGGCTTGGTTTCGGCTCGCCCATCCTGGGCATAGAAGTGGCCGTTGTTGAAGTCCGGATCGGTCACGATGGCGCGGCGCGCGACCTCGTTGAACGCGATGTTCTCGGCGGTCAGGTTGGGCGCACTGGCGACAACGATGGCGTGGCGCACCCGCTCTGGGTACTGCAACGCCCAACTCAGTGCCTGCATGCCGCCCAGACTGCCACCCATGACGGCGGCCAGGGTCTGGATGCCCAGCGCGTCGAGCAGCCGGGCCTGCGCGTCGACCCAGTCCTCGACCGTGACGACCGGAAAGTCGGCGCCATAGATGCGCCCGGTATCCGGATTGACATGCATCGGCCCGGTGGAGCCGAAGCATGACCCCAGATTGTTCACGCCGATCACGAAGAAGCGATCGGTATCGACCGGTTTGCCAGGCCCGATCATGTTGTCCCACCAACCGTCCGACCTGGTCTGACCTGGGTACAGGCCGGCCAGATGGTGTGAAGCATTGAGGGCATGGGCCACCAGCACCGCGTTGGAGCGCTCTGCGTTGAGCGTCCCATATGTCTCGAAGCACAACTGATAGTCGCGGATCGCGCCGCCGCTGCGCAGTGGCAGCGGTTCGGCGAAATGGTGGGTGGAAGGCGAAACAAGCATGAAAAATCCCGGCGACGCTAAATGCGGGGCCGGGATCGGTTGCCGTCTTTAGCTGTTTTTCGAGGTTCCAGGACCTCGGTGCCCGCAAGCTGTAGCAAATCGGCACAAGCGCCGAGTATAGGCGTGCGGCAGGTTGATCGCCTGGACATCGCATGCGCAAGAAGCGGTCAAAAAGGTCGCGCACGTTAATGGCGCGTCGCTTGCCGGTATGGCCCATTTATTGCTTGGTTTTGGTGCGCTATGCATGGGTCGCCGATTCATGCACCAAAACCAAGCACTTCGACTACGGGAATCATCATGGAAGCACTAAAACAGGGCTCTGACGCGCTGTTCATCTTGTTGGGCGGCATCATGGTTCTGGCCATGCACGCCGGATTCGCGTTTCTGGAGCTTGGCACCGTGCGCAAGAAGAATCAGGTCAACGCCCTGGTGAAGATCCTGGTCGACTTCTCGGTGTCGACGGTTGTCTATTTCCTGGTCGGCTATACCGTCGCCTATGGCACCAACTTCCTGGTCGGCGCAGAGCAACTGGCCCAGCGTAATGGCTACGACCTGGTCAAGTTCTTTTTCCTGCTGACCTTTGCAGCCGCCATCCCGGCCATCATTTCGGGGGGCATCGCTGAACGTGCCAAGTTCTGGCCCCAGCTGATCGCCACCGGGGTCATCGTCGGTGTGGTGTACCCAGTGTTCGAGGGGATCGCCTGGAATCAGGCGTTCGGAGTGCAAGCCGCCATCAAGGCCATGACCGGCTTTGAGTTCCATGATTTCGCCGGCTCGGTCGTGGTGCATGCGGTGGGCGGGTGGCTTGCCTTGCCGGCCGTGATCATGCTGGGCGCGCGGTCCAACCGTTACCGCAAGGACGGCACTGTGAGTGCGCACCCACCTTCCAATATTCCCTTTCTGGCATTGGGTGCGTGGATATTGACCGTTGGCTGGTTTGGCTTCAATGTGATGAGCGCCCAGACCATCGACAAGATCTCCGGCCTGGTTGCCGTGAACTCGCTGATGGCTATGGTCGGCGGAACCCTGGTAGCACTGGCGCTGGGCAAGAATGACCCGGGTTTCATCCACAACGGCCCCTTGGCCGGACTGGTGGCTGTGTGTGCGGGTTCGGACTTGATGCACCCCATTGGTGCGCTGTTTGTCGGCGGCGTGGCAGGCGCCATATTCGTCTCGATGTTCACGCTGACGCAAAACAAGTGGAAGATCGACGACGTACTGGGTGTCTGGCCGCTGCACGGACTTTGCGGCACCTGGGGCGGATTGGCGGCGGGCATCTTCGGCAGCAAGACACTGGGCGGTCTTGGAGGTGTCTCTTTTGCAGCACAGCTGGCCGGCACCATGATGGGCGTGGCCTGGGCCCTGGTATCGGGCTTCATCGTCTACGGCTTGCTGAAATCCACGATGGGCCTGCGCCTGAGCCAGGAAGAGGAGTTCGACGGCGCCGATCTGTCGATCCACCGGATTGGCGCCACACCAGAGCGTGAAGTGAACTGGTAGCGCCACCGGCGCCACACCACTGGGCCAGGACCAATGGCAAAGCACTGTGACAGGCGGCTCCTACAATGCGCCAACACCATGTCCGCGGACCATGCCTCCACCTTCGAACAGCAACTGGTTGCACACCGCAACTACCTGCTCAAGTTTGCCCGGTTGCAATTGCGCAACGAGACATGGGCCGAAGATGCCGTCTCCGAAACCATCGTCGCGGCGCTGGGCAAACCCCAATCCTTCGAAAACCGTTCCCAGCTCAAGACCTGGCTGGTCGGCATTCTCAAGCACAAGGTCATAGACATATTTCGACTCCATGCACGCACGGTCGCGCTCGATCTGGAGCCGGCCATTGCACATGGCAGCGATGGACTCGAAACGCTGCTTTTTGCAGCCAGCGGCCATTTCACGCAAGCACCGGCCAATTGGGGCAATCCGGAGCAAGACCTGCAATCCCAGCAGTTTTTCGCGGTACTGGAAGCTTGCACCGAGAAGATGCCGGCGACCATGGCACGCGTGTTCCTGATGCGCGAGTGGCTCGAACTCTCCAGCGACGAGATCTGTAAGGAACTGGGCCTGTCGTCGACCAATTTATACGTCACGCTGCACCGTGCGCGGCTGCGTTTGCGTGAATGCCTTGAACTGAACTGGTTTGGTCTGCGGCCGGGCCCATCCTGATGCCACTGATGCCCACTTGCAAGGAGGCGGCAGCCCTGCTGATCGCCAATGAAGATCGCCTGATCAGCTTGGGCGACCGGGTCCGGGTGCGCCTGCATTTGATGGCCTGCAAGACCTGTCCAAACTTCGAACGGCAGTTGCTTACCATGCGCAACGCCATGCGGCAATGGCGTAACTACGAGCCGAACGAACCCCGGAATTCCCGCTAAACGGCCCGCAGGCCACGCCGGCCAAGGACTTGGCGCCCGGATAGGCGGCACAAATTATTTGCAATATTTTTAGGATGGCGCATAATTCACCCGGTATCGCCGCAAAAGCGGCGATATTAGTTTGCGGTGATTAGTCAGTTTTCGCGTCTGCTTTAATTCTTCATTGGTTTGTTGATTGCGGTTATCGGACTCCATCGCGTTTCGAGTCATTTTCAGGAGTCCTTAATGGGCAACAAACTTTACGTAGGCAATCTGCCTTATTCTTTCCGCGACGAAGACCTCCAGCAAGCCTTCTCGGCCCATGGTGCTGTCTCCAGCGCCAAAGTCATGATGGAACGTGACACCGGCCGCTCAAAAGGTTTCGGTTTTGTCGAAATGGGCAGCGAAGCGGAAGCGCAAGCAGCTATCAGCGCGATGAACGGCCAACAATATGGCGGCCGCGGTCTGGTTGTCAACGAAGCCCGTCCGATGGAGCCACGTCCTCCACG
>JBBKVW010000371.1:0-13440 GCA_037968655.1 Burkholderiaceae bacterium
GCGCGGCGATGCTGCAGCGCCTCCTGGGCGTCGACGATGGGAAGCGCCGATACAAAACCGTCCTGGTCGTAGCGCTCGCGCAGTGTGGCATCTGTCGTATCAGTCATGCCGTACCCCGAAGCGAAATGACATGCGCACGCCGATTTGTACTGGCGGCAGGCGGGCGCTGGCTACAGCCTCGCTGGGTCTGCGCGTCAGAACGGCGCGTCGGCGTTGCTTGGTGGATCGGTCGGCGACAGTTGTGGCGCGGCATCGGTACCGGCATTGCCATCGGATTTGGCGCCTGCGCCAGCATGGCCCAACAGCTTGCGGCTGCGCACTTCGGCCTTTTCGCCGGCACTGGCGAACTTGCTGTACTTGCCCAGCAGCGACACCAGTTGTGCATAGATCTTGGGGTTGCCGGCCAGGCATTCCTTCTGGTCCAGGAAGTTGGCATCACCGCTGAAGTTGCCGATCAGCCCACCCGCTTCGGTCACCAGCAGCGAGCCGGCGGCAACGTCCCAGGGCTGCAGGCCGGTCTCAAAAAAGCCCTCGGTGAAACCGGCTGCCACATAGGCCAGGTCCAGCGCCGCAGCGCCGGGTCGACGCAGGCCGGCGCTGCGCTGCATCACGTCGCCCATCATGGCCAGATAGCCGGCGAAGTCATCGCCGTCACGGAACGGAAAACCGGTGGAGATCAGGCTCTCCTTGAGCCGGATGCGCTTGGACACGCGCAGGCGGCGGTCGTTGAGGAAGGCTCCGCGGCCCTTGGTGGCCGTGAACAGATCGTTGCGCGAAGGGTCGTAGATCACGGCCTGCTCGATCTTGCCGCGCACTGAAAGTGCGATGCTGACGCAATAGACCGGAAAGCCGTGGATGAAGTTGGTCGTGCCGTCCAGCGGATCGATGATCCAGACACACTCGGAATCGCGCGCACCATGTTCGCTGCCGGACTCCTCGGCCAGGATGCCGTGGCCGGGATAAGCGCCGAGCAGGGTCTCGATGATCACCTGTTCGCTGGCATGGTCGACCTCGGTGACGAAATCGTTGATCTGCTTTTGCGAAATGCGGACTGATTCGACGTCCAGCGCCGCGCGGTTGATGATGGCGCCGGCAGCGCGGGCGGCCTTGACGGCGATGTTGACCATCGGGTGGAGATTGGGAGACGGCATATTGTGTGGGTTTCGGTTTGGCTGCACGACAAGGCTGCGGGCCGCACTGGAAGCAGGAGCATGGTTGCGCGGCGCGATGGCCGCGGGCAAGGGCGCATTTTCCCATGAAACGCAGACTGGTCCGTTGCCGACGCGGCACCGGGCTGGCATGGCGCTGAGACAATCGGCGCCATGCAGACACGCTTCATATTGATCAACACCAGCCACGCCGGCAATGTGGGCGCGACCGCGCGTGCTATGAAGGTGATGGGATTCGACGACCTGGTGCTGGTGGCGCCGCGCTGGGCCAACGTTTTGCGGCGCGAAGAGACCATCCAGCGGGCCAGCGGTGCGCTGGATGTGCTGACGCGCGCGCGCATTGTGGACACGCTGGACGAAGCTTTGGGTGGCATCACGCACGCACTGGCCACCGCGATGACGCCGCGCGACTTCGGCCCACCCACCATGAGTCCGCGCGATTGTTTTACGCGTCTGATCGGTGGTCGCCCGTTACTGCGGGCATCGGACGCGGTGCAAAAGGACGAAGTCGCAGCGCCGCCGCAGGGGGTTGCCTTTCTGTTCGGCTCGGAGCGCTTTGGCATGCGCAACGAAGATGTCTACCGCTGCCACGCGGCGCTGTGCATTCCGACAAATCCGGACTTTGGCTCGCTGAACCTCGGCGCAGCGGTGCAGGTGATCGCGTATGAGTGGCGTCAGGCGCTATCTGGTTATGCCATGCAGCCCATCGGATTGGCGCCCCGCGCCGCCGATGCGCAGGAACTGGCCGGTCTGCTGGCCCATTGGGAACAGGCGCTGGTCGCGATCGACTACCTGGACCCGGACGCGCCCAAGAAGCTGATGCCGCGCCTGAACCAGCTTTTCAATCGCGCCGCAGTGACGCAGGAGGAAGTCCATATTCTCAGAGGTGTCGCCAAGGCCATGGTCAAGACGGCGGGCCGCGCCAAAGGCTAGACTTGGGTCATGTTTTCCCGCATCCGTTCCGACATTCAGTGCATCCTTGACCGCGACCCTGCCGCGCGCAGCATCTGGGAGGTGCTGACCTGTTACCCGGGCCTGCATGCGCTGATCCTGCACCGGCGGGCCCATTGGCTCTGGAACCACGGCTTCAAGTGGCCGGGACGCTTCATTTCCCATCTTGCGCGCTGGTTCACCGGGGTCGAGATTCATCCGGGCGCAAAAATCGGTGAGCGGGTTTTCTTCGACCATGCCATGGGCGTGGTGGTCGGCGAGACTGCCGAGATCGGCGACGGTTGCACCATCTACCACGGCGTCACTCTTGGCGGTACCTCGCTGTACAAGGGTACCAAGCGGCATCCAACCATCGGCAAGGATGTGATCATCGGCGCCGGAGCCCAGGTGCTGGGCGGGTTCACGGTCGGTGACGGCGCCAAGATCGGCTCCAACGCGGTGGTGACCAAGCCGGTTCCGGCAGGTGCGACCGCGGTGGGCAATCCGGCGCGCATCATCCAGGCGCAGGCCGACGCCGAGCGTGAGGCGGCGGCGTCCAAGATGGGCTTTTCCGCGTATGGCGTAACCCAGACCGACGACCCTCTCAGCCTGGCGATGCGCGGCCTGATCGACAACGCCAGCTCACAGGAGCATCAGATCGCCATGCTGTGGCAGGCGATTGGAACGCTGTCCGAGGGGCGTGCGGCCGGCGACTGTGTGCCCGCGGACGCCGCGCGCGACGCCAGCTTCGAGGGCGAGAAGTTTTCGCAGCTGGTGGGCAAGTAATGCCCGCGTTGGTTTGTCAGCTCGACGCTGATTGGCGCAGCGCAGTTTTGGGGCGAAACGCCTTGCACACCGAATCCACGGTTTCCAGGTAGGGACCACCGATCAGGTCCACGCAGTACGGTACAGCGGCAAAGATGCCGGCAACTACAGACGCACCTTGTGCGTCGCGCAGGCCCTCCAAGGTTTCGGCAATGGCCTTGGGCTGACCCGGCAGATTGATGATCAGGCTCTTGCCGCGAATCACGGCGACCTGGCGCGACAGGATCGCGGTGGGCACGAAACGCAAGCTGATCTGGCGCATCTGTTCGCCGAACCCCGGCATTTCCTTGTCAGCCACCGCCAGCGTGGCCTAGGGCGTCACGTCGCGCAACGCCGGGCCAGTGCCGCCGGTGGTCAGTACCAGGGAGCAGCCGGCGTCGACCAATTCGATCAACGCCGCGCTGATGCCCGCCTGCTCGTCGGGAATCAGTCGCTCGTCGAACTGCAACGGATTGCGCAGCGCGCGCGCCAGCCATTGCTTGAGCGCCGGCAAACCCTTGTCTTCGTAGGCGCCGCTGGAGGCACGGTCGCTGACGGAGACGATGCCGATGCGCACCGGATCAAACGTCGGGTCGGCTGCTGGCATGGGAATCGGGCTCCTGGTTGTCTTTGATGTCGTGCAATTGCGCGCGTATCAGCTGGAACAGTTCGCGGTAGGCCTTGCCGTGGCGCGGCGTCTCGCCGGCCTTGGTGGGCAACGCATCGCGCCGAGCCTGGCGCGCCAATGCGCGCATCTGCTGGCTGTCGGACTGAGGGAACTGCTGTACCCAATCGCCGATTGATTCGTCGTCGGCGATCAAGCGCTCGCGCCATTGTTCGACCTGGTGCAAGGACAGCGTCTCGCTGGCTGAGCCATTGTGTTGTTCGGCCAGGGTCGTGCGCACGCTGTCCAATTGCGCCGGATCGAGCTGGCGCATCAATTTGCCGATGAACTGCATCTGGCGGCGGCGGCCTTCGAAATTGCTGATGCGCCGCACCTCGTCCAGCGCGTCGACCAGCTTGTCGGGCAAGGCCAGGCGTTCCATCAGGTCCTTGCGCAGATCCAGCAGATCTTCACCGAGCTTTTGCAGCTCTGTGCTTTCGCGCTTGCGATCAGTGCGGCTGGGTTCGTCTCCACCCTTGAGCTCGCGCTTGAGCTCAAGGTCCAGTTCGCTGCCTTCGGTGACAAACTGGCCGGAGACAAAGTAACCTTTTTTGGCTTTGCGGGGCATGGGCGGGAATGGGCCAGGGAACGGACAGCCAAGTATCATAGTCGCCCACGTCAACGATCCACGATGAAACACAACAAGACCAACACAGCCGCCAGCGGCTTTAGCTACAGCCGCCCATTTTTCGAAGGCCTGGTGGACGCCGCGCTGCGCCATGCCAACAAGCTGGGGGCCAGCGATGCGGCTGCCGAAGCGTCCGAGGCCTGCGGCCTGAGCGTATCGGTGCGCAAGGGCGAGCTGGAGAACGTCGAGCGCAACCGGGACAAGTCGCTGTCGATCTCGGTCTACCTGGGCCAGCGGCGTGGCAATGCAAATACCTCCGATTTTTCGAGCGCCGCGATCGAACAGACGGTGCAGGCTGCCTACGACATCGCGCGCTTCACGGCCGAAGATCCGATGGCCGGACTGCCCGATGCGGCAGATATCGCGCCGCAATCGACCATGGCCGACGAACTGGAGCTGTTCTTTCCTTGGGACATCGACAGCGAGCGGGCAGCGCAACTGGCGATGGCATGTGAGGCCGCCGCGCTGGATACCGATGCCCGCATCACCAACAGTGAGGGCGCTGCGGTGTCGGCGCAGCAATCGCATTTCTTCAGCGCCCACACACATGGCTTTCGCGGCGGCTATGCCAGCTCGCGCCATTCGATTTCGGTTTCGCCGATCGCCTCCATCGGCGACGATATGCAGCGCGATGCCTGGTACAGCTCGATGCGCGATGCCGGCGAACTGGCCAGCGGTGAGCGGGTTGGTCGCTATGCCGCCGAGCGGGCCTTGAGCCGCCTGGGCGCGCGCAAGATATCGACCCGCCAGTGTCCGGTGCTGTTCGAGTCGCCGCTGGCGGCCGGCCTGCTGGGCGCCTTCGTGCAGGCCATTAGCGGCGGGGCCTTGTATCGCAAGAGCTCCTTTCTGCTCGATTCGCTGGGCAAACAAGCCCTGCCCAAGCACATCGACATTGCCGAAGACCCCTTCGTCAAACGTGGCAAGGGCAGCTCACCGTTTGACGACGAGGGTGTGCGGGTCGCGCCGCGCACGGTGGTCGAGGCGGGCAGGGTCAAGGGCTATTTCCTGAGCAGCTACACGGCGCGCAAGCTGGGCATGCGCAGTACCGGCAACGCCGGTGGTTCGCACAACCTGACTTTGCGTTCGCGCCTGACCCAGCCCGGTGATGACCTGGACGCGATGCTGCGCAAGCTGGGCAAGGGACTGTTCGTGACCGAGTTGATGGGGCAGGGAGTGAACTACGTTACGGGTGACTATTCGCGTGGTGCCAGCGGATTCTGGGTCGAGAACGGTCGCATTGTGTATCCGGTGCATGAGATCACGATTGCCGGCAACATGCGCAACATGCTCAAGGACATCGAAGCTGTCGGGGCAGACAGCTACAACTACGGCGCCAAGACGGTCGGCTCGATCCTGATCGGCAAGATGAAAATTGCCGGCAACTGAGGGCCTCGCGCGGCCAGGCTGACCGCTCGCGTAGCACAACTGCGCTGCGTCAGCCGGCCAGCGCTGCCTTGACCGCGGCCGACATCTGGCCCATCTCCGCCTTGCCGGCCAGACTGGTTTTTGCAATGCCCATTACACGGCCCATGTCGCCTGTTCCTGGCTTGCGCCCGAGTTCGCTTGCCAGTTCGGCCACGATCGCGTCAATGGCGCTGCGCACCTGTTCAGGTTCCATGCGCCGGGGCAGGTAGGCGACCAGCACCGCCATTTCCGCGCTTTCCTTGTCGGCCAGGTCCTGGCGCTGCGCCAGCGTGAACGCGGCGATCGAATCCTTGCGCTGCTTGACCAGTTTGTCGATGATGCCGGTCACTGCGGCATCGTCCAGCGTGATGCGCTCGTCGATTTCCTTTTGCTTGCAGGCCGCCAGCAACAGCCGGATCGTTCCCAGGCGCAGGCTGTCCTTGGCGCGCATCGCCGCCTTCATGTCTTCCGTGATCTGTTCTTTCAGTGCCATGGTGTCCGCCATCCTTCTTCAAAACGCAAAAAACCCGCGCCCGGTAGACCCGGCGCGGGTTATGCCGATTGCGCAAGCCCGCAAGCGGGCGCCAATCAGTACATTTTCTTGGGCAACTGCATCGAGCGAATGCGCTTGTAGTTGCGCTTGACCGCAGCGGCCTTCTTGCGCTTGCGCTCGGCAGTGGGTTTTTCGTAGAACTCGCGGGCGCGCAGGTCGGTCAGCAGGCCCAGTTTTTCGATGGTGCGCTTGAAACGGCGCAGTGCCACATCAAACGGCTCGTTTTCTTTTACACGGATTGTCGTCATTGCTTGTCGGGTTCCAAAATGTGCCTGGGCAAGATCGTGCACCCGGGCTGAAGTCTGTTGGCAATTGATTTTCGTGGTGCCCCGGTCACTTCGTACGCAGGGGCGGCAATCGCCAGCAAAGCCGCAAATTATAGTGCCTTTGTGTCACTGCTTGACAAGCGCGCGGCCAGGCCTTGTGCACATGCGAAGGCGCTGGCCCAGGCCCACTGGAAGTTGTAGCCCCCGAGCCAGCCGGTCACGTCGACCACTTCGCCAATGAAATACAGGCCACTCTGGGTCGATTCCATGGTCTGACTCGACAGGGCGCGGGTATCCACACCGCCGGCGGTGACCTCGGCCTTGGCATAGCCTTCGGTGCCGGTTGGCGCGAGTTCCCAACCGGCCAATTGCCCGGCCAGCGCCGCCAGCGCCTTGTCTGCGGTCTGATCGATTGGCCGATGCCAGTCCTGGCCCAGGCGGGCGTCCTGTGCAATCCAGGTTTCGGCCAGCCTGGCCGGCACCAGCGTGGCCAGTTCGTTGCCCAGCAGCTTGCGCGACAGGCCCTTGGCCCGCACCAGGGTCTGTAGCAGGTTGGTATCGGGCGCCAGGTCCAGGCGTATCGGCGTGCCCGACTTCCAATAGCTCGATATCTGCAGCACGGCCGGCCCGCTGAGTCCCCGATGGGTGAAAAGCAGGTCTTCACGGAATCGGGCCCGCTCGCGCTTGCTGCCGGTTTCGATAGCTACCGGCAAAGACAGGCCGCTCATTTGCGCGAACGGCGTCCATTGGGCCGGATCGAAAACCAGTGGCACCAGCGCGGGGCGGGTATCGACCAGCGCGAGGCCGAATTGACGCGCGATGCGGTAGCCGAAGTCGGTGGCGCCGATCTTCGGGATGGACAGGCCGCCAGTGGCGATTACGACCGCCTTGCAGTGGATTGTTCCTTGCGCGCTGCCCAGCAGATAGCCATCGTCTTCGGTGGCCACCGAATGGATGGGGCAGTTTTGCCAGTGCGTGACGCCGCCAGCACCGCATTCGGTCAACAGCAGCGTGATCAGGTCCTGCGCCGAACGGTCGCAAAACATCTGGCCCTTGTGTTTCTCGTGGTAGCCAATCTCGTGGCGGCGCACCAGGTCGATGAAATCCCCTGGCGTGTAGGCAGCCAGCGCCGAACGACAGAACTTCGGGTTGCCGCCCAGAAAGTTGTCGGGGCTGGTGTACAGATTGGTGAAGTTGCAGCGACCGCCGCCCGAGATGCGGATCTTCTCCGCGATCCTGTCGCTATGGTCGACTAGCAGGACCTTGAGGCCGGACTGGCCCGCAATACCGGCGCAAAACAAGCCGGCAGCGCCGGCGCCGATGACGACAACATCAAAACGGTGCATGCGGATCAGTGTAGGGTGCGGCGCAGACGCCCCGACTCTTGCACCCCGGGCAATGCGGTCATAGGCCGCGATGACGCACCGGTGCGCGCCAGTCGGCTGTGGTTCTCAGGCGTGCCGGGCGTGCGCCGGCTGCTGACCCGCCGCGTCCGTCTGCGCGTGCGCGACCTGCGCAGCCAGCGTGGCGGCGCGTGCCACCTCGCCCACGACGATGATGGCCGGGCTGCCGACCTGTTCCGATTCCACCGTTTCCGCCATATTGGCCAGCTCCGTGCGGAACTCGCGCTGCGTTGCCAGCGTGGCGTTCTGCACCAGCACGACTGCGGTCTCACCGGGCAGACCAGTCAGCAGTTCGTCCTGTAGCTGCCGGACGCCTGCGACGCCCATGTAGATCACCAGGGTCAGCTTGGCGTCATGCGCTGTTTGGGCCAGTGCGCGCCAGTTGGTTGGCTTTGCGCCCTTGCGGGAATGGCCGGTGATGAACACGACGCCCTGTGCGTGGTCGCGGTGCGTCAGCGGAACGCCGACGGCGGTTGCAGCGGCGATGCCTGCAGTGATGCCATTGAGTACCGTGACGCTGACGCCACTGGCGCGCAGGTGTTCCACCTCTTCGCCGCCCCGGCCAAATATGAATGGATCGCCGCCCTTCAGACGTACCACGTTCGCGCCATCACGGGCGGCCGTCAGCATCAGCTTTTCGATGAAGGCCTGTGGCGTCGAGCGACAACCGCCGCGCTTGCCGACATGCACGATGCGTGCGTCCGGGTTGGCCAGCGCGACGATTGCGTCGCTGACCAGATCGTCCACCAGCAACAAGCTTGCTTGCGCGATGGCACGCGCCGCCTTGATGGTCAGCAGTTCCGGGTCGCCCGGGCCGGCGCCCACCAGTGTCACAGTTCCATTGCGCATGGCGCGCTCCTTTGCAATTGCTGTTCGGCCTGCACCACATGCGCCACCTGCCTGGCGATGGGTTCGGGAATCGGGCTGTCGGCCGCCAGCACGGCGCGGATATAGGCTGCGGTGGCCGACGCATCGGTCGTCTGGGGCAAGGCCGGCACGCTGGCCAGCGTGCCGGCCTGCGGCTCCTGCAATATCTGGCGCTGGCCGTGCAGGAACAACTCGATCCTGGGATGGCGGCGCGGGTCTGCCACGGCTTCGCCCTCGGTGCCGCGCAGCAACAGGGCGCTCGATTGCATCAGTTCGAAGGTCGCCGCCATCGACAGCGCGTATTCCGGATGCGTATAGCTGCTGACGAGCAGGCAGTCGCCTTTGGCCGGATTCATCAGTTTGACCAGGCTGTGCGCCGGGTTGCGCAGGCCGACCACGCGGCGCACCTCGAGCAGGCGTTGCAGGCCAGGGCACAGCAGCGCAGTCGGCATGAACACGAGCTCTCCTTCGCCAATCGGGCTGATCGCCGTAGCAGCCGGTATGTCCAGCGCCGCGAGCACATCGGCAGTGAAGATGCGGGTCGATTCACTGGCGGCGCCGTGGATCAGCACCCGAAGACCCTGGCGCGCGAGCAAAAGTGCGAGCAGCGGCGTCAGCAGTGGCAGCTTGCGCGCCCCGTTGTAGCTGGGAATCACGATCAGCGGCCGCGGGCCCGTCGGAACTGATTGCATGCGCGCATAGGTCGCGTCCAGGAAGCCGGCCATCTCCTGCGCAGTCTCGCCCTTGATGCGCATCGCCAGGCAAAAGGCGCCGATTTCCAGGTCGGTCACGGCGCCGTCCAGCACCTGGCCGAACAGGTCGGCCGCGCTCTCGCGCGACAGTGCCCGCGCGCCGTCCTTGCCGCGTCCGATTTCCTTGATGTACTTGGCGATTGCCATGTGCGGATTGTCCGGGATCGCTGATGACGGCGCGTTATGTGCTTATGCCATCGACGCGTCGGCGGCGCAGGACGCCTGCGCCATGCGCTTGAGCTCGGGCAGACAGGATCCGCAATTGGTGCCGCAGTGCAAGCTGCCTTGCAACATGTCCATGCGTTGTGCCGCATTGCCGTCGGCACTCTGAAGGGCAGTCTCGATCTGAGCCTGTGTGACGTTGAAGCAGGTGCATACCGGCCGGCTCAATGGCGCGATGTTTGCGGGGGCTTGCGCGTCGGGCGACAGGAGTTGGCGGCCATAGGCTTGCGCATCGCGCTGTCCGTGCAGCAAGGCCGTGATCCAGCCCTGCGCGCGGGTATCGCCCGCCAGCACGAAGGCATCGAGCCGCGACTGTCCGTCGCAGCGCGTCAGCCGCATGGCGCGTCGCTGGCCCTTTCTGCGATCGGAATAGTGCAGCACCGCGTCGCCATCCAGCCCCAGGATGGCCTCGATCTGCGCGATCACGTCCTCGGCCGGTGCCTGCGCCGCCGCGCAGCGTATCGACACACCCTCGCGCCGATCGGAGCTGTCTGCGGCGCCGGAACCGACAGAGAACAGCACGGTGCTGGCAAACGGAAACTGCGGCATCAGAAGGCGCATACGATGGTGGGCCGTCAAGGCCTGTTGCGCCGTCAGCAGGGCTTGTCCAAGCAAGGACCAGGGCAACTCGGCCTTGCGCAGCCGCACCGCCGCGTGCTTGAGCTCGGGTTGGCGGGAGTCGGGACAGCTGGTCGCAAGGGTCAAGGCGTTCACACCGGCGAGCGGCTCGCCGGTGTCGGACACGCCGCTCAGGAACTCCTGGCCCCAGTGCATCGCCAGGAAGACCTGGCCCATCGCCATGTCGGTGCTGGCCTGTACCGGCAGCACGATAGTGCCGCGCCGGCTGCTCAGGTGGACCAGGTCACCTTCCTTGAGTTGCCGTCGCAGCAGATCCTGTGGGTGGACCTGCAGTGCCGGCTCCGACACATGGCCGAACGCATGCCCGATCGTGCCGGTGCGGCTCATGCCATGCCACTGGTCGCGCAGGCGACCGGTATTGAGCGCAAAGGGATAGCGCGCGTCGCGCTGCTCGGCGACGGGCCGGTAGGGCGTGCAGACCAGGCGTGCCCTTCCGTCGGGCGTCGCAAACCGTCCGTCTTCGTACAGGCGCGTCATGCCCCGGCTGCTGCCTTCCGGCATTGGCCACTGTTGCGGCCCGGCGCTGTCGAGCAGCGTGTAGTCCAGGCCGGTGACGTCCAGATCGCGACCCCGGGTCGATGCACGATGCTCGTTCCAGATCGACTCGGCGCTGGCATACGGGAACAGGCTCGGCAGTCCCGCCCGCTCGGGCATCAGGCCTTCCATCCGTCGCGCCAGGTCGACCGCGATGGCCCAGTCGCGCCGCGCCTGACCGGGTGCCTCGACTGCGGCGCGCACCCGGCTGATGCGCCGCTCGCTGTTGGTGACCGTGCCGTCCTTTTCGCCCCAGCTGGCAGCGGGCAGCAACAAGTCCGCATAGGCGCAAGTGGCGGTGTCGGCAAATGCCTCCTGCACGATCACGAGTTCGGCACGCTGCAGCGCACGCCGTACCGTGGCCTGGTCGGGCAGCGACTGCGCCGGGTTGGTGCAGCAGATATACAGCGCCCGGATTTCACCATCGGCAGCCGCCTGGAACATCTCCACCGCGGTCTTGCCGGGTTTGTGTGGAACCTGCGGTACGCCCCAGAGGTCGGCGATCTCCGAGCGATGCTGCGGGTTGGCCAGGTCGCGGTGGGCCGACAGCAGGTTGGCCATGGCCCCCACTTCGCGGCCGCCCATGGCGTTGGGCTGACCGGTCAGCGAAAACGGACCGGCGCCAGGCTTGCCGATCTGGCCGGTGACCAGGTGCAGATTGATCAGCGCGGCGTTCTTGGCCGTTCCGCTGCTGGACTGGTTCAGGCCCTGGCAGTACAGGCTGAGCGTCGCCCCGGAGCTGGCGAACATCCTGGCCGCTGCGTGCAGGTCGTCGCGGCTGATGCCGCAGGTCTGTGCGACCAGCTCGGGCGTCGCATCGCGCACGCTGGCCTTGAGCGCTGCAAAGCCGCTGGTATGGGCGGCGATAAAGGCGGCATCCGTCCAGCCCTCCCACAGCATCACATGCAGCATGCCGTTGAACAGCATCACGTCGGTGCCGCTGTGGATCTGCAAAAACAGGTCGGCCAGTTCGCAGCTGTCGGTGCGGCGCGGGTCGGCCACGATGATCCTGAGCGCCGGATTGGCCCGCCGGGCGTCTTCGATGCGCCGAAACAGCACCGGATGCGCGAAAGCCGGATTGGCGCCGACGATGAAGATGCATTGGGCCTGCCCGATGTCCTCGTAGCTGCACGGCGGCGCGTCGGCGCCCAGCGTCTGCTTGTAGCCGGCAACTGCGCTGCTCATGCACAGCCGGGAATTGCTGTCGATGTTGTTGCTGCCGATCAGGCCCTTGGCCAGCTTGTTGAAGACGTAGTAGTCCTCCGTCAGCAACTGGCCCGACACATACAGGCCGATCGCGTCGGGGCCTGATTCCGAGCGGATCCGGTGCAGTTCGGTGGCGGCATAGTCCAATGCCGCGTCCCAGTCCACCGCAACGGGCGCGGCGCCGCGGTGTTCGCGCCGCATCGGTTGCAGCAGGCGGGCCTGGTGCGTGACCGATGCCGCCGCCGTCAGGTGCAGCGCCGATCCCTTGGCGCACAGGCGCCCGAAGTTGGCGGGATGGCCGGGATCACCACGCACACCCGTGATCTGCGCGCCGACGGATTCGATGACGACGCCACAACCGACCCCGCAGTAC
Source organism: Burkholderiaceae bacterium (assembly GCA_037968655.1). Classification (GTDB taxonomy): domain Bacteria; phylum Pseudomonadota; class Gammaproteobacteria; order Burkholderiales; family Burkholderiaceae_C; genus CAISIP01. The sequence goes on from JBBKVW010000371.1 coordinate 12,415, forward strand.
GGGCAGGTCGAGCGTGTCTCGCGCGATGCAGTCCCGGTCACGCGTTCTGTGCCCGATAGCGCGCCGGACCTGCAATCGGAACCACGGCATCGAGCGCCAGCGTTGCCAGCTCGCGCGGGTCGAGCAGCACCTGGCCGTCTTCGACGCGCACCTGAAACGGCTGCGCGCAGCCATGGTCGGGCGCCTGCGCGCAGCCGTTGTCCAGCGCGATGGTCCAGTTGTGCAGCGGGCAGGCCACGCTGGTGCCAAAGACGATGCCCTGGCTCAGCGGACCGCCCTTGTGCGGGCAGCGGTCGAGCAGTGCGAAGACCTGGTCCTGGTCATTGCGAAACACCGCGACGTCCATGCCCCGGGCTCGCGCGATGCGCCGTGCGCCGAGCACCGGAATGTCGTGCACGCGGCACACCGGCTGCCAGTTGCGGTCGTCACCATCTGACACGGCATCGATCTGCCCCATCGGCGCGGTAAGCGTGTCGTTCATCAGGCGATCTCCAACTTGGCAAACTGGCGCTGGTCCAGCCCAGCCTTGTCGTGCTCGAACCAGGGGTCGGGTTCGCCGTCCAGGCTGAACTGGAGTTTCTCCCACAGCGCAAGGCGGCCTGCATGGTCGTCCAGAATGCGCTTCTTGACGTAGTCCAGGCCGACACGGGCAACGAAATGCACGGTGCGCTCCAGATACCAGCCTTCCTCTCGGTAGAGCTGGCAAAAGGCGCCGGTGTACTCCAGCACCTCGGCGGCGGTCTTGAGCTTGGTGAAGAAATGCGCCACCTCGGTCTTGATGCCGCCGTTGCCGGCGATGTACATCTCCCAGCCCGAATCGACGCCGATGATGCCCACGTCCTTGATGCCGGCCTCGGCGCAGTTGCGCGGGCAACCGCTGACAGCAAACTTGACCTTGTGCGGCGCGTACATGCGCCACATCGCGCGTTCCAGGTCCTTGCCCATCTGGGTCGAGTCCTGCGTGCCCATGCGGCACCACTCCGATCCGACGCAGGTCTTCACCGTGCGCAGCGCCTTGGCATAGGC
>JBBKVW010000372.1:0-13681 GCA_037968655.1 Burkholderiaceae bacterium
TCGTCAGCCCATGCCAACAACTCCACCAATTTCCACCGCCACCGACGCGATCGTCTCGGTGCGCGACCTCAGCAAGACCTATGCCGATGGTTTCGAGGCGCTCACGCACATCAACCTGCACATCCGGCGCGGCGAGATATTCGCCCTGCTCGGGCCCAATGGCGCCGGCAAGACGACACTGATCAGCATCATCTGCGGCATTGCCAATGCCAGCGCGGGCGTCGTCATCGCCGACGGCCATGACACGGTGCGCGACTTTCGCCAGGCGCGCTCGGCCATTGGCCTGGTGCCACAGGAACTGCACACCGATGCCTTCGAATCGGTCTGGGACACGGTGAGCTTCAGCCGCGGCCTGTTCGGCAAGCCACCCAATCCCGCGCATATCGAAAAGGTGCTGCGCGACCTGTCACTGTGGGACAAGCGCAAAAACAAAATCATGACCCTGTCCGGCGGCATGAAGCGCCGCGTGCTGATCGCCAAGGCACTGGCGCATGAACCCACCATCCTGTTCCTGGACGAGCCCAGCGCCGGTGTCGATGTCGAGCTGCGCCACGACATGTGGCGCATGGTGCGCGCGCTGCGCGAAGCCGGCACCACCATCATCCTGACCACCCACTACATCGAAGAGGCCGAGGACATGGCCGATCGCATCGGCGTGATCAACCACGGCGAACTGATCATGGTCGAGGACAAGCAGGTGCTGATGCGCAAGCTGGGCAAGAAGCAGCTCACGGTGAGCCTGCAGCAGCCGCTACAGGCAGTGCCGGCCGGTCTGGCCGACAAAAAGATCGAGCTGTCCGAGGACGGCCTGTCGCTGACCTACCACTTCGACACCCAGCAGGAAGAAACCGGCATCGACGCATTGCTGCGCACCCTGGGCGAACAGGGCATCGAATTCAAGGACCTGCACACCAGCGAGAGTTCGCTGGAGGACATCTTCGTCAGCCTGGTGCGCAAACCGGCGCAGGTGGCAGCATGAACCTGCATGGCATCCGCGCCATCTACCGCTTCGAGATGGCGCGCGCATTTCGCACCGTGGCGCAGAGCATCGTCTCGCCGGTGTTGTCGACCTCGCTGTATTTCATCGTCTTTGGCACCGCTATCGGCTCACGCATGGGCGATATCGACGGTGTCAGCTATGGCGCCTTCATCATCCCCGGCCTGATCATGCTGTCGCTGCTCACCGAAAGCATTTCGAATGCCTCGTTCGGCATCTACATGCCCAAGTGGTCGGGCACGATCTACGAGCTGCTGTCGGCGCCGGTGTCCTGGATCGAGGTGCTGATCGGTTATGTCGGCGCGGCGGCCACCAAGTCGGTGCTGCTGGGGCTGCTGATCCTGGCCACGGCGCGTCTCTTCGTGCCCTACGAGGTGGCGCATCCGTTCTGGATGCTTGGTTTCCTGCTGCTCACCGCCGTCACCTTCAGCCTGTTCGGTTTCATCATCGGCCTGTGGGCCGACAACTTCCAGAAGCTGCAGGTGATACCGATCCTGGTCGTCACGCCCTTGACCTTTCTGGGCGGCGCCTTCTATTCGATCAACATGCTGCCGCCACTTTGGCAGAAGGTGTCGCTGGTCAACCCGGTGGTTTATCTGATCAGCGGCTTTCGCTGGAGTTTTTACGGCGTGGCCGACGTGCACATCGCGGTCAGCACCGGCATGACGGTGGGCTTCATGCTGGCCTGCCTGGGCGTGGTGTGGTGGGTGTTCAAGACCGGCTACCGGCTGCGGCGCTGAAGGCGGCACGCCGGCGCTCAGTCGTCGGCCGGTCGCGCGACTGATCGCTGGTCCACGTCCGCCTGTGACGATGCAGGGCCGCGCAGTATGCGCGCAGCCACCACGATGGCCAGCAACAGCAGCGCGGCTCCTACGGCCGCCGCCACCTGCATCGCGTCGGCAAATGCGGCTTGCGCCGCCGCAGTCACTGCGCTGCCCAGTGCAGCCGGCAGTGCGGCGCTGGACCCAAGCGCGGCGCCCAGCGTGGACAAGGCGAGCTCCAGTGCGTCGTTATCGATTCCCGTTGGCATGGCCGCCAACAGAAAACGCCGGTAGACCACGGTTCCCAGGCTGCCCATCAGGGCGATGCCCAGGGCACCGCTGAGTTCCGAACAGGTCTCGGCGATGGCCGACGCCGCACCCGCGCGCTCCGGCGGCGCGGCGCTGATGATCATCTCGTTGCCGATGGTAAACACCGCACCCAGGCCCACGCCCATGACCACGGTGCTGACAACCAGTCCGGACAAGCCGAACCGGATTGGCGCAAGGGCCAGCAGGGCGAAGCCGATCGCGGCAAGCACCATGCCCCAGACCAGCACGCCAGCGGCACGCCGATGCCGGATCGGCGCCTCCAAGCCAGGCTTCTCTGGGCCGCCCCAAGAACGACTGGTGAGCAGCGGCGCTCCCATCGAGCCGACGACAAAGGCCAGCGCCCACGGAACCGTCGCGACGCCCGCCTGCAATGGTGTCAACAGCAGGACCAGCTGCAAATATTGGGCGATGAAGATGTAGACACCAAACATCGCCATGCTGGACAGGCCATAGGCAACTGTTGCCGCGCGAAAGCGCGGCTGGACAAACAGCTGCAGGTCCAGCAGGGGATAGGCAAGACGCAACTGGCGGCGAAAAAACAGCCAGGCGACACCGAGTCCGCCCACCAGGAGCACAAGCGGCGGCCAGGACACGCCGTTCTCCGCCATGGTCTTGAGTGCATACACGCTGGCCAGCACCGCAAGCAGCGATTGCGCAACGCTGGTCAGATCCAGCCTGCCCGCGCCGGGGTCCCGGTATTCAGGCAGCAGCCGCGGGCCCAGCGCCAGCAGCAGCAGCATGACCGGCACCGCAGGCAGAAACACCGAGCCCCACCAGAAGTACTGCAGCAGTACGCCTCCGACCAATGGTCCGATTGCCGCGCCCAGCGAAAAGCTGGCGATCCAGATGCCGATGGCAAACTGCCGTTGATGCGGATCATGGAACATGTTGCGGATCAAGGACATGGTGGATGGGGCAAGCGTCGCGCCGGCGATGCCCAGCACCGCGCGCATCGCAATCAGCATTTCGGCGCTGTTCGCGGCAGCGGCCAGCAGCGAGGCCAGCGCAAACGCACCGGCGCCTATCAGCAGCAGCCGGCGACGCCCGATCCGGTCGCCCAGCGTGCCCATGGTGATCAGGAAGCCCGCGACCAGGAATCCGTAGATGTCGACGATCCACAACAGCTGCGAACTGGACGGCCGCAACTGCGCACTGAGCGCGGGCAGCGCCAGGTTGAGCACGGTCAGGTCCATCGCATAGACCATGCAGGGCAATGCGATCACGGCCAGGCCGGTCCATTCGCGGCGGCCCGCCTTGGTGATTGAGTCCGATTGCATGTCGATCTGGAGCTGCGTTTGCCTGCGTCGAAGCAGCGCGTGATTGGGTCGCAACGCGCCGTTAGAGCCCGCTTCGACTTATGCAGGGGCCCGGTGCCCGGCGCCACTTTGCAGCGTACTGCATTTGACTGGCGTTTGCCCCCGGGCGCAGCGGGTATCGAAAACCGCCAGTCCACTCCGACACGGTTTGCTCGGCTCCGCCTCCTGGCCGATCGTGCCATAGCAGCGGATGGACATGTTGCAGCATCCCGATGGCATGCGTAAACTGGCCGTGACCAAGGCGCAGATGGCGACCGGCAGACGCGACACCGTGGCCTTGCATCAGGCCATTGACGACCTGTGAATCTCTTGCCATCGCGAAAGGAGAAGCGACCATGATGAACCCCGTTGTGCATTTCGAGATGCCCTACACGAACCGCGATCGTGCGGCCCGCTTCTACAGCGAAGCCTTTGGCTGGACCCATCAAATGCTCGGCCCCGAGATGGGCAACTATGTGGTCGTCACCACCGCGACGACCGACGCCAAGCCCGGCGACCCGGCCGGCGCCATCAACGGCGGCCTGTTCGAACACAAGGCCGACTGGCCGGCGCAATACCCGTCGGTTGTCATCGCGGTGGAAGACCTGCAGGCGGCGATGGCGCGCGTGACCAAGGCCGGTGGCGAGGTACTGGGCGAGCCGATGGCCATTCCCGGCATCGGCGACTACGTGGCGTTCTTCGACACCGAGCGCAACCGGCACAGCATGCTCAAGGCCCTGCCACCGACGCGCACGTAGGGACCTTCGCCTTCCGGTACCGGTCAGCAGCGCCGACTATCGATACTGCCCGCCGCGCAGCTATGACCGCTTTGCGGCAGCTTGTGTTTCTACCTGTGCGCGCAGTCGCTCTTCCTGCTCGCGCAACTCCGGTGTGAAGGCCTCGCCGAAATCCTCGGCATCAAACACCTGCCGGATCTCGAGTTCTGACTCGCCGCTCATCGGATTGGGACAGCGCTTGGCCCAGTCGATCGCGTCCTGCAACGAAGCGCATTTCCAGATCCAGAAGCCGGCGATCAACTCCTTGGTATGTGAAAACGGGCCGTCAATGACGACACGGTCCTTGCCCGAAAACCGCACCCGCGCGCCCTTGGAACTCGGTTGCAGGCCCTCGCCGGCCAGCATCACGCCGGCCTTGACCAGTTCCTCGTTGAAGCGGCCCATCTCGGCCAGTTGTTGTTCGCTCGGCATGACGCCGGCTTCGCTGTTGGCGTCCGCCTTGACGATGACCATGAATCGCATGTCAGTCTCCTGAAATGGGGACGTCCAATGGTGCCACGACGGCGACCCGTAGCGCAATGGCGGCTCGGCCATCGACCATGCGGCATCCATAATGGCCAGGACCGACGCCGCCGCCTGTCGTCGCTACGAGGAATCGCCATGAACGCCGCCCAACTACTGGTCCAATGCCTGGAGAACGAAGGCGTCGAATACATCTTCGGCATTCCCGGCGAAGAGAACATCGACGTGATGGACGCGCTGCTGGACAGCCCCATCCGTTTCGTCACGACGCGTCACGAACAGGGCGCCGCCTTCATGGCCGATGTGTACGGGCGCCTGACCGGCCGCGCCGGCGTCTGCCTGGCCACGCTGGGTCCGGGCGCAACCAACCTGATCACCGGCGTGGCCGACGCCAACATGGACCGGGCGCCAGTGGTGGCGATCGCCGGCCAGGGCGCGACAACCCGTATGCACAAAGAGAGCCACCAGATCCTGGACCTGGTGTCGCTGTTCCATCCGATCACCAAGTTCGCCAGCCAGATCCGCGAACCCGAGATCGTTCCCGAGATCGTGCGCAAGGCCTTCAAAGTCGCGCAAAGTGAGAAGCCGGGCGCCTGCTTCTTCGAACTGCCCGAGAACGTCGCCGCGATGGCGGTCGAGAAAAGCCCGATCCCGGTGCAGAACCCGCTGCGCTCGGTGTCGCAGCAGGAAAAGATCGAGGAGGCGGCGCGCGTCATCGGCGCTGCACAGTGCCCGCTGATCCTGGCCGGCAACGGCGTGGTGCGGCAAAACGACGCCAAGGCCTTGCAGGCGTTCGCCGAGGCCTTGAACGTCCCGGTGGCCAATACCTTCATGGCCAAGGGCGTGCTGGCGTTTTCGCATCCGCTGTCGCTGGGCACCATCGGCATGAAATCGCGCGACCTGCCCTGGTTTGCGTTCGAGCGCGCCGACGTGGTGATCTGCATCGGCTACGACATGGTCGAATACCCGCCCGAATTCTGGAACCCGGACGGCGACAAGAAGATCGTGCACATCGATGCCCAGATGGCCGAGGTGGACGAACACTACATCGTCGAGACCGGCGTGCTGGGCGACATCGGCGAGGCGCTCGATGCCATCGCCACGCGGCTCGAACGGCGCCCCGACCTGCAATTTGCCACGCTGCGCCAGGCCATCCTGGCCGACCGCGGCGAACACGCAAATGACGCGGGTTTTCCACTCAAGCCGCAAAAGATCCTGTGCGACCTGCGCGCGGCTTTGGCGCCTGAGGACAACGTCGTCTGCGATGTCGGCGCCCACAAGATGTGGACCGCCCGCATGTACCAGGCAGAGAGCCCCAATACCTGCATCATCTCCAACGGCTTTGCGTCGATGGGCATCGCCGTTCCCGGCGCGATCGCCGCCAAGCTGGTGCATCCGCAGCGCAAGGTCGTGGCGCTGACCGGCGATGCCGGCTTCATGATGAATTCGCAGGAGATCGAGACCGCGCTGCGCATGCAAACGCCGATCGTCATCCTGATCTGGACCGATTCCGAATACGGCCTGATCACCTGGCACCAGCTGCGCCATTTCGGTCGCCCTAGCCACACCAGTTTCGGCAATCCGGATTTCGTGCGCTACGCCGAGAGCTTCGGTGCCAAGGGCTACCGCATCGACTCTGCGCAAGCCTTGCTGCCGACACTGCGCAAGGCGTTGCAGGACGACACCGTATCGATCATCGACTGTCCTGTGGACTACGCCGAGAACATGTTGCTGACACGCCGGCTGGAGGCGATGACCTCACCGCTGTGAAGGCGGCTGGATTGCCGCTGGCCATTCAATCTTGATTCTGTGCCGGCCGATCAGGCCTTGTCCGGCGATGGCCATTTGCCAAACAACTGGTTGAGTTCGCCGCCCGGTGCGTTGACGAAGCCGTCGAAGCTGCCCTCTTCGGCGACCAGACGCGCAGCACCCATGAAGGCATGCCAGGCCGCGCCCGCCAGCGCGCCGCCGACGCTGACGCGCCGCACGCCCAGCGCGGCAATGTCGGCCAACGTCAGATCACTCGCCCAGCCGACCAACAGGTTCACCGGCTTGGGCGCAACCGCCTGGACCACGGCGGCAATCTGCTCGCGCGTGCGCAAGCCCGGCGCGTACAGGCAATCGGCGCCGGCCTGCGCGTAGGCCTTGAGGCGGGTGATCGTCTGATCGAGGTCGGGACGACCCACGATGAAGCACTCGGCCCGCCCCACCAGCATCACGTCACCACCGGCCGAGTCGATCGCCTGGCGCGCGGCGCGAATTCGATCCACGGCCACGTCCAGCGCCATCAGCGGCTGCGTGGCATCGCCAGTGGAGTCTTCGATCGAGAGGCCGGCGATGCCGGTATCGATGGCCAGGCGCACACTCTCGGCCACGCCGTCTGCGTCGGCAGCGTACCCGCTTTCGAAATCGGCATTCACCGGCAGATCGGTCGCGTCGACCAATGCGCGCAGATGCGCCAGCACCAGGTCACGCGTGACGCCAATGTCGGCAAGGCCTTGCGACCAGGCGAACCCTGCACTGGTGCTGGCCAGCGCCTTGAAGCCCAGGCTCTGAAGGTAGCGCGCGCTGCCGATATCCCAGGGGTTGGGGATGGCGAAGCAGCCGGCCGCGTGCAACTGGCGAAACGTCTTGCGCTTGTCGGAAGTGCTGGGGCGGTGTGTATTCATGGAGTCTCCAAACTGGCGTCGTCGCGAATCGAATGCGATCAAACCTCAGTATCACTCTTGCGGCCCTATGGACCGGCTTAGCTCCGCGCACCCTGGCTGCAAAGCCTGCACTGGTCTGACGGGCTCGTAAGTGCAGATGACGTGCCGTGAGTGGCGGCGCGCGCGTGCGAGCAAGCTTTCTGTTCAAGCGCGGGGCTAGACTGAAGTTGCGTCAGGGCCAATGCCCTCTATGCGCCAGCATTGAAGTCCTGTCAGGTCTACCGCGCCGTAGTCGCTGGCCGGGTGTGCTGCCGCAAACTGCCTGATCTTCGGGTGTTCGCGGCACAGACGCGATGCGCCATCCTCGTCACCATAGAAGCCCACCACCATGTAACGTCCTTCCTGGTCGTGATGCTTCAATAGCCAATCCGCAGCGAAGGTGGGCAGGACCTGTTGGCGCAGCGTGAACAACTGCCGCCTGCTCTCGACGAAGGCCGCGGCAGGTCCCCCATCCTGAATCTCCCATTCTGCACAGACGGCATAGCCCGGCAACTTGTCCCACTGGCCACTGACCGCAAAGAGAAGCTCAAAGACCTCGCCACCTGTCGCTCGCGCGGGGCCTTCCGACACGAATGTATCGAGCCGAGCCATGTGTTCGGGATCCTGCAAGGCGCGCATAACGAGACTCAGAACTGCGTCTGCGGGTCGCATAGTCACCGTTTCCCGATGGCGAGAAAGATCTCTCGTGACAACGAATTCACTCATGTCTTTTGCTTCTGCCACCATATGTCGCTCGCATGTTTTGGCGGCCTGTCGCTCCGGTTGGGCCGCGCGAGTCCTGCGAGCGCTGGTTCCCGGCCAATAGTCAGACCGGTCATACCGCCGTTTCATCAGCCCCACGTCTGCGCCGCCGCCACATCAGCACGCCAAGTGTGAACATCCATGCCAGCAGCATGAAACTGGCCGGCATGTTGATCGCCATTGCCATCCCCGAAAACCCCGTGCTTGCCATCACGACGCCTCCGACCAAAGTTGGCACACCGCCCGTCATGGCGAACCCGCCCATCCACTTCGGATAGCTGCGGCCAGCCAGTAGCGCAATGCCGTAGGCAGTCGCCGTGAGTCCCATCAACATACTGAACATGCTGGCGAATCCGACCTCGATCTGGCGGACCGCAATCGCGGCTTGAAAGGCGATCTCCTTGTGCGACCCGCTCGCAGCAGCCCAGGCATCCACCATGGCCTTCAAAGCGATGCCGTCCACCGCCTGAAGCGCCGCTGCGACGGCCAGACTGGCGATGGCCCCTGCCGCGCCGATACGGGGCCACGCGCTGCCGCTTCCCGTCTCCATTTCGTTCGTCAGGATCAAGAGCGCCACGACCATCAGCGCAACGCCTGCCAGTTGCGCCAGGTGGCTCGCAACCCACAGCTGGTCGGCAGCATATTCGGTGAATGCGGCGATGCTTTCGCGCGGGTCGGCGTCCATCGGATGAAGAAAGGTCGCGACTAGAAGGAGCAGACAGCCACCAACGGCGCAGGTCGCTCCCAAGCGGTGTGCGGGGCGGTATGTCATTTCAATCCTTTGCGGGATCGGTCACGCTGAGGACTGGCGAACGGCGCCAATCTGTCACGCAGCCTGGCCTGACTACGTGGCAATGCACGGACCTTGGATTCGGCCCCCGCTGGCCGCCGGCCAATGAGCACTCCTAGCGGGCCAAGAGTCACTGTGGTCACTGCCGGGACAGAACCAAATGGGTGGCCCGTGCCGAGGCTTCGTGCTTGACGCAGGCATAGCCCAAGGCAGGAAGATTCACACCTTCGAAGAGTCGCTCACCGGAGCCGAGCAGGACTGGCGATATGGCTATGTGCATCTCATCGATCAGGCGATGGCGAAGATACTGCTGGATGACATTGACGCCGCCACCAACGCGAACGTCCTTGCCCTCGGCGGCTTCGCGGGCGCGTTCAAGTGCGACGGCAGTGCCTCCTGTCACAAAGTGGAAGGTGGTGCCCCCGTCCATGACAAGCGGTGCGCGCTCGTGGTTGGTCAGCACGAATACCGGCACGTGATACACAGGGTTTTCGCCCCACCAACCCCGCCAGCTCTCGTCTGGCCATGGACCACGAACAGGTCCGAACATATTCCTGCCGAGTATCCATGCGCCGATGTTCAGGAAACCGCGCGCGGCGAAATCCTCGTCGACGCCCGTTTCCCCGCTATCGTTGCCAAACAGCTTTTGCTGAAAAGTCCGAGTGGGGATCGCCCAACCATGCAGCGAAGTGCCGCCAACACCCAGTGGATTGTTGATGTCCTGGTCCGGGCCGGCGCCGTAACCGTCCAGTGAAATGGTGAAACTCTCTACGCGAAGCTTGGACATGATGCCTCTCCGATCTGCCAGTGACTACGAAACCCGGTTTGTGACGCACAACCGTGCAATTCAGCCGCCACCGCAGGCGGTCGGCTGGGACGATGGATGGGGTCAGCCGTCATCGCGCTCAAGCCTCTGATGGGATTTTTTCAATTCGATTCTCAGCAATCTTGACTTCGTCTGGCTCCTGCCACACATCGCTTGCCATCTCGAGGAACGGGGCGGGAACAACCATGGAGAACGCAGGACCTATTTGAACGTTCCTGCGCATGACTCTCCTGTGCCGAACCTCGCGGGACGCCTGGAGCAAGTACACCGTCAAATCTACCCCAACTTCACGCGCCCGTTTGTAGAGATCTTCACGGCTCTACCGCTGCACCAGACCAAGCTCCAGGATTGGCGCCACACCGCAGGCAAGGAATGATTCAACATGCTTCCAGATGTGATTGAGCAGGCGCGCCTTGCGCTCGATGTACCACGGCATGCGGCCTGTGCTCGGCCGATTCGGGCTAAAGAGCCGCGTGAATCACTCGTCCAGTGCTATGTGCACACCTCGGTCGACCCGGGTTGCAAGGGATGCGGCGAATGTCGACTTTCCGGCGCCGCCCGGTCCTTCGATCAGGTATATCCGAGCCAATCGGAGAAAATCCATCGTGATGGCCAACGCGCGGCTTCAGACGTGCGTCAATCGCGGCGCGTCGTCCTGCAAGCCGTCATTCGATGGCATATGCGCCCGTAGGTGTACTCTCACGTTGTGCGGCCGATTTCGGCCGCAGAGGCGTACGCTCAAGTCCCCGGGATCGGTTGCCATGGACGCTCTAGCCTCCGATCCGATCGTTGTAAGCACCTTCGGCCCAAGCGGACTATCGGGCGGCGACATCCAGCGCACGCGCGCGCCAAGCCCCGTGACCATGAAGCCAATCGCCTCAAGCGCGAACATGAACAACAAACTCTGCGCAAAGCAATATCCACCACGCCGACCGTCAATGCGCTTTTCCTGTAGCGAGGCCATATCGAGCTTGACCGGGCGTCCCCATAGTGATCCAGACCTTCAAAGGGGATCGCATTGACGTGGGCGGCATGCATGGCCGCCATGCGTGCGGAGATTCGGCTCGATCGCGCCACGAGCACCGATGTGTGCCAGAAAACTGTCAAGGCAAAACACATGCGACACGAATTCGTCCCAAATTCCCAGTGCGCCAATTACTGCAGCCCGACCATTCAAGAACACCACCTGCTGGCGCAGCACCACACGCGCCGCCGCAGCCGAGCACCGGAAAGTCGTTGATTCCCGCCTTGCTGAGCCAAACGGCCTTGTCGCCCCTCACCTGGGCAGCGTGGCCGGATCGACCCAGCTATGGCGGGCGATGATCGCGTCCCACCACCTCGCGGCGTCGTCGATCGAACCGTGATCAGTCAAGTTGACATGGCCCATGAACCGCGGTGACGCCAGGACGTAGATCAGGCTGTACTCGCCGGCGGTCAATCTGCTTGTCAGCCGTATTGAATGCATCACGCGATTGCCAGGTAAACGGGTTTCCGTGGGCGGGCGCGCAAGGCGCCAGGCCTTGCTCCCCTGCTCGGTCTCGACAGCCACGAGCCCTTTCACCCTCAGGCGTGCCATGGCAAAGTTGTCTGCAGGCAGCTCGACCGGCGCGCCCGCGAAGGGCCGCGGCAGCCCAAGAGCAAACACGCTCTCGTTGCGTGGCCCCGTCAGGTAATAGCCAAAGTGACCCTTGCCAATGGACCACCCCTGTGGCATCTCGAGCAAGAGCACGCCCGCCTGCAAGCGCACCGTCGCCCCGGCCGGCTGGGCACCCACTCGACCCGGGGCCGCAGACAGGGCCAGCAGGATCGCAAAAGCCACTGCGAGGCGACGCCGCTCGAAAATTGAGTTATAGATGAAGGCGATGGCCGCGACTCCAAGTTCTGTGGGCGGAGTTCGTGCTGGGCAACGCCTTTGACGCGCGTCACATGAGCGAGAGGTCAGGTCCGTGGGTGCCCACGGTGGCGACTGTGTTGGCATAGATAGGTCGCCGGTTGCAAACTGGGTCGTCGTTGATTTCCAGTCAGACGTGAATCCGAAGATGCGGCCAACAGGTCAAACCATCAATGGGCAAGCCGGACTAACCCTCTGTGGCACCGATCGCGGTGAATACAACGGGAACAGAACGGAGCCCCAGCAAGCGATTCGTACTCGGGCCCGCATGGCATCGCCAGTGCAACTAGGCCGTCTGCAATTGCGCAGTTTGTTCCTCATTTCACTTCGCCTTCGCCTCGCACCAATGCACTGAATACCGTCTATCAGGAATAGGCAAATTCGACACCGTTGCTTGGACTACGTGGGAAGTCCCTGAATCGGGCCTTACTTTGCCACTATCCACGCGCCAATCTGCTGGACGACACTTTGTTCAATCCCATTAAAACCATGATATGCAAGCGCCTCGCAGTCGTCGCCGCGGTTGCTCCCGCCAGTGACGGGAATTAATTGCTTTCGTGGGGAGTTCCGAAGTTTGTCAACCACCTGCTGCGCACTCGCAAAGGGACAATGCGCGCAAGCATCCTGCTCGTGATGCACGATTAGGACAGGAATTCGAACCTTTCCCAGAGGCATTGCGGGGACCGGGCGGCCTTTTTCATCGACAAGGATGTATGACGTAAGTACGGCACCGTCAGGTCCGTCTGCCAAGGCCAATTCGGTAGCCAGGTAGCCGACAGACTGTGTACCACGGCTTGTGCCAATCAGCCAGACGGGGGCCTTGCTGCCTTCGCGTGCCCAAGCGATGACGGCCTTGATGTCTGCTGCGTGCTCCGGCCTTTGTCGAAAGCCTTGTAGGAACGGCGGTGACTGCCTGTCGGATGGCGCATCAAGTAGGACGACCGTGAAACCTTGGTCAACGAATGATTGCCGGGTGCGCACAAGAAAATTGTTCTCTCCCCAGTTCATGGATCCGTTTGGAAAGAGTTGCAGGCCACCATGGCCACCCGGAAAGAGTATCAGCGTAGCTTTGGGCTCTGGAGCCCGCATGACAACTACCTTCTGGGTCACTCCAGGGCGCGTTGGAATCTCGGCGGTCTGCGCGTGTGCTTGCGAGACGAAGAAGAGGGTGAAAATGAGGCAGTGCAGGATCTTCATGCTTCCCCCGAGAGCGAGTTAGGAGGCCTAACGACGTTGCAACAGAAGTGGGCCAGTCGCGTTCACTGCTAGCTTTCAGGGGTCACAACCCCTTGCCGATGCCCCGATCGTTCAATACAGCGCGATCTACGAGGTCGATTTCAAACTTGAATTTTCCGTCGCAGGACCGGCGCGCGTCAAGCTACTTGTCGACTCATCTATGAAAGGATCAAGGCCCCCGAAAGTGCCGACCACGCGATGCTGGCAGACAGGCCATGCGAGTAGGGGAACACGAACTCGGGCTGGTGCGTTTGCTGGAAATCAGTCGGAATAATGACCGACTCCCAACCCGACAGGACAAAAAGCCAGAGCAGGAGGTCAAGCAGGAGAGACGCAGCGGCCAGCACGCCGACGTTGACGCGCGGCTCGACGCGTGCAGCGATGAGGGCGAATCCGATATGGCCAGCGAACATGGTGTCTCCTGGAAGGCCTGACGTCGCATCAGCGGCGGCCCATGACCGACGCACGCATGCCGCGCTGCGACCGACCCGTTTTCATCTACGTCGCTCGTTCGTCGACGGCGTGGCAGTGACAGCGTAGACCTGTATCGCCGCGGCTCGGCCGCGCAGCTGCTGCAGACCGAGGTCCTCGCACGCATAGCCCTCGAGATCCGCGAGCCGCTGCAGCGCGTCGCCCGAGACGAGGAAATGGTGCCCCAGGTCGCGCGTCGCCTGCTCGATGCGTGACGTTGTGTTCATCACATCGCCGTGATACACGATCGCGCGCCGACTGCCGCCGACTTCTCCGGTGATGACCGGACCAGCGTGCAGCGCAGCGCGCAGGCGCGGCGCAGCGCTGAACGCGCGCTCGAACTGCGGCGCGGCCCGCGCCAGCGCCTGTTCGATCG
>JBBKVW010000373.1:0-5584 GCA_037968655.1 Burkholderiaceae bacterium
GTCGGCGACCAGCCTATGGACGACGCGACGCTGGAGCCGATCGCACTGGATCTGGTCGGCGCCGGTGACCTGCCTGCCGACGCGTACTTCGTCTATCGCAAGCGGGGCTGATCAGTACAGAAGTCGCCCACCTGCACCGCGAGGTGCCGCTCTATCGTATGTGCCGGCAAGTGCAATTTGCCCGTTCGCACCAAGCGGTGCAGGGTGCCCGTCCGAGTGGGCAGCGCAGACGATTCGCTGGCACCGGACGCCAAAGGCCGCACGTATTGGTTTGCCTCTGCGCGCCGCCGGCTCGCAGTCAGGACGGGTAGTCCAGATCCAGTTTTTTCAACAAGCTGCGCGCGACGCGAAAACTTTCCTTGAGCATCAGCCGGTCGACATGGTTGAGCGCGTCGAGTGCCACCAGATTGGCCATCTCCAGCGGCGTGTCGTCGGTCTGCACGCGCAAGCGCAGCATCTGCAGGAACTCGAACGCTGCGATCCAGGTATCGCTGTCTTGCGCTGACCGACGCAACAGGGGGCCAATCGCCTCGAAGCGTTCCCGCGTGCCAACCTGTGGCACGCCAAGTGCCAGAGCGTACAAGCGTGCGACGTCGACAAATACTGCCGTGCCGTGGTGCTTGAGGTCGACCATTTCGCGCCCGTCGACAGTGCTGGTGTCGATCGCGCCGCGCCAGTTCAACGGTACCCGGTGCCGGCGCGCGTTGTCGGCCATCTGCTTGGCGAAGCGGGGCAGGGCGGCCGACTGGCGGGTGATGGTGTCGCGCAGCTGCTCGGCCAGATCGCTGCGCCCGACCAGCGCGCGCAGGTCGAAGTAGATGTTGGCATGCAGCAGGTCTTGCGGCGAGCCGAATTCGAGCCAGTCGCCAAAACGCCGGCCCCACTCTTTTGGCGTCAGGCAGCATTGCGGATTGCTGGCCATGATGTTGCCCTTGCACAGCGGGTAGCCGCAGCGGTCCAGCGCCTCGTTGACGCTGCGCGCAAAAGCCAGCCAGCGTGGCCTGTCCTGCTCTGGCTGATCGCTGACGAATACCAGGCCGTTGTCCTGATCGGTCGAGATCGTCTGTTCACTACGGCCTTCCGAGCCGAAGGCCAGCCAGCAGGCCTGCTGCATGTCCACGCCGTGGGCCTGCGCCTGCAACAGCACCAGGCGTTCGGTCAGCAGGTCGTTCAGGTGGCTGATCAATTGCGTCAGCTGGCGCGCGGCCACGCCCTGGCCGAGCAGGTGGCCTGCGAATTCGCGAATCTGCCCGGCCGCGCGCACCAGGCCCTCATCGTCCGTCGATGCCCGGATGTCCGAGCTGACATGGCGGATCGACAGGCGTTGCATGGTGAACAGGTCGCGCTCGGACACCATGCCGATCACCTTGCCCTGCTGCGTCACCGGTACATGGCGGATGCCATGGCGCGACATCAGCAGCGCTGCGTCCTGCGCGGTGTGCTGCGCGCTCAGGGTGTGGATCGGCGCGGTCATTACCTGCTCTATTGGCGACTCCAGGGGCAACTTGGCCAGCACCACACGCTCCAGAATGTCGTGCCGCGTCAATATGCCCATCGCTGCACCCTGCGTGTCCAGCACCAGCATGGAGCGATCGCGCGGTCGTGCATGCTCTGCAGGGCCTGGGCCACAGGCGTTGCCGGCAACACGCTGACCGGTGCGCTGAGCGACAGCTGACCCAGCGGCGTCTCCAGTGATTGCTCGGCCAGCGACTGGCTCGCATAACTGGCCTGGGTAGCCTGGCGCGACAGCGCGAGCTGCGTGCGCAGCCGGCCCTGCATGAACTCGGCAAACGGCTTGCTGATGCCAGCCAGTGCATGCACCTGTTGCACCGGCAACTGCAGGCAGGTGACCGGGTCATGGGCGCTGTAGGTGGCGTGGACCGGGCGTTCGGCCATGATGGCGGCAATCGGGAACAGGTCGCCTGTTTCGAGTTCGAATGTCCCCTTGCCGTCGCTGCCGTCGCTGCTGTCATTGGCTTCGCCCTGGCCGGTCACGTGGCCGCTCAGCACCACCAGCAGATGGCTTGGCTGACCGCTGGCGGGCGTCAGTATGCGGGCGCCAGCGGCATGCTGGCTTGTGCTGGCATTGCGGATGAACTGTTCCAGATGCTCCGCCTGCATTTGCGCGAAGGGTGCGAAATGGCGCAATTGCGCGTTGACGTCGGCGAGACCGACGTCGGCGTCGCGCGACAGATCAGAAGGGGCCATGCTGTTGATTCCTGGACTTTGGCATTGCGAGGGACACCGGCGACGCACCTGTCCCATTCTGTCAGACCGCTACTCGCTGGACATTGATACAACTGGGCTGAGCCTGCGGTTTGCGCGCCTCAATTCTTTGCCGCCACTGCCTGCGCAGCGAACTGTGCCAACTCCACCATCAGTGCGCCGGTCTGCACTTGTGCGCCCTGCACAACCCAGACCTTGCTGACCGTCGCGTCCATCGGCGCCAGCGCAGGATGCTCCATCTTCATGGCCTCGAGCACCAGCAGCGGGCTGCCCTTGCGCACGGTGTCGCCTTCGGCCACATGCAGCGCAACGATGCGCCCGGCCATCGGCGCGCGGATCGCCCCGCCGTGGCCGGCATCGGCACGCGCGGCGCCACTCAGGCTCTGATCCAGCAGCCGGCTCTGGCGGCCTTGCCGGCTGACGACCAGGGTGTCGTCATCCCAGGCCCAGGCGATGCGTTCGAAGCCGGCGTCGGTAGAGACCGCCACGCCGCCTGCGTCACATTGCAGCAGCTTGAAGCGCTCGCTTGCGCCATGTACTTCGACCTGATAGTGATTGCCGCCTAGTGCGGCCACGCCGGCCCGGCAATTTTCACCGTCGATCGACAGTCGCATCGGCACCGGCCAGGCCAGCGCCAGATCGACCCGGCACGGGTCGTGCGCCTCGCGCTGCGCGCGTGCGGCGTACAGCACCAGCGCAGCCAGAGCAGCTCGAATGGCCGGCGCGGCTAGCAGCAATTGCGCGCCATGCGCGCCGATGAATGTCGTGCTGGCCTCGCCAGCGGCAAAGACCGGATGGCGCAGGCAGGCCGCCAGGTAGGCCTGGTTGGTCGGCACACCCAGAACCACTGCCTCGGTCAGTGCGCCGGCCAGCGCCTGTCGGGCTGCGTCGCGGTCCCCGGCATGGGCAATGAACTTGGCCACCATCGAGTCGTAATAGGGGGCAATGGACTGACCTGCCTCCAGTGCATGGTCGACCCGCACGCCGTCGCCTGGCTGCCAGCCCAGCAGCCGACCGCTCTGGGGCAGGAATTCGTGGCTCGGATCTTCGGCGCACAGGCGAACTTCGATCGCATGCCCGCCGGATTCGAAGCGCTGCAGTATCTGCTCCTGATTGCTCACGGGCAGTGCCTCGCCGCGCGCAACACGCAGTTGCCATTCGACCAGGTCAAAGCCGGTCAGCGCCTCGGTCACCGGGTGCTCCACTTGCAGTCGGGTGTTCATTTCCATGAAATAGAACCGGCCCTGCTGGTCCAACAGGCATTCGATGGTTCCGGCGCCGCGGTAGTCGATGGCGCGGGCCGCTGCCACTGCCATGTTCCCCATTTGGCGGCGCAGCTTGGCGCCGGGCGCTCCCGCAAGAGCCGGCGAGGGCGCCTCTTCGATCAGTTTCTGGTGCCGCCGCTGCACCGAACAATCGCGTTCACCCATATGCACGACGTTGCCGTGGGCGTCAGCGAATATCTGTATCTCGACATGGCGCGGTTCGATCACGGCGCGCTCCAGCAGCACGCTGTCCGAGCCAAATGCCGACAGCGCTTCGGAGCGCGCGCTGGCCAAGGCTGATGCGAGCACATCGCTTGACGCCACCAGACGCATGCCGCGGCCGCCACCGCCGGCCGTGGCCTTGACCATCAGCGGAAAACCTACGTCCTTGGCCTGCGCGATCAGGGTCGCATCGTCCTGCTCCGGCCCGTCGTAGCCGGGCACGCAGCGCACGCCGGCTGCCAGCATCAGGCGCTTGGCTTGCGCCTTGTCGCCCATGGCATGGATGGCCGCAGCCGGCGGGCCGACCCAGACCAGGCCGGCGTCGACCACCGCCTGCGCGAAGAGCGCGTTTTCGGCCAGGAAGCCGTAGCCCGGGTGCACAGCGCCAGCGCCGCTGTGTTGTGCCGCCGCGATGATGCGGGCGATGTTCAGATAGGACTCGCGTGCTGGCGCGGCACCGATGCGCACCGCCTGGTCGGCCATGCGCACATGCAGCGCGTCGGCATCGGCGTCGGAGTACACCGCGATGACGCGCAGGCCCATGCGTCTGGCAGTGTGCAGGATGCGCAGTGCGATCTCGCCGCGGTTGGCGATCAATACAGAGGTGAAAGGAGCGCCCAAAGTCGTCACTGGATCGCCTTGCTGCGCCATGCCTGCGGTAGCTGCTGCTTGCTTGTCCATGCGCATGGCGCCGGCGGATGTGCGATCGCTGCTCATGGCCGAGCCACCCCGAACTGCATCGGCCGTACGCTGCGGCGCGCCGCGTCAAAACACAGGTCCAGGCACAGTGACAGCACGGCGCGGGTATCGCGCGGATCGATGATGCCGTCGTCCAGCATCAGGCTGGATGTCGCCACCGCGCTTTGCTGGCGCTCGAAGGTGTCGATGATGGCCTTTTCCTGTGCGTCCAGCGCGGCGCTGTCCACCTGCAGGCCCTTGCGCCTGGCGCCGGCCTCGGCCACGATGCGCATCGTGGTGGCGGCCTGCTCGCCGCCCATCACGGCGGTGCGCGCATTGGGCCAGGAGAACAGGAAGCGCGGATCGTAGCCGCGTCCGCACATGCCGTAGTTGCCGGCGCCGAACGATGCGCCGCACATGATGGTGAGCTGGGGCACCGTCGCATTGGCCACGGCCTGGATCATCTTGGAGCCATGCTTGATCATGCCGGCGCGCTCATAGTCCTTGCCCACCATGTAGCCGGTGGTGTTCTGCAGGTAGATCAGCGCGGTGCCGCTCTGGCAGCAGGCCTGGATGAAATGCGTGCACTTGTTGGCGCCGTCCGGGTCGAGCGGCCCGTTGTTGCTGAGTATGCCGACCGGATGGCCGCCGATGCTGGCGTGTCCGGTGACCGTTGCCGGACCGTACAGCGCCTTGAACTCGAGAAAATCCGAATCGTCGACGATGCGGGCGATGACCTCGCGCATGTCGCTGGGCTTCTTGCCATCGGCCGACAGTATGCCCATCAGCTCCTGTGGGTCCAGGCGTGGCGGCAAGGCATGCGGGCGCTGTGGCGGCTTCGTGGCGGCCAGGTGCCGGCTCCATTGCAGGCGCTGCACGACCTCGCGCGCCAGGCGCACGCCATCGGCGTCGTCCTCGGCCATGTATTCGCCCAGGCCCGAGACGCTGGTGTGCATCTCGGCGCCGCCGAGTTCCTCGTCGGTGGCGATTTCGCCCGTGGCGGCCTTGAGCAGCGGCGGTCCGGCCAGGAAGGCCTTGGCCCGGCCGCGCACCATGATCACGTAGTCCGACAGGCCGGGCATGTAGGCGCCACCGGCAGTTGAAGAACCATGCACCACGGTGACCACCGGCAGCCCGGCCGCTGACAGGCGCGCCAGATTGCGAAAGATGGCGCCGCCGTGCACGAAGCCCTG
>JBBKVW010000374.1:0-4663 GCA_037968655.1 Burkholderiaceae bacterium
GCCCCTTTGTGCGCAAACACTACGACAGCGGCAACATGCCCGCCACGCAGAAAGACGCCACCGGCAAAGGCGTGGTGTGGCTCGCCATCAACTCCACCGAAAAAGCCAGCAGCGACTACCTGGAGCCCTCCAAGCTGGTGGCCTGGAAGACAGAGCGCAAATCCGCCCCCAGCGCCATCCTGATGGATGAAGAAGGCACCGTAGGCAAGAGCTACGGAGCGCGCACCACACCGCACATGTACATCGTCAACCCACAGGGCATTCTGGTGTATGCCGGCGGCATCGACAGCATCGCGTCGGCGCGAGCCGACGACATACCGTCGGCTATCAACTATGTAAAAAAAGGCATTGGCGAGTTGTTGGCCGGCCAGGCCATCGCCAATGCAACGACGCGTCCCTACGGATGTTCGATCAAGTACAAAACCTAGTGCTGGCGGGCATTTGCAGGCTCTGATGGACCGCGCAAAGAAACCATGCAACGCAATCGCCCGAATTGCGCAAGCCGCAAGTTAAGCTGCGCGAGGGGTGGAATGCCCGAAGTTAGCGCGTTATAGTGGTTTCAACCATCTGATTCCACTCGCTTGGAGAACCGCCTTGACACAACCTGACCACTGGAAAGACACGGAACTGCAGTTTCCGGCAGGAACTCCCGCGGGCGGCGAGCAGCCGCCAGCGGCCACGGCGAGTGCTGGCGAATCGGCACCGGGCAAGCCTGACAACCCTGGCACCGATAAATCGTCTCCGCTCGACGCAGATGCTGCCAGGCCGGATCCGGCCAAAACCGATTCCGCGCCTGCCGACTTTGCCAACACCGAAATGCTGCAACAGGAGGAACTTGATTCGCGCCTGTGGGCCGAGGCAGTGGACGGTCGCTGCAGCGAACGCGCCTCGCTTTTTGCAGCCTCCCAGTCTGCGCCGCTCAACGTCGTCTGAGTCCGCGCGTGCCTGGGCACAGGCCGCGCCGCCTGGCTTCGGTCGAGGTCCCGGCAGCGCCCCTACTGCCACAATAGCCGCATGTCCGAATCGAGCCCCGGCAGCGCTTTTGCTGCAACCCAAAACGACACTTTTTTGCGCGCCTGCATGCGCCAGGCCACCAGCCACACACCGGTCTGGTTGATGCGCCAGGCCGGACGCTATTTGCCCGAGTACCGCGCCAGCCGCGCCAAGGCCGGCAGTTTCATGGGCCTGGCCACCAATGTCGACTACGCGACCGAGGTCACGCTGCAACCGCTGCAGCGCTATCCACTCGATGCGGCCATCCTGTTCAGCGACATCCTCACCATTCCCGACGCGATGGGCCTGGGCCTGAGTTTTGCGATCGGCGAAGGCCCGCGCTTCGCGCATCCGGTGCGCGACGAGGCCGCAGTGGCGGCGCTGGCGGTGCCGGACATGGACAAGCTGCGTTATGTTTTCGACGCAGTGACCTCGATTCGCAAGGCCCTGCGGGGACGCGTGCCGCTGATCGGGTTTTCCGGCAGCCCCTGGACCCTGGCCTGCTACATGGTCGAAGGCGCTGGCTCGGACGATTACCGCCTGGTCAAGACCATGCTCTACGCGCGCCCCGACCTGATGCACCACATGCTGGCCATCAACGCCGACGCGGTAGCGGCCTATCTGAACGCCCAGATCGAGGCCGGCGCACAGGCGGTGATGATCTTTGACAGCTGGGGCGGCGTGCTCGCCGATGGCGCGTTCCAGCAGTTCAGCCTGGCCTACACCGCCCGGGTGCTGGGCCAGCTCAAGCGGGCACATGACGGGGTGTTGATTCCGCGCATCGTCTTCACCAAGGGCGGTGGCCAATGGCTTGCCCAGATGCAGCAACTCGATTGCGAGGTGCTGGGGCTGGACTGGACGGTTGACCTGACCCGCGCCCGGGCACTGGTCGGCGGCACGCGCGGCGGCCCCGGCAAGGCTTTGCAGGGCAATATCGATCCCAATGTGCTGTTTGCCGGCCCACCGCAGATCGAGGCCGAGGTGCGGCGCGTGCTGGAGAGTTTCGGGCCACCGCATGCGGCCAGTTCCGACAGCCCTGCGCAGACCGGCCCGACCCATATCTTCAACCTGGGCCACGGTATCAGCCAGCACACGCCGCCCGAGCATGTGGCGGTGCTGGTCGAAGCGGTGCACAGCTTGTCGCGCGCGATGCGGGCCAAGAACCCGGCGCGCGACGCCTTACCATGAATTCGGGGCCCGGCAGGTTGGTGAACCCTGACTTATTCACAAAAAATGGCCTGCGGCAAGTCGCTCGGGCAAATCGGCTCAAGTCGCCAACATGCAAATCAACGGCTTTGTAAGTTGTTGATTTATATAAGCTTAGTGTCCTTGCCAGTTTGATGGGCAATCCAAGCAAAGCCAGAGCCCACAAGGCCTGCACGCCGCTCGCACCGAGATATCAACAAAGTTATCCACAGAAATCTTGGATGAGACCCAAAGCGCTTACGGATCAAGCACTTAAGTCGCACTTCACAAGTTCACATCAAGAGAACGCCCCAACCGTGACTTTGTCATGCAGCAGCTGATTGCGGTCCTGGTGCAGACGCCGGCGCACAGCCAGATAGGCGGCGCGCTGAGCTACCAAAGTGCCGAACCCGCACCGCCTGGCAGCCTGGTCCGGGTGCCGTTGGGACGGCGCGAAGTGCTGGGTGTGGTGTGGGATGCCGCGCCGTCGCCGGCCGAAATACTGGATGAGGCCAGACTGCGCCCGGTGTCGGCCATTCTCGAGGGACTGCCGCCACTGAACCAGGAATGGCGGCGCCTGGTCGGATTCGCCGCCGCGTACTACCAGCGCGCCGCGGGCGAGGTTGCGCTTGCGGCGCTGCCGCCGCAGCTGCGCGACCTGAGCCAGCTGCAACTGCAGCGGCGACTGCGCCGCAGCGCCTTGCGTGCACAGGACAAGCCAGCAACAACGGGCACAGGCGCGGGCCGGAACCGGCAACAGGCGGCGCAAGCAGACGCTGCAGCGGGGCCGGATGGTGAAACGGTCGACGCAGCGCAAATGACGCCAGAGCCAGACGCCACGCGTCAACTGAGCCCGGAGCAGGACACGGTGCTGGAGCAGATCCGCAGCAGCGCGGGCTGCTTCCTGCTGTTTGGCGCCACCGGCAGCGGCAAGACCGAGGTCTACCTGCGCTGCGTACAGGAACTGCTGGAGCGCGATCCACTGGCGCAGGCGCTCGTCATGGTGCCCGAGATCAACCTGACGCCGCAATTGCAGCAGCGCTTCGAGCAACGCTTTGCGCCGCTGTTCGGTGCCGACGCCGTGGTGTCGCTGCACAGCGGCATGAGCAACCCACAGCGCCTGCGCAGCTGGCTGGCGGCGCATCTGGGCAGCGCCCGCATCGTGCTGGGCACCCGCATGGCGGTATTCGCGTCGATGCCCACGCTGCGCCTGATCGTGGTGGACGAAGAGCATGACCCGAGCTACAAGCAGCAGGAGGGTGCGCGCTACTCGGCGCGCGACCTGGCGGTGTACCGCGGCAAGATGCTCGATGCCAAGGTGATCCTGGGCTCGGCCACGCCATCGCTGGAAAGCTGGCAGCTCAGCCGGCCGCGCGCACAGGGCGGGCGCTACACCCGGCTGCACATGCCCAGCCGGATCGGTGAGCAGGCGCGGCTGCCGCTGGTGCGCCGGGTCGACATGAACCACCAGCCGCGCCGCGCGGAGTTCGCGCCGCCACTGCTCGCGGCGATCCGCCAGCGCATCGCAGCCGGCGAGCAAAGCCTGATCCTGTTGAACCGGCGCGGCTATGCGCCGGTGCTGCAGTGCGGATCCTGCGACTGGAAAAGCGCCTGCCCGCACTGCAGCGCGTTTCGGGTCTTTCACAAGATCGACCGCAGCTTGCGCTGCCACCATTGCGGCTTTGCCGAGCCGGTGCCGCGCGCCTGCCCGGCATGCGGCAATCTGGATATTGCACCGGTCGGCCGCGGCACCGAACGCCTGCAGGAGCACCTGGTCGAACTGCTGGCCGATGTGCGCCGGCCCGGCTCGCAAACGCCCGAGCGGCCGGACGGCGACGCGGTGCATGTGGCGCGCATCGACGCCGACAGCACCCGGCGCAGCGGCAGCCTGCAAACCCAACTGGCGCAGGTGCATTCGGGCGAGGTCGACGTGCTGGTGGGCACCCAGATGGTGGCCAAGGGGCATGACTTTCGGCGCATCACGCTGGTGGCGGCGGTCAATGCCGACAACGCGCTGTTTTCCAGCGACTTTCGTGCGCCAGAGCGCCTGTTCAGCCTGCTGATGCAGGCCACCGGCCGCGCCGGCCGCGACGCCGCGGTCAGCGGCCACAGCGAGATGTGGATCCAGACCTTCCAGCCCAAACACCCCCTGTTCGACGCGCTCAAGCGCCACGACTACCCGGCATTTGCCGAGCAGCAGTTGCGCGAGCGCGAACAGGCCGGTCTGCCGCCTTTCTCCTTCCAGGCGCTGTTGCGCGCCGAAGCGCGCACCCAGCAAGTGGCCCAGGCCTTCCTGGACGCCGCCAGTGCAGCAGCGCAAACGCAATTGACCCACCTGCCGGGCTTTGCGCTGGTCACGCTGTATCCGGCGGTACCGTTGCTGGTGCAACGCGTGGCCAATGTGGAACGCACCCAGATGCTGGTCGAGAGCTCCTCGCGCAAGGCATTGCAGGGATTTCTGGCCGCCTGGCAGGTACTCCTGCAC
>JBBKVW010000375.1:0-15082 GCA_037968655.1 Burkholderiaceae bacterium
TATTCGGCGCCGCCCGTGCGCAGCAGCGCCAGACCCAGGCCCAGGCTGGCGACGACGATCAGCACGACCTGGGTATTGAGGGCTCCGGCCGCCTCGCGCCAATTCAGGCAGCGCGTCGCGATCATCAGCAGCACGCCAACCAGGGCGCTGATGGAGATCGGCAGCAGGCCGAAAGCGGCAACGACGATGACCGCGCTCATGATGAGGATAGCTGTCGGCGACTTCTTCACATGCGGCAGATCGGTCGTGGCGTCAAGCACCAGCATCTTTTCGTCACGCCGCAAGTCGGCGATCTGCCCGGCCGGCCCCTGCACCAGCAGCACGTCGCCGGCGCGCAACTCGACATCGCCCATGCCCTTGCCGATCGAGGCCAGTTCGCGCCCGGCGCGGTGCAGCGCGAGAACGACCAATTGGTAGCGGTCGATGAACTGCAGTTGCTTGAGTGTCTGGCGTTCCAGCGGCGAGTTCTCGACCACCACAATCTCGGAGATCTGCTGATCGTCAGCCGTCAGCGGATGCTCCTCGTCGACCTGGGAATCGCCCGAATACAGCGTGCCGCCGAGCGCCAATTCGAAAGCCTTGAGGTTCTTGGGCGTGTCGGTCAACAGCAGACGATCCCCGGCGCGAAGCATGGTGTCGGGGAAGTTGAGGACAAAGGTTCCTTTGCCCCGCTCGATGCGCAGCACATGCATGTCGCCACCAGCTTGCTCGACCACCGCCGACAGCGTCTTGCCATCGGAAAAACTGCCTTCGGGAATGCTCAGGTGGGCCGTGAAGACGCGCGGCGAGGTGTCCATCATCGGCGTGCTGCGCTTGGGCAGCAGGCGTGGCGCGACAAAGACCAGGAACACGATACCGACCATTCCGGCCATGCTCGCCGGCACGACGAAGTCAAAGATACCCATCGAGCGCAGCCCCATGTCGGCGGCCACCGACACCACCAGCAGATTGGTCGAGGTACCGATCGTCGTCGCTGCGCCGCCGATCAGCGTCGCAAAGCCCATCGGCATCAAAACCCCCGATGGCGAAGTCTTGGTGTGCAGCGAGACATTGATCAGCACCGGCAGCAGCAGAACGACGATCGGCGTGTTGTTGACGAAGGCACTCAGCACTGCCGCCACGGTCAGCGTGACCAGCATCGCCAATACCGGACCGGCGGCCCACATCTTGGCCAGGATGCGACCCAGGGGTTCGAGCGCGCCGGTGCGCACCAGGCCCTGGCCGACGATCATCAACGCACAGACGGCGATCAGCGCCTCGTGGCCAAAGCCGTGGAAGAATTCGACCGCATGTAATTCCTTGCCTTCGGCCACGTAAGGAAAGAGCTCGAAGCCGACAGTCAACAAGGCCAGCACGATCAGGCTCGATGTCTCCAGCGGAATCTTGTCGCGCATGAACAGGCCAAGCGCAACCAGCGTCAGCAGCATGACGGCGATTGCGTGTGGTCCTGGGACCATCGGCAGGTCGAACATCGTGTCTCCGGTTCAAAATTTCAGGGTGAAGGGCGCGGTCATTATTGCATCGGCCCCGAGCCCGGAAACGCTGTGTCACCTGACCCGTGATCCGGTCGATCGGCGCATCCGAAGGCCATGCCCGGGTCGTATCGGTGCGCCAATCCATATGTCCGAAAACGGCTAGTTCCCTACCGCCCCGGGCGTACCATAGGCCCATGCCCGACGCCACCAGCATGATCGATCAGGACGCCTGTTACCGCGCCCTGGAGACCCGCGACGCGCGTTTCGACGGCCGCTTCTTCACCGGCGTGACGTCCACCGGCATCTATTGCCGGCCAGTATGCGGCGTGCGCACACCCCGACGCGCGAACTGCCGCTTCTTCGCCCATGCCGCGCTGGCCGAAACGGCGGGCTTTCGCCCTTGCCTGCGCTGCCGACCGGAACTGGCGCCCGGAACGCCCTGGTGGTCGATCCAGGATGCATCGGCGATCCTGGCGCAGCAGGCAGCGCACCTGCTCGACGATCCGGACACCTGGCAGGGCGAGGACCCGTCGCTGCAGCATGTGGCCGCGCGACTGGGTGTCAGCGACCGCCATCTGCGCCGTATCTTCGAAGCCCAGATCGGTGTCTCGCCGATCCAGTACCTGCAGACGCGACGCCTGCTGGCGGCCAAGCAGTTGCTGGCCGACACCGACCTGCCGGTGCACCAGGTGGCAATTGCCAGCGGATTTGCCAGCGTGCGCCGTTTCAACGCTGCCTTCATCGCCCACTACAAGCTCAATCCGACCCAGCTGCGTCGCGCGGGCGCGCAACCAGTGGCCGGCGGTGTGCAGGTGCGCCTGGGCTACCGTCCGCCCTATGACGCGGCAGCGATGGGCTTGTTCTTGCGGACGCGCCAGATTGCGGGCATCGAGCAGGTCGACATCGAAGCCGACGGCGCTGGCTTCACATTGGCACGTACCGTGCGCCTGGCATCGGGCGGCACCGAGTTGCGCGGCTGGCTGATGGCGCGACTGGAGCCCTCGCGCAGCCAGGTCGTGCTGCGCGTTGACGACGCCTTGCGTCCCGTATTGCCGCAATTGATCCGCCGCGTGCACCAGTTGCTGGATCTCGATGCCGATCCGCATGCCATCGATCAGGTGCTGCACCAGGATTTCCCCGACGGCGCGGGTTTGCGCGTTCCCGGCACGCTCGATGGCTTCGAGCTGGCGGTGCGCGCCGTGCTCGGCCAGCAGATCACGGTGGCGGCGGCGCGCACCCTGGCGCAGCGGCTGGTGCAGGAGTTCGGCACGCCGATCAGCACGCCATACCCGGCGCTGCATTGTCTGTTTCCCGATGCCGCCACTCTTGCAGCAGCCGACCCGGACCGCCTGGGCGCCATCGGCATCGTGCGCCAGCGTCAGCGCGCGATCCAGGCGCTGGCGCAAGCCGTGGCCGGCGGCCAACTCACGCTGGGCGCCAGTAGTGACGTGCCAAAGACGATCGAGCAGCTCAAGGCGCTGCCGGGTATCGGCGACTGGACCGCGCAATACATCGCGATGCGCGCGCTGCGCTGGCCAGACGCGTTTCCGGCTGGTGACGTGGCGCTGCACAAGGCCTTGGGCGTGCAGGATGCAAAGAATCCGGCACGCGCCGCAGAGGAACGTTCACAAGCCTGGCGGCCCTGGCGCAGCTATGCCGTGCTGCGCGCCTGGAGCACATTGCCAGGCACCGCAAAGGCAGCCTCAATCAAAAGGAGACTGAAATGAAATTACCACACGACCTGATGTGCACCGAGATCGACAGCCCGCTGGGCCCGATGCTGCTGGCCGCTTCCAGCGTGGGCTTGGCCGGCGCCTGGTTCATCGGCCAGCGCCACTTTCCGGACCCGCGCCATTGGCGCCATGATCCGCAACACCCGATGCTGCGCAGCGCGGCCGGGCAGCTACGCGCTTTCATGGCCGGCCAACGCAACACATTCGACGTCCCGCTTGACCTGAAATTCGGTACTGCATTCCAGCAATCGGTCTGGCGCGCCTTGTTGCAGATTCCGGCTGGCGCAACCAGCACCTACGGAGCGATCAGCGCGCAGATCGGCAAGCCTACTGCGGTACGCGCAGTCGGGGCTGCCGTGGGGCGCAATCCGATCAGCATCATCGTGCCCTGCCATCGCGTCGTCGGCAGCACCGGCGCGCTGACAGGCTATGCGGGCGGCCTGGATCGCAAGGCCAGCCTCCTCGCTCTCGAATCGGCAGGCCCGGGCGCAGCTGCGCCGCCACCGCTTGCAAGCGGCATGTGGGAAGACCGGACAATTGCGGCCTGATGCCGCCAATGGAACATAGCCCGATCGGCGTGACTGAAGCGCAGCGACAGCGATCGACGCGCAACCAGGAACTCCCCCATACATGAAAAACAATATCGCCCTTGAATTCGTCGCGCTAGCCGCCCTCTGGGGCATGTCGTTCATGTTCATGCGCCTGGGTGCCATGGAGTTCGGCGTCTTGCCAACAGCGGGCGCCCGGGTCGCCATCGCCAGCGTGATGCTGCTGCCCATTTTGTGGTTCAGCGGCCACTGGAACGTATTGCGGCGCAATGCTGGTCGCATCCTGTTCGTCGGCCTGCTCAACTCGGCGCTTCCCTTCGCGCTGTTCTCCTATGCCGTGTTGCACATCAGCACCGGTCTGTCGGCAATCCTGAACGCCACCGCCCCGCTTTTTGGCGCGCTGGTGGCGTGGATCTGGCTGAAGGACCGTCCAAACGGCATGCGGATGCTGGGCCTGGCAATCGGATTCGCCGGCGTCGCGCTGCTGGCCTACGACAAGGCCAGCTTCAAGCCTGGCGGCGCCGGCTGGGCCGTACTCGCCTGCCTGCTGGCCACGCTGTGTTATGGCTACTCTGCCAGCTATGCCAAACGCTACCTGAGTGGTGTGCATGCGCTTGCCATTGCCACCGGCAGTCAACTTGGAGCAACGATCGGGCTGGCCATTCCCATGGTCTGGTGGTGGCCCGATCACAATCCCGGACTGACACCCTGGCTGTCATTGCTGGCATTGGGCATCCTGTGTTCCGGCGTCGCCTACATCCTGTACTTTCGCCTGATCGAACAACTCGGACCGGCGCGCGCGATCACGGTCACCTTCCTGGTGCCGGTGTTTGCCGTGCTGTTCGGTGCCTTGCTGCTGGACGAGCAGATCACGGGCTGGATGATCCTGTGCGGCCTGGTAGTCGTCCTCGGCACGGCCATGGCGACTGGCGTATTGCGTCTGCGCGCTCGGCAAACTGCCACGGCGCCAGCGGTCAAACCCTGAGCCGCGCGCCTACTTGCGCCAGAACTCCGGCACAAACAGCACGATGACGGCCAACAGTTCAAGCCGGCCCATCAGCATGCCCACCGTGCCAACCCAGGTCTGGAAATCATTCAGGATGGCAAAATTGGTCGACGGCCCCACCTGTCCGAGGCCGGGCCCGATGTTGTTGACGGTGGCCACTACGGCGGAAAACGCGGTGACGATATCCAATCCCGTGAGCAGCATCAGCATGGTGAGACCCAGCACAGTTGCGCCGTAAATCAGCATATAGGCCATCACCGACGCAATCACCGTGGCCGGAATGGTGGCACGCCCCATCGTCACCGGGTTGACGATCCGCGGATGGATCGCCCGCACCAGTTCACGTCGCGCCTGCTTTATCAGGACCACCATGCGCACCATCTTGATGCCGCCACCGGTCGATCCGGCACATGACACAAAAGTGCCAAGAAACATCAGCCAGATCGGCGCAAACACCGGCCACATCGCATAGTCGGTTGCGGCATAGCCGGTAGTCGTGGCAAGCGAAACGACATGAAACGCCGCCGACAGAGCGCCATCTGCCAGATTGTCGTAAGTGCCGTGCAGCATCAGCAATATCATCAGTCCGACAACCGAGCCAAGCAACACCAGCACATAACTGTGCACTTCGGCGTCACGCAACAGGGAACCAAGCGAGCGCGCCCGCCAGACGATGAAATAGCGCGCAAAACTGATGCCGGCCAGTGACATGAAGACAATGGCGACGCCTTCGATTTTGGCCGACTGCCAATAGCCGAAGCTTGCGTCATGCGAAGAGAAACCACCCAAACCCATGGTCGAGCACATGTGCATGAACGCATCCGCCCAGGACATGCCGGCCCAGCGGTAGGCCAGCATGCAGGCCAGCGAGAACACGAAATACACGCTCCACAGGCCGCGCGCCGTCTCGGCGATGCGGGGTGTCAGTCGCGCATCCTTCATCGGACCGGGCGTTTCGGCCTTGTACAACTGCACGCCACCAAGGCCGAGCAGTGGCAGCACGGCCACCACCAGCAGCATGATGCCCAGACCGCCGATCAACTGCAGGAAGCAACGCCAGACATTGACGGAAACCGGCAGATTGTCCAGGCCGGACAGAATGGTCGCGCCGGTGGCCGTCAAGCCGCTCATGGCCTCGAAATAGGCGTCGGTCCAGCTCAGGCCGTCGACGGCCAGCATCAAGGGCACGGCCGAGACAGCTGGCAAAACGATCCAGACCAGATTTACCAGCAAAAAGCCGTCGCGGGGCAGCAGCTCGCGCCGGCGCCGACGTGTCAGCATCATCAACAGCACGCCAATACCGAAAGTCAGTGCCATGCCGGTGGCCCAAACGCCATGCAGATCGGAATGGTCCATCGACAGGGCCCAGCCCAGCGGCACCAGAAAAAGAAGCGAAAAGCCCACCAGCACGGTGGCCAGCACATTCAGAACCGGGGCCAGGCTGTTCATCGCGGCTCAGAAAAACGTGGCACTGACCTGGAACATCTTTTCTACGGCCCGCAACTGGCGCTTGTTGGGAACGTAGATGATGACGTGGTCCCCCTCCTGGATCACCAGGTCGTGATAGGGCATCAGCACCTCGCATTTGGAACCTTCGCCGCGCACCACGGCGCCAAAGCGCGCGCCCGTTGGCAGCTCGATGGTCTCGATGCTGCGCCCGACCAGGCGCGAGGTGCGCTTGTCACCGCGCGCAATGCCTTCGATGGCCTCGGCCGCTCCGCGGCGCAGGCTGTGCACCGCAGCCACGTCGCCCCGGCGGATATGCACCAGCAATTCGCCGATCACGGTCTGGGCTGGCGACAGCGCAATATCGATGGCGCTGCCCTGCATCATTTCGGCATAGATGCGCCGGTTGATCAGCGATATCACGCGGCGCGCGCCAAGCCGCTTGGCCAGCATCGCCGAAAGAATATTGTCCTCGTCGTCGCTGGTCAGCGCGATGAACAGGTCCATCTCGCCGACCCGCTCCTCGATCAGCAGTTCCTCGTCGGTCGAGTCGCCCTGCAGCACCATGATGTCCCCCGGCAACTCGCCTGCCAGGTGCTCGCAGCGCTTGCGATTGGCCTCGATGATCTTGACCTGGCACTGTCCCGACAGACTGCGCGCCAGGCGCAGGCCCACCTTGCCGCCGCCGGCGATCATCACGCTCTTGACCGGGCGATCGTCCTTGTGGATGGCCTGCAGCACCGGGCGTATCTTGTCCTTGTCGGCCAGCACGAACACCTCGTCGCCAGGCCAGACCTGGGTGCTCGCTTCGATCGGAATTTCAAAATCCTGCCGGTAGATCGCCACCACCCGCATTGGCGCCTGCGGAAACAGTTCGCGAAACTCGCTGATGCTGTGGTTCACCAGAATGCTGCCCGAGGCCGCGCGCACGGCGATCAGGTGGGCGCGGCCCTGCGAGAACTCCAGTACCTGCAGCGCTTCGGGGTAGTCGATCAGCTGGTTGATGTACTCCATCAAGGACTCTTCCGGGCAGATCACGTGGTCGACCGCAAAGCCCTCGGGGCCCAGCAGAGCGTCGCCCTCCTTGAACTCCTGTGAACGCAGCCGCGCAATCGTCGTCTGGATGCCGAAAACGCTGCGCGCAATCTTGCACGCGGCCAGATTGGTCTCGTCCGTGGAAGCACAGGCGATGAAGAGATCTGCATCCTCGGCTCCGGCGCGGCGCTGCACCGATGGCTGCACGCCATCTCCCGCAACACCACGCAGATCGAGCCGGTCCTCCAGCACGCGCAGCAGATCGGGATCGGGATCGATGACAGTGATGTCGTTTTGCTCGGACACCAGACTCTCGGCAACACTCTCACCAACCCGTCCGGCACCAAGAATGATCATGCGCATGGGAACACCTTGAAACTCGCTGCATGATAGCGGTTCGCCACCGTGCGGCGAGGCGGCTCAGCCTGCCCCGTGAGGCTGGCACAGCTCATGCCGCTCGGGGCTGCAGCAGGTCCCACTGGTTGCCATAAAGATCAAGAAACACCGCGACCGTGCCGTAGTCTTCCTCGCGCGCCTGCTCGGCAAATCGCACGCCCTGCGCGAGCATGTGGCGATGGTCGGCGGCGAAATCACTGCTGTGCAGAAACAGGAAAACGCGTCCGCCAGCCTGATTGCCTACGCAGCTCTGCTGCTCTGGAGTCGTTGCCTTGGCCAGCAACAGGCTGGCGCCATTGCCGCCAACTGGTGCAACCCGCACCCACCGCTTGCTCTCGCCCATGGGCCGGTCCTCGATCAACGCGAAGCGCAGGGCACGGCAAAAGAAGTCAATGGCCTCGTCATAGTCAACGACCAGCAAGGTCGTGCAATGCAGTGATTGGGTCACAATTCGATTTCCCTTTCGTGAATGCCAGATTGTCCGTCGACGTAGCCCTGCGTCGACGCCACTGGCCAGCCCACATGTCAAGCGATGCCAAACCGTATCCACCCATAGTGCCGTTGCGCGGCGGCATGCTGGCGCTGGACGACATCCACACCATGTACTGGGAGGAGTCGGGCCATCCGCAGGGTGTTCCGGTCGTACTCCTGCACGGCGGACCCGGCTCCGGCACCTCGCCACTGCATCGCCAGTTTTTCGATCCGGCCTGTTACCGCATCGTGCTGTTCGACCAGCGTGGCGCGGGCCGTTCTACACCGGTGGGCGAGATCCGCGCCAACACCACGCGATTGCTGGTGGCCGACATGGAACGACTGCGCGAATTATTGGGCGTCAAGCAATGGCTGGTGTTTGGCGGCTCCTGGGGTTCGACCTTGGCGCTGGCCTATGCCCAGACACATCCACAACGCTGCACCGGGTTGCTGCTGCGTGGTGTTTTTCTGTGCACGCCGGCCGAGATCCACTGGTTCCTGTATGGCATGGCCTGGTTCTTCCCGCAGGCACATGCCCGGTTCTGCGCCGTGCTGAGACCCGCTGAGCGCGACGATCTGCTGTCGGCATACGGCAAGCTGCTGTTTGGCACTGACGCGCAAGTGCGGCTGCAGGCTGCGCGGGCCTGGAATCGCTACGAGAGCAATTGCCTGCATCTGTTGCCCCAGGCCGACGATGCGCAGAATGCCGACGCGGACGCCCATGCACTGGCAGTCGCGCGGCTGGAGGCGCATTATTTCCAGCACGCCGGATTCCTGGAGCCCGATCAATTGCTACGCGACGTTGGACGCCTGGCAGATATCCCTGCGCTGATCGTGCAGGGGCGCTACGACGTCATCTGTCCACCTGCCACCG
This sequence comes from Burkholderiaceae bacterium, assembly GCA_037968655.1. Lineage (GTDB taxonomy): Bacteria > Pseudomonadota > Gammaproteobacteria > Burkholderiales > Burkholderiaceae_C > CAISIP01. Next base: position 8,985 of record JBBKVW010000375.1, read on the forward strand.
CGTTCCGGCTGCACCAAGCCTGGCCGCAGGCTGAACTGCAGATCGTCGAGGCTGCGGGGCACTCGGCGTTCGAACCGGGTATTGAGGCTGCACTGGTGAGCGCAATGGACCGCTTTCGCGATACCGGCCGTTTCCGCGCCAGCGGCCTGACCTGAGGCATTCGCCTGCTCGGCGATGGTCGGCACCAGGCCGGTACCTGCGGGTTCAATCGCGCCAGCTTGTGAAAGCTGAGCTCTGCAATTGCGACAGCGGCACAGCCTCGCGCGTCGCGCTTGCACCGCTGTCGCAGTAGCCCAGTGCCAGCACAGTCACCAGCACCTCGCCCGCAGGTGCCTGCACATGGCCCAGCACGATGTCGGCAAACCCCTTCCATCCGACCATCGATCGGCAGTCCAGGCCCCTGGCAGCGGCAGCCATGACGACGTTCTGCACGAACATGCCGTAATCGAGTACCGAGCCCAGGCCCAGGCTGCGGTCGATCGTGCAGACAAGCGCCGTTGGCGCACCGTACAAGTTGAAATATTGGTTCAGATCGTGCTCTGTGGCGAGCGCGCCGCCGCCAAAAGCCGCATTGGCGCACGCCGGGAAACGGTCGCCTGCGCTTTCCCATGCCGGACCAGGCCAATTGACGCGACCAGGCAGGCGCTTGAACTGTTCCCAGAACGCGGCCTGCAGATCGGCCTGGCTGCACAGCGCCGGCAAATGAGCGTGCAGTTGCGCAACCAGCGTATCGCGAGCGCCAGAATGCAGTACACACAACTTCCAGGGCTGGGTATTGACGCCCGAGGGGGAACGACTGGCCAGAGCCAGTATCTCCTCGATCAAAGCGCGCGGCACAATGCGTGCGTGGTCGTAGGGTTTGGTCATTGGGTGGGTATTGGCAGCAGCGGAGGATTGCATCATGGCAAGGCGAATTGGCAACACCGCGCATTCTAGGATTGCCCCGAAAACACATGCACGTGGTCACCTGCTGCGAGTCGCAACACGCTGACACCATGGCCCCTATGTCCCGACTGAACCTGGCGCTGCGGCAACTGCTGCGGACCCAGCGTGTCGCGGCCCTGGGTAGCTTGGGCACCGACGGCATGCCGCACGTGTCAATGGTTCCGTATGCAATAGATCCGAGCGCTGCGGCGCTGGTGATCCATGTCAGTGCACTGGCTGCCCACAGCGGCAACATGGCACGCTGCCCCGCCGTATCGCTGATGGTGATGCAGGCCGAGCGTGCCGACGAACCGGTCCATGCCCTGGCGCGCGTGTCGCTGCAGGGTCGGGCGGAGACCATCGATCCCGCCAGCGCAAGCTGGCAAACAGCCCGGCAGGTATATCTGGCACGCTTTCCAGAGGCCCAAGCGATGCTGCAACTTGGTGATTTCCGATTGATGCACGTCCGGCTCGATCAGGCCCGACACATTGCGGGCTTTGGCGCGGCGCGTTCGGTTGATGGCGCAGAGTTGGCGAAGCTATTGTCAGAACCGACGGACTGAAAAACCCGACGCGCAAATCACGGATGCTATTCGGCCATATCGGCAATGCAGTGTTGCAACCCTAGGCCGTCGATTTGGGTCGGAATCACATTGACGCCGCGAATGCGCAGTTAGTGATCGGAGCGGCCTTCGATCTTGCCCATGCGCCGGAAAGAGCGCGACTTCGGTGGCATCAGGCGCATCAGGTCGCGCCTGCGAGATCGGATTCCACCATTTAGCGGTGCATTGCCGGAACCAGCCGTTCGGATGGTTCCAGCGGGGTCTCGCCCTCCAGTTCGATGGCGACCTGCGTACACACGGCGCGGCAAAGGGTTGCCACGCGCTCACTTTGCAGCCGGTAGTACATCTGGGTACCGTCACGGCGCTTGGCCAGCACACCGCAACGGTACAAGGTACTTAGGTGCTGGGACATATTGGGCTGTGTCGTGTCGATCTCGGAAAGCAGTTGGGAGACACTCTTCTCGCTTTGGCAGACCGCACTGATGATCTTGAGCCGAATCGGTGTCGACAAGACTGAGAACAACTCTGCCACAGACGCAAATACCCGGTCCTGAACGTCGCTGTTTTCCATTTTTACCCCATTCTTTTAGCTGGAACAAATTGTATTCGCAACCAAGGATATAACGATAGGTCTTGCTCCAAATGAGCGCGCCTGGCCGGCAAGATGGACTGCGACAACCTCCCACGCCGCACGGCTGAGCCAGGCGCCTGGGCAAGACCCGATGGTTGATTGATCTACTGCGACAATCGGCCGATGCAAGAGATCGATTTGCCGGCCCTGACCTCGACCGTCCTGTGGTCGGCCTTTGTGCTGGCAGCTGTCTTTGGAGCGATTGCCCAGCGCACGCACTTTTGCACCATGGGCGCAATCGCCGACATTGTCAACATGGGCAACTGGAGTCGCATGCGCATGTGGGTGCTGGCCATCGCAGTGGCAGTGATCGGATTCAATGCCATGGTCGCACTGGGCTGGCTCAAGGCATCCAACAGCATCTACGGCGGGCCACGGCTGATGTGGCTGTCGCTGGTCACCGGCGGCCTGATGTTCGGATTCGGGATGGTGCTGGCCTCCGGCTGCGGCAGCAAAAACCTGATCAGGGTGGGCGCCGGCAATCTTAAGGCGCTGGTCGTGTTGCTGGTACTGGGTCTGTCGGCCTTTGCCACGCTCAAGGGCATCACGGCGGTAGTGCGGGTTGCGTCGGTCGATCGCGTCGCTGTCGAATTGCCCCATGGCCAGGACCTGCCCAGCATGCTGGCCGGCTTGACCGGACTGGCCACGCCATGGGCGGCGGCGCTACTGGGCCTGGCGATCGCTGGTGCGTTGCTGGCCTGGGTGCTGTACAAGCCTGAAGGGCGCCAGTTCGATGTCGTGCTCGGCGGCCTGGGCATAGGGACCACGATTGTCCTGCTGTGGTGGGTTTCGGGGCGACTTGGCTATCTGGCGGAACACCCCAATACCCTGCAGGAGGCGTTTCTTGCCACCAATTCACATCGCATGGAGGCATTGAGCATGGTGGCGCCAGTTGGCTATGTGCTGGACTGGCTGCTGTTTTTCAGCGACAAGTCCAAGTTGCTGACCATTGGCATCGTCGGCATGGTGGGCATCGTGGCTGGTTCCGCGGCCATGGCGCTGGCAAGCCGCGAGTTTCGTTGGGAGGGGTTTGGCGGCGTGGAGGACGTTGCCAACCATCTGGCAGGCGGCCTATTGATGGGCGTTGGTGGCATTACGGCACTGGGTTGCACGATTGGCCAGGGTTTGTCGGGTCTGTCGACGTTGTCCATTGGGAGCTTGCTGGCCGTGCTGGCGATCGTTGTCGGCGCCCTGTTGGCCCTGCGCTACCAAATCTGGCGCATGGATCGCCTGGCCTAGCGACTGTTCAGCCGCTGCGGGCCAACAGCCTGGGCGCCAGTTCCAGCACGTCGTCTTCGAACATCTCTCCCGGAATCGCCTGTACCAGACGTCCCTGGCGATCGAGCAGGCAGGTCATCGGCGTGACACGGCGCGCAGTCAGGCGCTGGCGCAGCACGCCGCCATCGAGCGCCACCGGAAACTGAAAATTGCGGCCCGCCATGTACTGGCGCACCAGTTGCGCGTCGGTATCGAGCGCGATGCCCAGGATGCGCAGCGACTGCCCCTGGCTGCTGCGCGCGAGCTTGTCCAGATGCGCGTTGTGGCGTATGCAAAAGGGACACCAGGTCGCCCAGATCACGACGATGGCGGGCTGCTCGCGCCAGCTTGCCGGTGCCAGGGTTTGCCCGCTGAGCAGCGTCACCGCGGGCCAATCGACGACCGCGCCGATGGCTGCTGGCTCGGCCCAGGAGATCGGACTGCAGGCCGCCGCCAGTGCTGCGACACAGGTGCGTCGCTGCATCATTTGGCTTGCTGCTCCATCAACAAAAAGGTGTTGTAGGCGTTCATGCGGTTTGCCGCCTTGAATAGCGGCATGGCTTCAAATCGGGACCAGTCGGTCTTGGCATAGGCCTCTTCAAACGGCTCCAGATTCTTGGCCGCTTCGCCCATGCTCTTGCGCAGGTAGACCAGATAGTCGCGGGTAAGTTCCAGATCCGCCATGGGCTCGCGCGACAGCGCACCATGGCCAGGCACCATCACTTTGGGCTGGAACTGGATCAATTGCCCGAGCGACGCTATCCATTGCTGGCTGTCGGCCTGGCCAACGAACGGAATCCTGCCGCGAAAGACCAGGTCGCCGACAAACAGTACACCGACCTTGGGGATGTAGACCACCAGATCCTCGGCCGTATGTGCCGGGCCGACATGGCTGATCCGGATTTCATGCGAACCCAGACGCAGCACGGTTTGCGGCGCATCGAGCCATTGGTCGGCGCCAACGAGGCGCGTCGACGCGTCAATCCAGGGGGCCAGTTCGGTTCGGCTGGCCTGCAGGCGCAGTTGTGCGGTGTCCGAGTTCAGGTACTGGCGCGCCGCAGGATGCGCAATGATGTTGGCGCCAATGTCCTTGAAGGCCTGCAACCCATAAATGTGGTCGGCATGGTAGTGCGTCACGATCACATGGCGGATCGGTTGGGCGGTGATGCGGCGAATCTGCGCAATCAGCTGCTGCGCCAGGTGCGGCGAGCCCAGCGCATCCACAACGACGACGCCCGCATCGGTGACGACGAAACCCGCATTGGAGATGAAATTGCGATTCGCAGCCGAGCCCATCGCGGCCTCGCCCTGGACAAACCAGACGTTCTCGGCCACCTGCTGCGGGTTCATGCGCGCTGCTGGCTCCGCGGCTGGCAAACCGGACGCAGCAGCAAGCCACATCAGCGCCACAAGCAAACGCATGAAAGTTGATATCCGCTGGTCAGGCTTTGGCACGGTTGTACGGTTCGGTGAAGTTTTCGCTATATCTGCATACGATGATACTCCGGACGATGGTGTCGGCAACACACCATTGGTCAATCTGTGATCGACGCAGGCTGCCATTTTTTCCCGCATCGCACTATCATCCATTCCACAACACCGTCGAGGCGTCCACCATGCACAAGCTTCCATTCGCGCTGATGCGTATCCGTCTGGCAGCGTTCAGCTGGGCTTTGCTTTCCATGACTGCTGCCGATGCGCAAACAGCGCAGTCGCTCAATGTCCGCGCACTGTCTGCCACCTGTGCCAATTGCCACGGCACCGACGGTCGTGCCGAACCGGGCTCGGCAACCGCACGGCTGGCTGGCCTGTCCCGTGAGTACATCGTGTCCCAGATGCAGGCGTTTCGCGACGGTACGCGCCCCGCCACCGTGATGCACCAGTTGGCCAAGGGCTACAGCGACGCGCAGATCGAGTCGATCGCGGCCTATTTCGCAAACCAGAAATGAAGGCAGCAAAATGAAACGCAGAACACTGATTCAGGGCCTGGCAGCGAGCGGCGCGTTTGCCGCGCTGGGCGGATGCGCGACCTCTGGCAAGCTTCCGTCCAGCGCCAAGGTCGTGGTCATCGGCGGTGGCTATGGTGGCGCCACGGCGGCCAAGTATGTGCGGTTGCTGTCGGACTACAGCATCGACGTGGTGCTGATCGAGCCCAACACCAGCTTTGTTTCCTGTCCGATTTCCAATCTGGTCATCGGCGGTGTGCGCCAGATGGCGGACATCACGACACCCTATACCGGCTTGAGTCGCAGGCATGGCGTGACCGTGGTGCAAGACGAGGCAAGCAGCATCGACCCGCAGGCACGCACGGTCAGGCTCGCCAGCGGCAGCCAGATTCGCTATGACAAGCTGGTCCTGTCACCGGGTGTCGACTTCATGTTCGACGGTGTTCAGGGGCTGCAGCAGGCCAATGCCAGCGGCGAGGTATTGCATGCCTGGAAGGCGGGCGCAGAGACGCAGGCGCTGTTCAAGCAGTTGCAGGCCATGCGCGACGGAGGTGTCTTCGCCATATCGATCCCCGAAGCGCCCTACCGCTGTCCGCCTGGCCCGTATGAGCGTGCCAGCGTCGTGGCCGCCTACCTGAAGAAGAACAAGCCGCGCTCCAAGGTGCTGATCCTGGACGCGAATCAGGACGTCACGTCCAAAGGGCCGCTGTTCAAGAAGGCGTGGTCCGACCTGTATGGCGGCATGCTGGAATACCGTGGCCAGCACAAGGCGACGTC
>JBBKVW010000376.1:0-12125 GCA_037968655.1 Burkholderiaceae bacterium
GATACCCAATCAGGTGTCTTTTACTTTCATCCATGGGAGATCGACGTTGACCAGCCCCGCGTGGCGGGCATCGGCATCAAGACGCGGTTTCGCCATTACGTGAATATCAATCGAATGGAAGAGCGTCTGCGGCGCCTGTTGGCCGATTTTGCCTGGGGTCGCATGGACGAGATTTTCCTTCTTAGACAAGAGCAGCCGGCGCCAGCCACGCTTGCAGTAGCGTGAGCGTGTGGTGCTAGAAGTCCAGCGATTACTTCCCCAAGACGCCGCCGTTATCGAGCGCTGGGACGCGTTTGTGCAAGCCTGCCCGCAGGCGACCTTCTTTCACCGAGCGGCATGGCAGGATGTCATCACGCGGGTGTTCCGTCACGACACCTACTTTCTATATGTACAGGAGGGTGGCGTCATTCAGGGTGTACTGCCGTTGGCGCATGTTCATAGCCGCCTGTTTGGCAATGCGCTGGTCGGGCTGCCGTTTGCGGTCTACGGCGGTGTTGCAGCCACATCGGACCAGGCAGCAACAATGCTTGAAGATGAGGCGCAGTTGTTGGCCAAGCGGCTGAAGGTTGCGCACCTTGAATTGCGCAATGTCGAGCGCCGCCACGCCGACTGGCCGACCCAGGATCTGTACGTCACATTTCGCAAGCAGATTCATCCCCAGGAAGACGCCAATATGCTGGCGATTCCACGCAAGCAGCGCGCAATGGTGCGTAAGGGAATCAAGAATGGCCTGGTGAGTACCGTCGATACGACAGTTGATTCCTTTTTCGCACTGTATGCCGACAACGTCCACCGCCATGGCACACCAGCCATGCCCAAAACGTATTTCCAGGCCCTGCAAAATGCATTTGGCGATGACTGCGAGGTCATGACCGTTCGCGCGCCGGATGGCCGGGCACTCAGCAGCGTGCTGAGTTTTTATTTTCGGGACGAAGTGCTGCCGTATTACGCCGGTGACGACATGTCCGCGCGCGAACTCGCAGCAAACGATTTTAAGTACTGGGAACTGATGCGCCGTGCGTGCGCGCGAGGCATCAAGGTGTTTGACTATGGGCGAAGCAAGCTTGGCACTGGCTCCTTTGCATTCAAGAAGAACTGGGGTTTCGAACCCCGGCCATTGCACTACCAGTATTGCCTGTACCAGCGCGATGCCATCCCACAAAACAATCCGTCCAATGCCAAGTACAAGTTGCTGATCTCAGCCTGGCGGCGCATGCCAATCGGTTTTGCCAACTGGCTAGGGCCTTATATTGTGCGTAGCCTGGGATGACGATGCGTAGGCCGACTGCCGGATTTGCGAATCATGCCTGAAGCAACCCATAGATCGAAACTTGACTCTGGCATCCTGATGACTCAACTGCAACCATCCCCTGGCGCGCCTGCCGCGTGGCGCACAGCAATACCTGCCCTGGTGCTGCTGTTGGGCAGCGTGTTCGCGTTGTATTGGGACACCTTTTTGGCGATGGTGAATATCTGGCATCGCTCGGAGACCTTCACACACGGCTTCTTGGTGCTGCCCATCGTGCTGTGGTTGGTATGGCGTCGACGCGATGCACTTGCGGCGCGAACGCCGAGCGCCAGCGCCCTCATACTGCTGCCTCTGCTGGCCATGGCCTTGATGTGGTTGCTGGGCGATCTGGTGGGAGTCAATTCAGTAACGCAGCTAGCTTTTGTGGCGATGTTGGCCCTGTGTGTTCCTGCCATCCTGGGCATGCCCTTTGCGATGGCAATTGCGTTCCCGCTAGGCTTCCTGTTCTTTGCGGTTCCGATTGGTGAGTTTCTGCTTCCCACGATGATCGACAGGACCGCGGATTTTGTCGTCGTCGCCTTGCGCGCCAGTGGTATTCCCGTCCTGCGCGACGGTCGGAATTTCGTGATTCCATCAGGCAGCTGGGCGGTCGTTGAAGCGTGTAGCGGGGTGCGCTACCTGATCGCATCGTTGACGGTCGGCACGCTGTACGCGTATCTGAACTACCAGTCGATGCGCCGCCGCATCATGTTCATCGGTGTGGCGATTCTGGTTCCGATAGTTGCCAACTGGCTGCGTGCCTACATGATTGTCATGACAGGCCACTACTCTGGCAACACGATCGCCGTTGGCGTCGACCACCTGATCTACGGCTGGGTCTTTTTTGGTATCGTGATCCTGTTGATGTTCATCATCGGAGCACGCTGGGCCGAGCCAGAGCCACATTCAGATGTACAAAAGGCGCGTCGATCAGGTAGCCAGCAATCGCCGGTACCGGCAGGCCGCATGTGGTTGGTCGCCATTGCGGTCGCAATAGTTCTGGCCTTGCCCCTCGTTGCCAAGAGCGCATTGGAAGCCAATGCGATCACCGCCAAGCCCAGTCTAGTTTTGAACGATGCAGACCTGCAGCCATGGCAGGCGGCAGATGCCACAGAAATCGGCTTCACGCCACATTTCGGGAATTCTTCTGCCGATCTCAACAAGGCCTATTCGCAGGCCGACCGCGTCGTTGGCGTTTATCTGGGTTATTACCGCAATCAGGATTACAGCCGCAAGCTCGTCAGTTCCGACAATGAACTGGTGAATTCATCGAGCGGTGCCTGGACTCTGGTTGGCAGAGGAACCACCAATGCTGTCGCCGGGACAAGTGCGGTGCTGCTGCGCAGTGGTGATGTCCGTCGCGGGCACTTGGCGCCGGTTGGAGCCCCCGAGCGCCTGTTGGCCTGGCAGTTTTACTGGGTCAATGGCAAGTTGACAAGCAATGATTACCTGGCCAAGGTCTATGGCGCAGCGTTTCAGTTGATGGGACGCGGCGACGACGCGGCGGTGATCGTCGTGTACACCAAGAATGATGATGCAGGCAGTGCCAGGCAAACACTTGCAGCCTTCCTGTCTGCCCACTATGGCGCTATCGATTCAGCGTTGCGGTCAGCCGCCGACAGTCGATAGCAAGACGCCATTGCAATCAAGATATCGTTTTCAGGAGTTGGAACCATGAGTGTCGTTGCCGTAATCGGCCTGGGCTATGTAGGTCTGCCGCTGGTTGTCGAGTTCGGCAAGCAGATGCGCACCATCGGATTTGACATTGCACTACCAAAGGTCGAGTCGTGCCAGCGCGGCATTGATCCATCGCGCGAACTGGCCGATGCTGATCTGGCCCTGGCGACCCAGGCTGTCTACACCTCCGACCCGGCGATGCTTGCCGAGGCCGACATCATCGTGGTGGCGGTCCCTACGCCGGTTGATGCCGCACGCATTCCCGATTTTCGTCCGCTGATCGGATCCAGCACCAGCGTGGGCCGGCACATGAAAAAGGGCGCCACCGTTGTCTACGAGTCGACGGTCTATCCTGGCGCCACGGAGGAGGTGTGCATTCCGGTGCTCGAGCGCGAGTCGGGCATGGTCTGGAAAAAAGATTTCTTCGTGGGCTACTCGCCCGAGCGCATCAACCCCGGCGACAAGGAACATACCCTTACCAAAATTCTCAAGATCGTCTCTGGCGATACGCCCGAGACGCTGGATCGCGTGGCCAAGCTGTATGAGCGCATTGTTGTGCCGGGTGTGCACCGGGCGTCCAGCATCAAGGCGGCCGAGGCTGCCAAGGTGATCGAGAACACCCAGCGCGACCTGAACATCGCCCTGATGAACGAGTTGTCCATCATCTTCGACAAGCTGGGCATCGACACCTCCGAGGTGCTCGAAGCCGCTGGCACCAAGTGGAATTTCCTCAAGTTCAAACCCGGCCTGGTGGGCGGTCACTGCATTGGCGTCGACCCCTACTACCTGACGCACAAAGCCGAAATGCTAGGCTACACCCCGCAGGTCATCCTGGCAGGAAGGCGCATCAATGACGGCATGGGCAAGTTCATCGCCGAGCAGACGATCAAAAACATGATTGCGGGCGGCAGCCATATCAAGGGCGCCAAGGTCAATGTGCTGGGCCTGACCTTCAAGGAGAACTGCGGCGACCTGCGCAATTCCAAGGTCATCGACATCATCAATGAACTCAAGACCTATGGCGTCGAAGTGTTCGTCACCGATCCGCAGGCCGAAGCGCCGGAGGCCCTGCATGAGTACGGCGTGAAATTATTGAGCTGGGACGAACTCCCGCGTGCCGACGGCATAGTCGCGGCGGTGTCGCACCGGGAATACGCCGCGCTGACAGTTGCAGACATCGGCAAGAAGCTGGTTGAGGGCGGTGCCTTCATCGACGTGAAGGCCGCATTCGATGCCAATGCCATCCGCGGCGCAGGCTACAAATTGTGGCGCCTGTGAAACCGGCGTTGTGTCATCGCGCAATGGTCAGCGGCACCACCATTGGTGCGCGCTGGCATGCGTGCCAACCGGCAATGTGATCGTATGGCAACTGTTGACCCGCGCCCCCTGATTGCCCATGTCATGCACCGCTTCGACACCGGCGGGCTGGAGAACGGTGTCGTCAACCTGATCAACCACATGCCCGAAGACCGCTTCCGGCATGCGGTGGTGGCCTTGACAGAAGTGACAGAGTTTCGCGAACGCATAGCGCGCAAGGACGTTGAATTTGTCGCCCTGGGCAAGAAAGAGGGCCAGGGCCTGTGGCAATACCCCAAGTGGTACCGCCTGTTTCGCCGCATGCGGCCAGATATCGTGCACACCCGCAATCTGGCGGCGCTGGAGTGTCAGTTGCCCGCCTGGGCTGCCCGGGTTCCAGTGCGCATACATGGCGAACACGGTCGCGACGTTGGCGACCTGGATGGAAACAATCGAACCTACCAGCGTGTTCGGCGCTTCTATCGCCCGTTCGTGCACCACTACATGGCCCTGTCGCGCGATCTGGCGGACTACCTGGCGCAGAAAGTGGCCGTATCAACGCAGCACATTACCCAGGTCTACAACGGTGTGGATACGGAGCGCTTTCAACCCGCGGCGGGCGGAACCGTTGCCATTGCTGGATGTCCTTTCAATCCTGCACAGCACTTCATTGTCGGCACCGTTGGCCGCATGCAGGCCGTCAAGGACCAGGTCATGCTGGCGCGCGCCTTTGTCCATGCGCTGGAACTGGCGCCCCGGCTCAAGTCGCGCTTGCGTCTGGTGATGATCGGTGACGGTCCGCTGCGCGCACAGGCCCAGGCAGTGCTGCACGCCGCTGGCGCCCTGGAACTGGCCTGGTTGCCGGGCGAGCGCAGCGATGTGGAGCACATCATGCAAGGCTTGCATGCGTTCGCCTTGCCGTCTTTGGCCGAGGGCATTTCCAACACCATACTGGAGGCCATGGCCAGCGCCCTGCCGGTGGTGGCGACCAAGGTCGGCGGGAATGCCGACCTGATCGTGCACGGACAAACCGGCTACCTCATCGTCTCCGGCGACCCGCTGGCTATGGCCAATCGACTGGTGCACCTGGCAACCGAGCCGCAGCACGGCATAGCCTTGGGCGCGGCCGGTCGTGCCCGGGTACAGGCCTCGTTTAGCATGCAGGCCATGGTGCAGAACTACCAGTATGTGTATGACATGCAGCTGCAGCGTGCGCGCGCGCGCTGAGCGGGGCAGGAAATACCATGTGCGGCATTACCGGCATATTCGATACCCGCGGCAAAAGCGATATTGCCCGCCCGGTGCTGCAGCGCATGAACGACTCGCAGTTTCACCGCGGCCCGGACGAAGGCAGCCTGCACATCGAACCGGGCGTGGGACTGGGTCATAGGCGCCTGTCCATCATCGACATTGCGACCGGCCAGCAGCCCCTGTTCAATGAAGACGGCTCGGTGGTGGTGGTGTTCAACGGGGAGATCTACAACTACCAGCAGTTGATTCCCGAACTGCAGGCCCTGGGCCATGTGTTCCACACCCGCAGCGACACCGAAGTGATCGTGCACGCATGGGAGGCCTGGGGCGAGGACTGCGTGCAGCGCTTTCGCGGCATGTTTGCTTTTGCCTTGTGGGACCGCAATCTGCAGACCTTTTTCATGGCGCGCGACCGCCTGGGTGTCAAGCCCATGTATTACGCGCTGCTGGACGACGGCAACTTGTTGTTCGGCTCAGAGCTCAAGTCGATTCTTGCCCATGGCGGTCTGCGGCGCGACATAGATCCAATGGCGGTGGAAGAGTATTTCGCTCTGGGCTATGTCGCTGAACCACGCACCATCTTCAAGCAGGCGCTCAAGCTGTCGCCCGGCCACAGCCTGCGCATTCGTCGCGGCGAGCCAATTGGGCAGCCGGTCGAATACTGGGACGTGCGCTTCTCGCTGGACAACCCCATATCGCAAGCCGACGCGCAGGCCGAATTGGTCGAACGGCTGCGCGAGTCGGTCAGGTTGCGCATGATCGCCGAGGTGCCATTGGGCGCCTTCCTGTCCGGTGGCGTGGACAGCAGCGCCGTCGTCGCCTTGATGGCCGGCGTCTCGTCCGACCCCGTCAACACCTGCTCGATCGGGTTTGACGACCCGGCATTCAACGAATCGGCCTTCGCACAAATGGTGGCTGATCGCTACCGCACCAACCACCGGCTGGAGATGGTCAAGAGCGACGACTTCGACCTGATCGACACACTGGCCCGGTTGTATGACGAACCCTATGCCGACAGTTCTGCGATTCCGACCTACCGGGTCTGCCAGTTGGCGCGCAAGCATGTAACGGTGGCGTTGTCGGGCGATGGCGGAGACGAGTCTTTCGGCGGCTATCGGCGTTACCGGTTGCACCTGATGGAAGAGCGCATGCGATCAGCCCTGCCGCATGGCGTGCGGCGCGCCGTTTTTGGGACGCTAGGGCGCCTGTATCCCAAGGCCGACTGGGCGCCCCAGGTTTTTCGGGCCAAGACTACCTTCGAGGGAATCGCCCGCGGCTCGGTGGAGGCGTATTTCCACTCCGTATCCATACTGCGCGACCCGATGCGCGCGCAATTGTTCAGCACCCAATTCAAGTCCGAGCTGGCCGACTATGACGCTCGGGAAGTCTTTGCGCGCCACGCGGCCAAGGCCGGGACCGACGACCCGTTGGCGCTGATCCAGTACCTGGACTACAAGACCTATCTGGTGGGCGACATCAATACCAAGGTCGACCGGGCCAGCATGGCGCATTCGCTGGAGGTGCGCGAACCGCTGATGGACCACGAACTGGTGCAATGGCTGGCGACCTTGCCGACCAGCCACAAGGTGCAGGGGCAGCAGGGCAAGTTCCTGCTCAAGAAATCGATGGAGCCGCATTTGCCCAATGAAGTACTGTACCGACCCAAGATGGGGTTTTCGGTGCCGTTGGCGCGCTGGTTTCGCGGGCCATTGCGCCAGCGGGTGCAGGACGCGATTCTGGGTGACCGGCTCGCGGCCACCGGTTGGTTCAACCGCACCTATCTGCAGCAGCTGGTGCAGGACCATCAATCCGGTGTGCGCGACCACAGCGCGCCGATCTGGACCTTGCTGATGTTCGAGGCGTTTTTGCGTCAGGTGGTTGACGGACCCACGGCGGGATCGGGCGGCGCCGCGCAACCTGAATTGGCAGCGGCAAGCCCATGAGTTTGCGCATCCTGCATGTGCTGGACCATTCGGCTCCATTGCACAGCGGCTACACGTTCCGAACCTTGTCGATTCTGCGCGAGCAGAAGAAACTGGGCTGGGAAACGGTCCAGCTGACGACGCCCAAGCAGGGACCGGGCGATGCGCTGAAAGAAACCGTGGACGGCCTGTGTTTTTTTCGCACGCCCAGCACAGCGCAATCAGGCCTGCTGGCGCAAATGCGCCTGACGGCTCGGCGATTGCGCGAGGTCGTCACCCAGACCCGGCCGGACCTGATCCATGCCCATTCCCCGGTGCTCAATGCCCTGCCCAGTTTGTGGGTTGGCCGGCGCATGCGCTTGCCGGTGGTATATGAAATGCGGGCCTCCTGGGAAGACGCCGCGGTAGACCATGGCACGACCAGCGAAGGTAGCGCCCGCTACAGGATCTCGCGCGCGATGGAGACCTACGCGCTGCGCCATGCCGACCAGGTCACCACGATTTGCGAAGGCCTGCGTGGCGACATCACGGTGCGCGGTGTGCCGTCCGAGCGCGTCACGGTGATTCCCAATGCAGTCGACGCCGATGCGTTTCAGTTCGGTTTGCCGGCCGATCCGGCATTGCGCACGTCGCTGGGGCTGGACGGCAAGACGGTGTTGGGATTTGCCGGCTCGTTCTATGGCTACGAGGGCCTGGACCTGCTGATCGAGGCGGCCCGCGCAATGCAGGCGCGCCGGCCCGAGCTGCGGGTATTGCTGGTCGGAGGTGGCCCGCAACTGGAGCGCCTGCAGCAGCAGGTGCAGCAGGCAGGCTTGCAGGATTGCGTGATCTTCACCGGCAGGGTGCCGCATGCGCAGGTGCAGCGCTATTACGAGCTGATCGACGTGCTGGCCTATCCGCGCCTGCCGATTCGGCTGACCGAGCTGGTCACGCCGCTCAAGCCGCTGGAGGCGATGGCGCAGGGCCGCATGTTCGTGGCCTCGGATGTGGGCGGCCATCGTGAGCTGATTCGCCATAGCGAAACCGGGTTTCTGTTCCGGGCCGGCGACGCGGCCGCGCTGGAACAGGCACTGGAGTCGGTGTTGTCGCAGCGCGCCGCCTGGCCGGCGATCGCGCAGCAGGCAAGGCGGTTTGTCGAAATCGAACGCACCTGGACTGCCAGCGTGGCAGCCTACAAAGGTGTCTATGCGCGCGCGCTCGGCGGTGTCGGCCGGGTCGAAGCGGCTCGAGCCTGAGATTCGCGCATGTGTGGCATTCATGGAATCGTGCGAATGGATGGGCAGCCGGTGCTGCCAGGCGAACTCAGCGCCATGGGCAATGTCACGACACATCGCGGCCCGGACGATGAAGGCATGCACATCGACGGAGCCTGCGGCATCGCGATGCGGCGCCTGTCCATCATCGACCTGGCCGGTGGCCATCAGCCGCTGTCGAACCAGGAGCAGACGATCTGGCTGGTATGCAATGGCGAGATCTATAACTACCGCGAATTGCGTGCCGAGCTGCAGGCCAAGGGCTATCAGTTCAAGACCGGCTCGGACAGCGAAGTCCTGATCCACCTGTACCACGCTGAGGGAGACGAATTCGTCCATCGCCTGAATGGCATGTTCGACTTTGCGCTGTGGGACGCGCGCCGCCGCCGACTGCTGATCGGGCGCGACCGGCTGGGCGTCAAGCCGCTGTACGTCATGCAGGACGGCCAGCGTCTGGCTTTTGCGACCGAGGCCAAGGCCTTGCTGACCTTGCCTGGCGTGCAGGCAGAACTCGATCCATCGGTGCTGGCCAGCTACCTGCACCTGGGCTATGTGGCCGCGCCTGGCTGCATCTTCAAAGGCATTCGCAAGCTGCCGCCGGCGACGCTGCTGGCTGTTGAGGATGGCCAGGTGCGTGAATGGCGTTACTGGCGACTTCCCGGCCATATCGACCGGCAATTGTCGGAACAGCAGTGGATCGAACAGGTACGCACCCAGCTGGAAGCGTCGGTGCACATGCAGATGGTCAGCGACGTGCCGATTGGCGCCTTCCTGTCCGGCGGTGTCGATTCGAGCGCGGTGGTGGGCTTCATGGCCAAACATTCGCAGCACCCGATCCGCACCTATGCGATCGGCTTCAGTGGTGGCGAGGCCGAGGCCCTGTACAACGAATTGCCCTACGCGCGCCAGGTGGCCGAACTGTTTGGAACCCAGCACCGCGAGATCGTCGTCAAGCCCGATGTGGTCGGGCTGCTGCCCAAACTGCTGTGGCACATGGACGAGCCGGTGTCGGACACGGCCTTCATCACCACCTATCTGGTCTCGCAGTTTGCGCGCCAGGACGTCAAGGTCATCCTGTCGGGTGTCGGCGGCGATGAGCTTTTTGGCGGCTACCGCCGCTACCTCGGCGGGCACTATGTCGGGCAGTACCAGCGCCTGCCGGCCTGGCTGCGCCGATCGGCCGCGTCAATTGCCGGGCGTTTGCCGGCCGACCGGCATTCGGGTCTGTTGAACACCTTGCGGCTGGCCAAGGGATTCCTGGCTTCGGCCGATTTGCCCGCCGACGATCGTTACCGCAGTTATCTGCAGGTGCTGGACCGCCAGACGGTGTCGTCGCTGTTGCTGCAAGCCGATAGCCCGAAGGACGATCCACTCGCACTGGCCTTTGCCGGCGCTGCCAATTACGACGACCTGAACCGCATGTTTGCGGTTGATGCCGAAACCCAACTGCCGGACGATCTGCTGATGCTGACCGACAAGATGAGCATGGCGGTGTCGCTTGAATGCCGGGTGCCGCTGCTCGACCATGCCCTGGTTGAGCTTGCCGCCGCCATGCCCGGTTCGATCAAGGTGCGCGGCGGCCGGCTCAAGCATGTGCTGAAGGAGTCGCTGGCCGGATTGCTGCCGCCTGAAATTCTGGATCGCAAGAAGCGCGGCTTTGGCACACCCATGGGCGCTTGGCTCAAGGGTGAACTGGCGCCTTTGCTCGACCGCCTGTTGGCGCCTGAAGTCGTTCGCAGCCGGGGTCTGTATCGGCAACCCGTGGTGGAACGCCTGATGGCCGACCACCGTGCCAACCGCATGGACGGCACCGATGCCCTGCTGGCCATGATGAACCTGGAAATCTGGAGCCGCATCTTCCTGGACCGCCGCGACCCGGCCGACGTGGCCGCTGAAATGAAAAGCTACGTGGCATGAATATCCTGTACCTGTGTCATCGCTTTCCGTTTCCGCCCAAGCGTGGCGGCAAGATCCGCCCGTTCAACATGATTCGCCATCTGACCGCTGAGGGTCACAAGGTGACGGTATGTTCGCTCGCGCGCTCGGCCGAAGAAGCGGCAGAGGGGCAGGGCATTGCAGCGCATTGCGCCGCCTTTGAAACAGGTCACGTGCAGGAGTGGGCGCAGGTGGCCCGCATGGTGGTTCGCCTGCCGACGCCGACGCCCTCGTCGATGGGCTACTTCTATTCGCCCGAACTGGCGCAAAAGGTCAAGGAACTGCTTGCGTCGCAGACCTGGGACCTGATCTTCGTGCATTGTTCGTCCGTGGCCCAGTATGTGGCGCATGTGACCGATGTGCCCAAGATTCTGGATTTCGGCGACATGGACTCGCATAAATGGATCGAATACGCCAACTACAAGCCCTTTCCGCTGTCCTGGGGCTATCGGCTCGAAGGTGCCAAGATGCTGGCCGCCGAAAAGCGCCTGGCGCGGCGTTTCGACCTGTGCACCGCGACCACCCGCGCCGAATGGGAAACGCTCAATGGCTACGGCACCGGCGCACAGACCGACTGGTTTCCGAATGGCGTGGATGCCGATTTTTTCTGCCCGATCGACGCGCCTTATGACGCTCAGACCATCAGCTTCATTGGCCGCATGGACTACTACCCGAACCAGGAATGCATGGCACGCTTTTGCGAGCAGGTCTGGCCCATGCTCAGGAAAGAGCGGCCAGCCATGCAACTGCTCATTGTCGGCGCCGACCCGTCGCCGGACATGCGCAAGCTGGGCGAACTGCCCGGCGTCACCGTCACCGGCTCGGTGCCCGACGTTCGGCCATTCATCCGCAAATCGGCCCTGATGGTGGCGCCGCTCAACATCGCCCGGGGCACGCAGAACAAGATTCTGGAGGCCATGGCCATGGGAGTGCCGGTTGTCACAAGTTCGATTGCCGCCGGTGGAGTAGATGCGCAAAGCGAGGAACATTTCCTTGTTGCCGATACGCCACAAGCCTATGCTCAGTGCATCTTGCGCATCGTGGACGACCCGGCGGAGCGGGGGCGTCTGGCGGTTGCGGGGCGCAATCGTATGCTGAGCCACCATGCTTGGCCGCGCTCGATGCAGCGGCTCGATGGGATCATCGCGCAGGGAATCCGGAACTTTTCACACAATAAGCGAGCGCTTGCATGAAGATCAGCATTTTTGGACTTGGCTATGTCGGGGCGGTGTCGCTGGCCTGCCTGTCACGCGACGGCCATGACGTCATCGGCGTGGACATCGACCGCACCAAGCTCGACCTGATCATGGCCGGCAAGACGCCGGTGGTGGAAGAGGGCATGGTCGCACTGATGGAGCAGGTCGCCGCCAGCGGCAAGGTGACGGTCACGACCAATGCGCAGGATGCCGTGCGCGACAGCGATATTTCGCTGGTTTGCGTTGGCACACCCTCAGCCGCCAACGGCAGCCAGGACCAGGGCGCGATCTTGCGGCTTGCCGTCGA
>JBBKVW010000377.1:0-5704 GCA_037968655.1 Burkholderiaceae bacterium
TCGGTGATGGCCGCGTCGGCGCGAATCTGCTCGGCATAGGCCAGCATCGCGTCCAGCGTCTCATGTACCGCTGCCAGATCGGCGTCGACCGATGCGTCCGATGACGGGCGCGGCGCACGCAACAGCACATGGCGTACCGCACGCTTTTCGGTATTGTTGATGGCCTGGCCAGCGAACATCGCATCGCGATGGGCTGGCACGCCACATTCCTGCGCCAGCTGCAGCAGCAGCTTTTGCTGCGCAGCATCGATCAGGTTCTTCGACAGGTCGGCAAATACATGCGGCGCCTGCAGGCTTAGCGCGTCAAAGCGACCCGGGTCAGCCGCAAACGACTTGCGCAGATCGAAGTCTTTGCCACTTGTGTCGTACGCGGTGCGCAAGGCGCCCCATGCCGCAGTGTGGTCGCATCGGGTGGTATTCATTCCGGTACTCCTTGGTTCGCCCGCTCAGGCGGCGAGCATCAGTTGTTCAAGCTTGATGGCGTCAGCGCAAAAGGCGCGTATGCCTTCTGCGAGTTTTTCCGTGGCCATCGCGTCTTCATTCAATGCGAAGCGAAAGCTGGCTTCGTCATGGTTGACGGCCGGCAAGTCCAGATCGCGCGCCGCCTGCGGGTCGAGTGCCCTGGGAAGCGGCGCATCGGATTCGGCCAGCGTGGCCAGCAACTCCGGGCTAATGGTCAGCAGGTCGCAACCGGCGAGTGCCTGGATCTGGCCGACATTGCGAAAACTGGCACCCATGATCTCGGTCTTGATGCCGAACTTCTTGTAGTGCTGGTAGATCGCCCGCACCGACTGCACGCCCGGATCGGCGGCGCCGGCGCGCGCGGATTCGTCCCATGCCTGACCAGCAGCCTTCTTGTGCCAGTCGTAGATGCGCCCGACAAAGGGCGAGATCAGTTGCACCTTCGCCTGCCCGCAAGCCACCGCCTGGCAAAACGCGAACAGCAGCGTGAGATTGGTGTGTATGCCCAGCTTCTCCAGCTTGGCCGCCGCCTGAATGCCTTCCCAGGTCGCCGCCACCTTGATCAGCACGCGGTCGACATGGATGCCCTCGCCCTGATACAGGTCGACGATGCGTTGCGCCCGGGTGAACGTGGCATTCGTGTCAAAGCTCAGTCGGGCATCGACCTCGGTCGATACCCGACCCGGAATGAGGGAGAGGATCTCGCAACCGAAGCGCACCAGCAAGCGGTCCATTACGGCGTCCAGCGGCTGGCCTCGGTGGCGTTGCACCACTTCCTGCAGCAGGTGCTGGTAATCCGGCATGCCGACCGCCTTGAGGATCAGCGAAGGGTTGGTGGTGGCGTCCTGCGGCTTGAACTGGGCCAGCTGCTTGAAGTTGCCGGTATCGGCGACCACGGTGGTGAACTGTTTCAAGGCTTCGAGTTGGTTCATGGCTGCTCCAAAAGTGTCTGCATTCGTCGACTGCTGCGACCGCAAAAATGCGGGTCGCTTGAATTATCGATGAAACAAAGTTACATTACTTGGGTCTATTTTAGTAACTTTCAAAACATGTCCTTTGATCTTGTCTTGTTTGGTGGCACCGGCGATCTGGCCTGGCGCAAACTCATGCCCGCCCTGTTCCAGGCCTTTCGCCACGGCAGCCTGCCCGAGGGCGCCCGCATCATCGGTGTCGGCCGCGACGACCACAGCGACGAGCAGTACCGCGCACTGATCCATTCGCGCTTCGAGCACGTGGAGCTGGACAAGCGTCCAACCGAAGACGAGTTCGCCCGCTTCGCTGCCCTGCTGCATTTCCTGCGCATGGATCTGTCGGGCGCGCAGGATTACCCGAACCTGGTGAATCTGCTGCAGCAGCGCAACACCGACACCGTGGTGATGTACCTGGCCACCGCACCAGCGCTGTTCACCACCGTGTGCGAGCAACTGGCGGCAGTGGGCCTGAACACACCCAATACCCGCATCGTGCTGGAAAAACCGTTGGGCCATGACCTGGAGTCCAACCGCGCGATCAACAAGACCGTCTGCAGCATCTTCAGCGAACGCCAGGTCTTTCGGATCGACCACTATCTTGGCAAGCCTGCCGTGCAGAACCTGTTTGCGATGCGCTTTGGCAACGCCCTGTTCGAACCCCTTTGGCGGCGCGAGCACATCGCCAACATCCAGATCACGATTGCCGAGGAACTGGGCGTCGAAAAGCGTGGCGCCTTCTACGACACCACGGGCGCGCTGCGCGACATGGTGCAGAACCACGCGCTGCAACTCTTGTGCGCCATCGGCATGGAACCGCCCATCAACTCGCATGCCGACGCGATCCGCGACGAAAAGCTCAAGGTGCTGCGCTCGCTCAAGCCCTGGACCGCAGCGACGCTGGTCAGCGACGTGATCCGCGGCCAGTACGGCCCCGGCAAGATCGGTGGCAACGCGGTGCCGGCCTATCGGACCGAAGACGGTGTCGATGCCAAAAGCCATACCGAGACCTTCGTTGCGCTGCGCACCGAAATATCCAACTGGCGCTGGGCCGGCGTGCCGTTCTACATCCGCACTGGCAAACGCCTGGGCGGACGCGACGCGCATATCGTGGTCAACTTCCGGCCTACGCCCCATGCGATCTACGACTCCCACATCGGCCAGGCCAATCGCCTGGTGATCAACCTGCAACCGCGCGATGGACTCGAGCTGCACCTGCTGGCGCAGGGCCGCGACGACCGCGGCAAGCCCCAATCGCTGGCGCCGGTGCAACTGGACCTGGACTTCGACACCCGCTTTGGCGCCCAGCGCGTCGGCGCCTACGAACGCCTGCTGCTCGACGTCATCGGCGGGCGCCTGAACCTGTTCGTGCGCAGCGACGAACAGGAAGAAGCCTGGCGCTGGGTCGAGCCCATCATGCAATTCTGGCAAGCCGACAGCCAGGGCCCGCGCCTGTACGCCAGCGGCACCTGGGGCCCCAGCGCCTCCAGTGCCATGATCGCCCGCGACGGCTTTTGCTGGAGCGAGGAGTCATGAGAACTTGTGGGACAGACCGCAGCCACATGAAATGGGCAAGCTCTGTCCCCAACATCTTGTCGGATGTCGGAAGTTCAACTCGTGGGTCGGATCAAGAATTGCGAAGCAATTTTGCTCTGACCCCAACACTTTGTCGGATGTCGGATGTCGGAAGTCCGCATTGCGGTTCCAGCCTGAGCCGGTAAGCAGCCCGCCCATGCTCGAGCGCATCAAAGCCTCCCTGCCCTCGCTGGCGCCAGCAGAGCAGCGCGTGGCCAAACTGGTGCTTTCTGACCCGCGCGCTTTTGCGTCGCAGCCCGTCAGTGAGCTGGCCGACCGGGCCCATGTCAGCAAACCCACGGTGGTGCGCTTTTGCCGCAGCGTCGGTTACGACGGGCTGACCGACTTCAAGCGCAAGCTCGTGGGCAGCGTCAGCGAAGGAGTCCCCTACATCCACCGCAGTGTGGATGTCGACGACAAGACCGGCGACATCATGGTCAAGGTGATCGACAACACCGTGGCCGCCTTTCTCAAATACCGCAACGATGCCAGCACTGGCGCCATCGAAAAAGCCGCGCAAGTGATGGTCGCGACCCATCGCGCAGGCAAGCGGCTCGAGTTCTTCGGCGTCGGCAATTCCGGCGTCGTGGCCCAGGATGCGCAGCACAAGTTCTTTCGCCTCGGCGTCAACACCATCGCCTACAGCGACGGCCACATGCAGGTCATGAGCGCATCCATGCTCGGGCCGGGCGACTGCGTGGTGGTGATCTCCAATTCCGGGCGCACGCGCGACCTGATGGACGCCTGCGACATTGCGCGCAAGAACGGCGCGACGACCATCGTCATCACCGCCACCGGCTCGCCGCTGGCCAGTGCCGGCGACATTCACCTGACAGCCGACCACCCGGAAGGATTCGACAACTACAGCCCGATGGTCTCGCGCCTGCTGCACTTGCTGATCATCGACATACTGGCCACCTGCATGGCCCTGCGCCTGGGCGCGGAAGCGGTTCAACCCAAGCTGCGCGACATGAAGGCCAACCTGCGCAGCAAGCGCTATACCTGAGTCAGGAATTCCAGCCGGGTCAACTGGCGCTGACGAAACTGATCAGGAGACATCAAAGGCGAAAACCCAAGCGCACAAAGCGCTCCCCCGATCAGGCCGGTGGGGTGCCATGCGCAGCGAAATAAATCGGGATAGGGGCCGGCCATCACAGGCCGGACCCCTCCCACGCCACCCGGCGTGCGGGTCCGCACCGGGCGGTTCGAGAGGTTGAGGTCAGGAGAATCGGGGCACTCCCAGACGGTCGAAGTAGGTGTTGGTGAGCACACGCCCGACGTACAGGCTACTGCGCCACCAACTGCCCACGTTGCGCGCTACTGCGGTTGCAAGCTGCATGGACGCACCCAGTTGCCGTAGCACCTGGTACCCACCTCTTGTTTGACGATGGCACCGTGTACCAAGATACCCGCTTGCAGGTAGCGCCGGATCAGCCCCAGCACCCGCTTTTCCGCAACCCGCTTGGCCAGCCGCTCCATCAAGATGTCGTGGTTCACGCAGTCAAAGAATCTCTCCAGGTCCACATCCACCACCACCTCATGGCCCGCCTGCACATACTGCTGCGCCTTCAACACCGCCCCGTGCGCACCCCGCCCCGGCCGAAAGCCGTGGCTGTGATCGCTGAATCCGGGATCGATGATCGGCTGCAGCACTTGCAGCAGCGCTTGCTGCACCAGTCTGTCCACCACGGTTGGTATACCCAACTCCCGCACTCCGCCTCCAGGTTTGGGGATGCTCACGCGGCGCACGGCCATTGGCCAATAGCTGCCGTCAAGCAATCTCTCCCGGATGTGCGGCCAGGCGCTCTTGAGGTACACCGCCGTCTCTTGCACCGTGCGTCCATCAGCGCCGGCACTGCCCTTGTTGGCCTTGACGCGTATCCACGCCTTGGCCATGTTCTCTCTGGCCAGCGCCTGCCCCAACAGGTCAGTGGCCCCGCAGTCCGTTTGTGCGTCCCGCGCCAGCTCGGCTTCATCGTGTCTGGCTCGCGCTGCGGCTTCACCGTCGCGCTTTGCCAGAACCTCGGGTCGCCCCGACATCTGATGCATTGCCTTGCCAAGCGGACCGTCTCGTGACTGTCCCTCTCGTTGGACCCTTCGCTCCGGCCTACGGCCTCCTCGGCCTACCTCGGCTACTACGGTCTTTGCTGACTTCTCGCGCCCGCTCATGTCCGTCGCCCTTTCAGGCATAAGGCGAGATCTCCCCAGGTAAGAACGCACTCCTTCATTGCACAACCGCCGGATTTACGCCACTTCGCCTTGATCACGAGAGCTTCGCGACTTCCTGCCCGCTCGCCCTGCTCGGTGACGCCTTCTATCCGGTTCTTGTCCATCGGCTTGCAATTTACGCTCCACGCTTCCTTCCCACACTCGGTCACCCTCATGCAGTTGCGCTTCGCTTCGTTCGCTGTGATCAACTTACGGTGGGACTTTCACCCACAGGAGTGCGCCCATGCTGGGCGCACAGTAGGAGGACGTAAGGCCGGGGGACATTCGCGGAGCATGGTGCCCCGCCGGCCTGATCGCGTACACACATCACCAATCCGGCCATAGCGCAACTGGTGTTGCAGGACTCCAAAGCCGCTCGCCGCGACGCCCGAGTAGCGACCAAACCGCCTCAGCGGCCAGGAAAGTCCCGGGCTGGCGACGCTAATCGCGGTCGCCTGGGCGAGTGAATCAAATCCGCTTCTCCTCCACCG
>JBBKVW010000378.1:0-13140 GCA_037968655.1 Burkholderiaceae bacterium
TTCAGGCGCCGTCGCCGGCCGGCCCGGGGCCGAGAAGCCGATCGACCTCGGCGCGCTCAAGGGCCTGAATGCGCGCGGCAGCGTGCGCGTGGGCGCGCTGCAGGCCAACAACGTGAAGCTGAGCAACGTGGCACTCACGCTCAACGCGGCGGGCGGCAAGCTGCAGATCGCCCCGATCAGCGCCGCGCTGTATGGCGGCAGCATGAACGCGGCAGCGGCCATGGACGCCAACAGCAACGTGTTTTCCTTCAAGAACACCTTGAGCGGCGTGCAGGTTGGCCCGCTGTTGAAGGATGCCGCCAAGCAGGACATGCTCGAGGGCAGGGGCAATGTGGTGGTGGACGTGACCACCAGCGGCACGCTGCCCTCGGCGCTGAAAAGGGCCTTGAACGGCAATTTCAGCATCAGGCTCAAAGACGGCGCCATCAAGGGCATCAATATCGCTGAGCGCATCCGCAACGCCAAGGCACTGTTCGGCGCGAAGAAGGGCGCTGAAGGCGCAAACAAGAGCGAGAAAACCGACTTCAGCGAACTGTCGCTCAGCGCCACCATAGCCAACGGCGTGGCCACCAGCAATGACCTGGTGATGGCCTCGCCCCTGCTGCGCGCCAAGGGCGCAGGCAAGGTCGACATTGGCGCCAACACGCTGGACTACACCATCCGTCCCAAACTGGTCGCCTCGGCCAAGGGCCAGGAGGGCAGGAGCTACGAACAGCTGTCGGGCATAGAGATGCCGGTCAAGATCTACGGCGCGCTGGACGCGCCTCAATACCAACCCGATTACGGCGCCGCCGCATTGAGCGCGGCACAAAGCGAGATTGGCGGCAAGCTGCTGGAGAAAGTTGGCGGGGGCAAGGCGGGTGGGTTGCTTGGCTCCTTGCTCGGCAAGGACGCGGCCAAGCCGGCAGCGTCGGCGCAAGGGGGGGCGGCGCCTGCGCCGGCACCGGCACCTGTGGATGAGAAGAAGAAGGCGAGGGACCTGCTCAAGGGCTTGTTCAAGTAAGGGGTCGGGCTGCGCCATTCGCCTTTGGCATCGTGTCGTCGTCGTCGGGGCAGGCGGTCTTCGCCGGGTCGCCGATCCAGACCGCAATTGCGCTGAAGTTGTCCTGCCTGGGTTTGCGACGCGCGAGCACGTGTTGTCGCATGTCAGCCAACCATTGGTCGGGGTCTATCGCGCGCGCCAGGCTTTGCTGCAATGCGGCCGTATCGAAGGCCTCCCACCATCCGTCGGTGCATAGCAGGAAAACATCGCCCGCCAGCACCTCCACCGGCCGCGCCACGGTGTGCGGCTCGATGCTGCCCTCCATGCCCAGCGCGGCCACCAACTGGTTCTTTTGGGGGTGATTGCGCGACTGCTCTTCAGTGATCAGCCCCGCCTGCAGCATCCGCTGCACCACGCTGTCGTCCGCGGTGACAACGTCGACCTGGCCTTGGCGCAGACGGTACAGGCGAGAATCTCCGACGTGGGTCCACAAGCCCAGCTCCAGGGCCGGCTCAACCCACAGTGCTACGACGGTGCAATGCATGCGGGCGTCCGGGTTCCGTGCATCCTGGCGATGCAGCAATGCGGAATTGGCCAGATGCACGGTCTGTGAAAGGTTGGTAGCCGAGAATGCCACCGCGTCGTCACCCAGCAGCCGGTTGATGCAATCCACGGCGAGTGCCGCTGCTTCAGCACCGCGCTGATGGCCACCGGCGCCATCGGCCAGCACAGCGTAATACCCGTTGCGGCCATGACCCCAGGCAAGCGCGTCTTCATTGGATTTACGGGCACCTCGCTCACTGCAGGTGGCCGTGCGCAGGTACTTCATCGCGGAGCGGCCTTGCTATTCCGACGATTGATTCTCTGTTCGCAGGCTGCCAGGAACGCCTTCCCGAAAAGGGTGTGAACGTCGTCCTGGGCTTTGTCGCGACTGCTCTGATGGCTTCGCAGGTGCAGATGCCAAAGGCGGGCCTCTCTCGCGGTTGGAGACAGGTTGTTGCTGTGCTGGATTTTGGTGACGCCAGTGCGCAGTTCATGTCTGGCGCTGGCGCGCGCTACCAAGGGGTTATCAGCCGCACGGCCTATCGCGCCCACCCCGCTGTCGATCACAGAGGTGACGGGTTGCGACAGAGCTTGGTCGTTCAATGAAACGGCCACCAGCATAAGGTTCATCAAGGGGTCGCCTTGGCTTGTTGAGGCACAGCGCACGGAACTTCAGGCCATTTGATGCTCCGGGTCGTTCGAGCCAATTTCAATGCACCAAAGTCACTCGGACCGAATTTGTGACACGTCGGGGCAGGGCAGACTGTCGTGTTTGTCCAGCCCGAGCGCATTGTCTGTGGGGTCTTCCACGGGGGCCGTGGCGCTCTTGGACGGTGTCAGTGTCTCCGTGTCCAGGCTGGCCCGATCCGCGTCAGTCGCCCTGCCTGAACACTCTGCGGCTAGTTGGGCGAAGTCGGTGTCGACCGTGCCGGCATGCGGGACCCTGTGATGGCATCGCAACTGTCAATCGATCACACAGTACCGATTTGATGCTCTGCAGATTGCGCCAGCAACGCAGAAGGATGGACCGCCAGAGCTGGCCTGCCTAGGGTCAAAAGTCACTTGGGTTGGAGATACAACAAGTGGCTCGCGCAAATCGATTTTGTGCGCCAGAATCAGGCCGTGAATTCATTGTCAGTCACTTCGGGTGCTGCCCCGGTCGCCACGCAAGGGGACCGGCTGCTTGTGCTGCGCTGCAGGTCTGCGAAGGCAGTAATTTCCGCGCTTGTCGGCGCTTTGGCGTTGGCTGCGCTGCTTGGCGCCAGCGGTTGTGCCAATCAGGCAGGCAACGCCGATTCGCCGCGCGGCAAGCCGCCCGCCGTGCCAGCGCCTCCGCGTGATCCGCCAGTGCCTGTACCGACACCAGTGCCGGTGCCAGAGCCACCCCCGCCTCCGCCGGCGCCTGCGCGCGCACCGATTGATGTGCGCCAGGAGTTGGAGCAAGCCCGCGTTCAACTCGATCTGGGCAATGAAGACGTCGCGCTTGGTCACGTCACGGCAGTGCTCGAGACCGACCCGGCGAACAAGATGGCGCAAACGCTGATGCGCCAGATCAAGGACGATCCGTTGGTGCTGTATGGCAAGGTCTCGCAGTCCTACCGGGTGGAGCCTGGCGAAACCCTGGGCACCATCGCGTCGCGTCAAATGGGCGATCTCAACCAGTTTTACGGTCTGGCGCGCTACAACGGCATCAAGGTGCCCCGCGAGTTGAAGGCGGGGCAGATCATCAAGATTCCTGGTACGCGGCGCGTGCTCGCGGAACAGCCAGTGTCGAATTCGCCTGATGTCGGAAGGGCAGACGCCGATCGGCGCGCCGCCGACGCGAAGGCAGCCGCAGACAGGAAGGCAGAGGCAGACAAGAAGGCGGAAGCCGACAAGAAGGCGGAGGCCGACAGAAAGGCGGAGGCCGAAAGGAAGACAGAGGCCGACAAGAAGCAGGAGGCCGAAAGGAAGGCGGAGGCCGAACAGAAAGCTGACGCTGCGCGCAAAGAGGCTATCACCCGTGCAGAGCGGGCCGCGCGCGCTGCGATTGCACGTCAAGACGTTTGTGCCGCCATTGATGCATGGGATCGGGTGCTGAAACTGGACCCCAATCACAGGACAGCGCAGCTTGAGCGCGGCAAGGCCGTGGATCTGAAGGCCCGATTGCCATCGATCACCTGTTGAGGCTAGTCGGACAGCGCCGCGGCTCTAGCGGCGCTTGCGCGATGGTGTTTCAGCTGACGTCCGCAGCGCCTTGAGGCGGTTGCGCGCGTTCAGGTTGGATGGTGCATATGCCAGTCCGCTCTCCAGTGCAGCAATGGCGCCTGCCGGATCGCTGGCCTCCAGTTGCGAGGCGCGAAGAAAATAGAGGTCAGCCAGCCGCCGCTTGTATTCGAAGGCGGCGACGTCCGTTCTGCTCGGGTCGCTGGCAATGGGCCTGAGCACCGAGATCGCCGCCTCGACTTCGCCTTGTGCCGCCAACAGGCTGGCGTGCTCCAGAACCATGGTGTCGGGCCCGGACAATGGCACTTTGGCGGCGCTTGCCGTTCTTGGTGCGCCCGCTCTTGCGGATTCGGTTGTGCCTTGGGATTGGCCACGCCCAGGTTGCAACGAGTAAAGCCCGAACGATCCCGTGACAACGCCTCGTCGGGTGCGTTGAATTTCCATGCTGCGCAGCGCATCAGCCGCCTCGGTGTGGCTGGGGTCCAGCAGCAGAATGTCCAGGTAGAGCCTGGTGGCGTTGTCCCAGTTGGCTTGTTGCCGTGCCTGCTGCGCAGCAGGCCAGAGTTTTGCCACCGCAGTGGCGGCTGCAGTTGTCGCCTTTGCACGCTGTGTCAATGCCTCGGCGTCTTGCGCATTCAGCGCAACCAGGATGTCCCAGTGCCAGATGGCATCGGCCCACCGCGCCTGCCCCATCGCATCGCGGGCCGCCGCCCGTTGACGTTGCTCGAATGCGTTCAGCCCCGAAGCGCCAGCCCCTGTCTGCGGCGATGGGACCGGTGCCGCTATTACCGTCGGTGGCAATGTCGACCTTGACGTAGACGGTGGCGCTGCTGTCTGGCTGGCACACGCCACCAGACCCGAAATGATCATCACCGAGCAGGCGAAGTCGATGCCGAAACGCGGCCTTGGCGTCGTTGACTGCGAACGCATGCCTGCAGGGCGAGGCCTGCGGAGCCTTGTGCGCAGGTTTGCAAGGGTGGGATCGCCGAGTGAGTCAACCATCGCTGCGACCGCCGTTCAATCGGGACTTGAAGTCTTCCAGGTTGTGCTCGCCATAGATCATGATGCGCCGCAGTAGCAAGGGCGAGGCGTAGAACGGGTTGCTTCCGGGTACCACGGTCAGGCCGAGTTCGTAGCCATGCCGGCGCATGGCATCGAGCACCACTTCATCGGCATCGCCATATGGATACGCAAAGTGCCGCACGCGCAAGCCGTTGGCTGCCAACCTGCGTTCCAGCAGCGCCCGTGGTTGCCTTAACTCCGTGTCCAGCTGTGCCCGGAACGCAGAATCGGTTTCACCCGCTGTCCGCTCCGTCAGCCGACGGTGCGATTTCGAGTGCGCCTGAACATCCACCAGCCCTGAGGCCAGCAGGATTTCAAGCTGTGGCCATTTCAACGCCCCTGGAGCACCCAGAAAGTCGCTGTAAACGAACAGCGTCGCGGGCATGCTGAATTTGCGCAACAGCGGAAACGCGTATTGGTTGAACGACTCATAGCCATCATCGAAGGTGATGACCACCGAGCGTGGCGGCAGGGGCTGGCGGCCAGCAAGAAACGCTGCCAGGTCGCTTAGCCGCACCACGTGGTAGCCATGGTCCAGCAGCCAGCGCAATTGCGACTCGAAGCTGCCTGGCGATACGTCCATCTTGGACGCGCCGCCGCCGATCCGGTGGTAGACCAGGATGGGCACACGCTGCGCCCCCTCGGCCGAGACGCCCAAGGGGTTGCGCGCCACCAGCGGCACAACCAGCGCTTCACCCGCAGTGGGTTGCGGCTGGTCGGCGTTGGCCTGTTCAATCTGCCAGGCATGCGTCGGCGAACCCAGGAATGTGGCTGCAATGCTGGCGTAGCTTTCGCCTTGGCGCGGCAGGTATACCAGCAGCCGCTCGTTTCGGCCGACGACGTTGCCTTGTGGTAGTACACGCGTCGCCGCCGTCAGCTTTGGCGCGCCACTGGTGCCAGGCAGAGCGGCTGATGGCGCAACGACAACCGGGTTCGATGCAACAGGCGCCACCTCGACGGTGCTGCAAGCGGCAGCAAGGCCCGCGCAAACAATGCTTGCCAGGACCTTGATCATGCAAAGGCGGTAGTCTGCAGGCATGCGGCCTTTGGCTTGGGTGACGGATGTGCTTGCCATGCTGTGCTCCGCTACGGTCTGTTCAGCGCTTTGAAGGCGTGACCTGCCTGTCAATAACCAGGGTTGGATGCTCTTCGTCGCCTGGTTCGTCACTTGGCACAGGCACCGCTGGCGGACTGGTTGGGTCGACGCTGTTTGTTTCGGCCTTGGGCAGTTCCGTGCCCTCCCGTATTTGCAGCGCCTGCGCCATGGCGTCGAAGTCAACATACAGCTGGCCAAACTCGTCCTTGCGTCTTTCACCGATGCGGTGCGTGAAATTACCCTTGCCAATCTCGCGCAGCGAGTCGCTGACAAGCCGGATGGGCTTGGCAAACCAGTCGGCCAGGAAGTACATCGCGACCGCTACAGCCGCCACTGTTACCAGCGCCAGAATGATCATCAAGGTGATGGACAACTGCGCTACCTGGGACAGCGGCTTTTCCGGTATGCCGAGCGCCACCCGTCCGACTGGCGCATTCTGAAAGGTAACGGGCGCTTCGAATCCCAGCACCGATGCGTCGCCCGATTGAAAGCGCGACACCGCCGTGCCATCGGTCCGTTGCCCCAGGCTTTCAAGGCCTTCGGGCTTGTAGGGTTTGCCCAGCAGCGAATGCATGCTGCTGGCGCGTACCTGTCCCAGTCTGTCGATGAAGACGATGCGTTCGAAATTGCCGGTCTTCATCATCTCCTGTACGGCTACGTCGACCACTTCCCAGTCCTCGCTCAAGGCACTGGCGGCATTCTGACGCGCTATGAAGCGCGCCAGCGACGCCCCGTATTCGGTCGCCTGACCCATCAGCGCGGCATATTGGCGTTGCGTGACCAGGGTAGCCGTCACGGCCATCACCAGGGCAATGATGGAGGCCATGGCCAGGGCCCACTTGACCCGCAACGGCAAAATGCGCGGCTGATTCTCTTCGCGTGACGACTCTTTCATGTCGGCCAGCAACTTGACCAGCGCATCCGCCATTTCCTTGCCCGAGGCAAAACGCTGGGCTGGCAGCTTGGCCAGGCAGTGGTCGACCACACGGCGCAGCGCAGGCGGTACGTCGGACCGGAACTGGGCCAGTGGCGCCGGCTTTTCGGTGGCGATCTTGGTCGCCACAGCCACCAGGCTGTCGCCCCGAAACGGCCGCTCGCCGGTCAGCATCTGGTACAGCACAATGCCGGCCGAGAACAGATCGGAACGGCCATCGAGCTTTTCGCCGCGCGTCTGCTCGGGCGACATGTACTGCGGTGTACCCAGCACGGCACCCAGGCGCGTGCGCTGGTTCTCGCCTTCGTCCATGTGCGCAATGCCAAAGTCGGTCACCTTGACCGTCTTGCCGTCGGCCAGCAGCATGATGTTGCCGGGCTTGATATCGCGGTGAATCACGCCGCGCGTATGCGCATAGTCCAGTGCCCGGGCCAGTTGCAGCGCTATCAGGATGGCATCCTGCAAGGGCAGCTGTTTGTTCTTCTCCAAGAGATCAGACAGCGGCTGACCGTCCACCAGTTCCATGGCCATGTAGGGCCGGCTTTCGATCTCACCGACGTCGAACACCGCCACGATATTGGGATGCTGCAGATTGCCAGCCGCACGCGCCTCGCGCAGGAAGCGCGCGTGGCACTCTTCGTCTTCGGCCATCGACGCATGCAGGAACTTGATGGCCAGCGGGCGCCCAATCTGGGGGTCGTGCGCACGGTACACAGTGGCCATGCCGCCGCGGCCCATGCGCGATTCGATCAGATAGCGGCCAACCTGCCGTACGGTGGTTTCCAAACCGGCGGCGTTGGCATCCTCTGCCGCAACCCGTTTCGAGGGCAAGCCGGTGATGGAGTCGGACGACGGTGTCGCGTTGGGGAGTGAGTCAGAGCCCGTGCCTGCCAGTCCACCGCCGGCACTTTGTGACATCGGCGTATCTCCGGTGCGTGGCTCGGACGGCAGTTCAATGTCTGTCTCTGGCATCTTGGTTTGCGGAGCCAATGGCAGAGGAGCCGATACCAGGCCAGCCCAAACAACGGTCTCGTCGGCGCTCGCGGGGTCCTTGGCGCCAGCGGGTTTGGGAATTGCAGGGCCCGCCACGCGCGTACTGTCATCGTCCGCGTCGCCGCCAGTGTCCTTGTCGGATTTGGGTGAGGCCATGGTCAGGTTGCAGATGCCGGTTGAGTACTTGCCACGCGAATGGCCGGTTTCAAAGGCGGGTCATCTCAACGGGCTGGTTGAAAACGCGCTCGTGCAGCGGCTTGTCGTCCTGCAGTTCGAACAGGCCGGGAATGTAGAGCTGTCGCACGGCCACATGTTGCGTGGGTATCCAACGCGTAGAAACTGCTGCACTCGCGCCTGGCTGCGGGTGTGCGCGCGCCGCGGCTGCGGGACCTTTGGCAGGAAGCAACTCCTGAGCGGGTTTGCCCAGCCCGGTGTAGGCCCTCAAGGGCTCGCGCAGCAATGCGCGAACGAGCAGGTCAACCCGGGTCCAGGCGTAAGGCAGGGCGAGCATCAAGCGTGCGGCATCGCGTATCACGTAGCCATTGCTCTGTGCAAATCGCCGCACAAGCGAAAAGTTCTCAAAGTCCAGCCACCAGCCACCACCCAACTGGGAGGCGCGCGACGCTGTGCTGCTGGCAAAGCGGTAGTAGTACTGGCCGCTGGGCAGCCGTGTGGGCTGCGGGTTCAGGATGCCGCCGGTACCCGCAACCTGGCCGTCGTTGAACCAGCGCTCGGTGTCGAATCCAGCGGCAATTACCCGCCAGTGCGGCTGATCGAAGCAAGCGGCGTTGGCTGTCATGGACGCGACCGGACCTTCCGAATAGGTGTTCCAAACACGGGCTATATCGTGGTTCTGTAGCCAGATGCGCGCAATGTCCGAAGGTCACAAGCGCGGTTGTGGCGGTCAGATCCGCACCTGTGTGCCGGCCAGGACACCAATGGCCGAACCTGAAACTAGGGAAAGCCCCAACCACCGGACCCGGATACAGGCATAGCATCCTTCACCACATATGAGCAAAACCCGCGCAAGTGATCCCTCGTCGCGGTCACCTGCGATGCCGCTTGTCGCGATCCGGCACCTCAGCAAGTCGTTCCCGGGAGTCCGCGCGCTGGACGATTGCCAGTTCGAGTTGCTGGCCGGGGAGGTGCATGCCCTGATGGGCGAGAACGGCGCCGGCAAGTCCACCTTGATGAAGATCCTTGCTGGCGTGTACCAGAAGGACTCTGGCGAGATCCTCCTTGACGGGCGCCTGGTTGACATAGCCAGTCCCAGAGCGGCGCAGGCACTTGGCATCGGCATCATCCATCAGGAACTCAACCTGATGAACCACCTGAGCGTTGCGCAGAACATCTTCGTCGGGCGCGAACCGGTCGGGCGATTGGGCCTGTTTGTCGATCGACGCCAGATGGACGAGGACACCCGCGCCATATGTGATCGCCTGCATCTGGAGCTGGACCCGAGCACGCCGGTGGGCGAGTTGACCGTGGCCCGCCAACAGATGGTGGAGATCGCCAAGGCGCTGTCTTTCGATTCGCGGGTGCTGATCATGGATGAGCCGACGGCCGCCTTGAACAATGCCGAGATCGACGATCTGTTTCGCATCATTCACCAACTCAAGAGCCAGGGCGTCGGTATCGTGTACATCTCGCACAAGATGGACGAGCTCAAGCGCATTTCCGATCGCGTCACGGTCCTGCGTGACGGCCAATATATCGACACGGTGCCGACAGCCGGCACCAGCATGGAAACCATCATCGGCATGATGGTGGGGCGCACGGTGCGCGACGTGAAACGGGTCGACTTGCCTGATGCGCAGCATGACGTCGTGCTGGAGGTGAAGGGATTGAACCGGGGCAGGACTATCCGGGACGTGAGCTTTATCGTGCGCAAGGGCGAGATCCTGGGCTTTGCCGGACTGATGGGGGCAGGGCGCACCGAGGTGGCGCGTGCGGTTTTTGGCGCGGACCCACTCGACTCCGGCGACGTATGGGTTCACGGCACGAAGGTGCGCGTGCACACACCAGCGGACGCCGTCAAACACGGCATCGGCTATCTGTCCGAGGACCGCAAGCATTTCGGTCTGGTTACCGGCATGGATGTCGAAACCAACATCGTGCTGGCCACCATGAGACGCTTTCTGTCGTTTCGCTTTTTTCTCGACCACCCGTCCATGCGCAAGACGGCAGCAGAAATGGTCGAGCAGCTGGGCATCAAGACGCCGTCGCTCGATCAGCAGGTGTCGCTTCTCTCGGGTGGCAATCAGCAAAAGATCGTGATTGCCAAATGGCTGGTGCGCGACTGCGAAGTGCTGTTTTTTGATGAGCCGACGCGTGGCATCGATGTGGGCGCCAAGAGCGAGATCTACAAGTTGCTCAACGCGCTGGCCGAACAGGGGCGGGCCATTGTCATGATCTCCAGCGAACTGCCCGAGATTCTGCGATTGAGCCACCGCATCCTGGTGATGTGCGAAGGTCGCGTGACAGGCGAATTGCCCGCTGCAGGGGCGACCCAGGAGGCGATCATGCAGTTGGCCACCCAGCGCGAGCCCAGCGCGATAACCTAGACCGGAACCAGGCCCATGCCAGACACTTCGCTTTCGCAGCGCCTGCGGGTTGCCATATTCGGCGTCAAGACACGCCAGAAGCTGCTGGCATTTGCCAGCCTGATCGGGCTGCTGATTTTCTTCAGCCTGGCGTCGCCCAATTTCATGCAAGCCGGCAACATGGTGGGGATTTTGCAATCCACCGCGGTCAACGGTGTGCTGGCCATCGCCTGCACGTTTGTCATCATCACTGGCGGCATTGACCTGTCGGTTGGCACGCTGATGACCTTCTGTGCAGTCATGGCCGGGGTGGTCCTGACCTATTGGGGTATGCCGTTTTACCTTGGTGTTGCGGCGGCAATATTTTTCGGCGCTTTGTCCGGATGCATTTCGGGCGTTCTGATCGCCAAGCTGAAGATTCCGCCCTTTATCGCCACGCTGGGCATGATGCTGCTGCTCAAGGGGCTCTCCCTGGTCATATCGGGAACCAAGCCGATCTATTTCAACGATACCCCCGAATTCCCGAGCATCTCGCAGGAATCTCTCATCGGCTACTTTCTGCCCGACCTGCCGATTCCAAACGCGGTGCTGATTCTTTTCGTAGTGGCGATTGTGTCGAGCCTGATACTGAACAAGACAGTGCTCGGAAGCTATACCTTTGCGATGGGTAGCAACGAAGAGGCGGTACGCTTGTCCGGGGTCAACGTGGATCGCTGGAAGATCGGCGTCTACACATTGGCCGGGGGCATTTGCGGAATAGCCGGACTGCTGATTGCATCGCGGCTCAATTCGGCGCAACCGGCGCTGGGGCAGGGCTATGAGCTGGAGGCGATTGCTGCGGTCGTGATCGGCGGCACCTCGCTGGCCGGTGGCGTGGGCACGATCCTGGGCACCATCATCGGCGCCTTCATCATGAGCGTCCTGACCAACGGCCTGCGCATTCTTTCCGTGGCCCAGGAGTGGCAGACAGTCGTCACCGGCATCATCATCATCCTGGCCGTGTACGCAGACATTCTGCGCAAGCGCAAATAGTTTTACCTGAAAGGAGAGCCGCCACCGCCAATCGATCGCTTTGTCATCCTTGCGCCAATTTGAGCGCCAATTTTTTTTACCTGGGAGTTGACCATGCATGTGAAAAGACGAATCTTGAACCTGGCCATCGGTATTGGCCTGGCTGCCGGCGTCTGCGGGACAGTGTTTGCTGCCGACGAGATCTACATCCCGCTGATTTCCAAAGGATTTCAGCACCAGTTCTGGCAAGCGGTGAAGCAGGGAGCCGAGCAGGCTGCCCAGGACCTGAAGGTCAAGGTGACCTTCGAAGGCCCGGAGTCCGAGACTATGGTGGACAAGCAGATCGACATGCTGTCGGCCGCCCTGGCCAAAAAGCCGCAGGCGATCGGGTTCGCAGCGCTGGACAGCAAGGCTGCAATTCCGCTGCTCAAGCGAGCGCAGGCGGCCAAGATTCCGGTGGTGGCATTTGACTCCGGCGTTGACAGCCCCATCCCCGTCACCACCGCTACCACGGACAATCTGGCCGCCGCAGCGCTGGCTGCCGACAAGATGGCGGAACTGATCGGCAAGGAGGGCGAAGTTGCGCTGGTTGTGCACGACCAGACAAGCCGCACCGGCATCGACCGCCGCGACGGTTTCGTCAACCGCATGGCCGAAGCCTATCCCGACATCGAGATCGTGACAGTCCAGTACGGCGGGGGAGACCAGTTGCAATCAACCGAAATCGCCAAATCCATTCTGACGGCCAATCCTGATCTCAAGGGGATGTTCGGCACCAATGAAGGTTCGGCAATCGGTGTGGTGAACGGTGTGCGCGAAAATGGCGCCCAAGGTATCACCATCATCGGCTATGACAGCGGTGCCGCGCAGAAGGAAGCGATCCGCTCGGGGCTGATGGCCGGTGCGATCACGCAGAACCCCGTCGGGATCGGATACGAGACCGTCAAGGCTGCGGCTGCGACGTTGTCGGTAGTGGCGGTAGCGACGGGAATGTCACTGTCCACGCCGCTGTCAAAGGCAACCACGGGGATACCTGCTTCCTGCGCCTGGGCCATGCCCGCGCCGAACATCAGTGCCGCAGCACTCAGGGTTCCCAGTAGTGTACGTCTATTCAGCATCTTGTTTCCTCCATTGAGTATTTGAATAAGTCGGGTTGAAACGAGGCGTTGATCGCCCTTCTTGCAGTTGGTTAAGCGGTTTTGTTGCGCCGGACCTGATCGGCATAGACCGCCAGAATGATGATCGCGCCGGTCACGACCGTCTGCCATTCCTGTGCAACGGAAAGGATGCGCAACCCGTTGGTCAGCACCGCCATGATCAGCGCGCCGATAAGGGTGCCAAGGATCGTGCCACGACCGCCGGACAGGGACGTGCCGCCGATGACCACCGCCGCGATGGCCTCAAGCTCATAGCCAAGCCCAAGTGCCGGTTGTGCCGAATTCAAGCGCGAAGCGATCAGCAGCCCGCCAATCCCGACGATGGCGCCTGACAGACTGTAAATCGCGATCTTCCACCAATCGGTGTTGACGCCAGACAGGCGGACGGATTCTTCGTTGCTGCCAAGGGCAAAGCAATAGCGCCCCAGCACGGTGCGGCTGAGGATATAGGATGCGGCCCCCGCCACCAGGAACAGGATCAGCACGCCATTCGGGATCGGCAATGAAGGGAAAACCGAACCGATCAGCGACCCGCGCGAGATCAGGTCGAACCCCGGAGTATCGTTGAAATAGATCGGCCTTGTGCCGGAAATGACAAGGCTGAGCCCCTTGAG
>JBBKVW010000379.1:0-8796 GCA_037968655.1 Burkholderiaceae bacterium
CACGTGAACAAGTCCGCGATCCGGAATTGATGCCTTTGCTGGAGAGCGACTTCACTGCCATGCCGCCGGCGTTCGTCGTCACCGCGGATATCGATCCGCTGCGCGATGACGGACCGGAGTACGTGCGCCGGCTGCAGGCCGCTGGCGTCGCGGCGCAGTACCGAAACGAGGAGCAGTTGGTGCACGGGTACTTGCGCGCGCGCCACATGTCAGACCGGGCCTGCGCCAGTTTTGCCGCCATCTGCGCGGCACTGACGCAGATGGCGAACGGGTCATTTTCCAGGACGTGATGCCGCATAGTGGCATTGGCGTGCCACTGCGGAGCGCCTTGGAACAGGGTGGTGCGGTACTGGACACCTGGCCCGCCGTTGCAACCGGGGCCCGGGTGCGGTGGTAGCGACTATCGCCCCGCCATGGGCGTGATCAGTCGAGTCGGCTGCCTGCCATGCCAATGCCTCCACTCAAATCAGAACGCGCCCTGGGAACAGCAGTTTGATTGCCGCCTGAAACTTGTCGGCCATCAGGTTGAACCCGCTCTTGGACGGGTGCAGTTCGTTGTGCCAGGACGCCGGTGTCGGCGCCAACGTGCCCTGGGTATCAACCAAATGGACCCGCGGGAGCATTGCCAGCGCAGTGAGCATGGCAGCAAATTGCGTCAACATCTCGCGCACCACCGCCGTTGACACCACCATGTCGGCAGGAAAACCATGCACGTCGAAAGCCGGCTTCAGCCAGGGACCATAGCCGCAAATACTTCTTCCGTCCGGGATCGCGAAGTCGTAGCCGTGAAACAGCAGCCGCGTCTGCGGACTATGCAGATCACGCAGTGCAATGAGGTCTTCATATGCGGCGCGCACCAGTGCCAGCACATGGGCAAAGCGTGTCTGATTCAGCAGATCCTTGGCCGGCGCAACCACTTTGTAGTCGCGCAGCCACAGAGCAAGCGGTTGCGCGGCAATGTCGTTGCCACCGCCGGAGAACAACATCAGTTCCCAGGGCGAACCGTCGGGGCAACCCTCACGCAGACGGCGCGCGATCAACTGGCGTTGTTCGACGCCGAGCATGAACCGGGTTTCGTCGCCCGCCTTGGCCATGTTCAAAATCGGCACCCCCAGGCGCTTTTGCAGGCGATCGACGACGCCTCCACCGAAAAATGGCGCCGGATAGTCGAACCAGGAATCGCCTTCGGCGAAGACCCGCAACGGGCCGGTTGCGACGGCAGCCGCGGGCGCTGTTCTGGGCCCGCCCGGTGCGCGCCGGCTGCCGCCAAGGCCTTGGGCCGGCGCTGGCTCCGGCAAACCTTTGACCCCATGGGTCTGCAGCAATTTCAGTACGGCCTTGTATTCGCGGGCACGGCGTTTGTGTTCGTCGCGTTGCTCGATCGCCAGCCGGCGACGTTCGATCGCCAGCGTCGCAGGCGTGGCCTCGACCGAGGCCACAACTCCGCGTGCGCCACTGCGCGCACGGAGCGGCTCCGGCGCCCGGCTGGTCCGTGGTTTGGCTTCGGCCGACCTGTCGACGATGGCGCGCGCCTGCTCGAGTGTCAAGGGGCCCTTGACCGGCGTCGCAGCCCGGGCTTTCTGTCGCGGCGACTTCCTTTTTGCGACGGTCGCCGCGGGCTTCTTCGGTTTTTTGCCGGGCATCGGGTCTACCACCTTCTTGGTTAAACGCCGTCAATGCGGCGTAGATTGCAGCCAACGCAATGGCGAAGTCGTCAGTCAGTTGCTTGTTGCCAACGTTGCGCCAGCATCGCGTGCGGGGCCTGTCGGGTTTGGATCTGCCATAGATTGCGACACGGCCCTGTCAACCTTTATAGCACCGGGCCCACGCGTCTGGACTCCCCGAAACAGACGAGGTGCAAGAGCGGACGGCCGCGATATCCGCATGGGCGACTACCGCGGCAACCCACCGAACCAGCCAACGGTATTGTTGAAGCCAAAGTTGTCGCCAGGACCGGGAAACTGACGCGCGTTGCAGCGTCACGCTGCGTGCGATTCGATGTACTGCTCCAGCTTGGGCCACATCAGGGCCACGCTCTGCCGTCCGTGCTAGACGGGGTGGAAGCGCTGGTTTGCGAGCGACACGCTCGCGGGACAGCCAGCGCGTGCTTCAATCCCCCGTCTCACGCACTGGCGTACTACGCCGTGTGAAGCCAGTCCCCAATGACGGCAACTTCCCAGCCGGTCTTGCCGGATGCGATGGTCAGGCGGACAAAGCGGACAAACCCGATCGACGAAGTTTCCAGCTTTCGAATCGGGTCAAAGGTGTCGGGCGCTGGCATGCAGCCGATCACACCGACATCGGATCGACGTAGGGCGCGCGCGCGCGGCGCAGATGACCCAAGCCGAAGTTCTCAGGAAACTTCGTCGTCGTCGCCCACAAATGATCACCATACAAAAAGGGCGCGAAAGGCCGCACGCCATCGATAGGCAATGGCGCAATCAGCGTGCTGGGCCGCGGCTCAAAGAAGAACGGCACCGAGAAGCGCTGCTCGCCGATGCCGATGACACGGTGCGCCGTGGCCTTGACGCGCCCGCCGGTCCAGCGCTCGAGCAGGCCGCCGAAGTTGACGGCAAAGCCGTCGTCGCGCGGTGGTACATCGATCCAGCGTCCATCGGCATGGCGCGCCTGCAGACCAGGAACACCGCACTGGGCCAGCACGGTCAAAAGCCCGGAATCGACATGCGCGCGCGACACCACTTCGATCGTGCGGCCGTCGACCTCGATCAGGCGCCCGGGTGGATCGTCCTGCACCGCGTCAATGGCGCCCTGGCGCGGATAGTGCAGCAGGCGCAAGGTGGAGATGCCATCGTCGAATGCGTCGCGAAAAATCCGTTCGTCGATGCCCAGGCCGCGCGAGACGCTGGCCAGGATGCGCTGGCCGATCTCCTCCATTCCCTGGTAATAGGCGCGTGCCGTGTCGAGCCAGCCCTGCGGCACGGCGGCCGGGTCGGGCAGTGGCGTGGGTTCGTACAACAGGTCGTCCTGTCCGTCTTCGGGCAGGCTGCGCACGATGTCAGGCCCGAACTCGTAGCCTTGCCGATTGCGCGCGGCGCTCGACTCGAGCGGGAACCAGCCGCGGTACAGCAACTTGTTCTCGGGCGCGAAATTGCGCTTGTACAAGGGGCGTTGCTGCGCCGGGGACAGCTTGAACAATTCCAGCATCAGCGCTCGTTCGCCTGGTCCCACCGGCAAGCCGGCCGGATGCCCGACGACAGTCATGAAGCCGATGCCATGCGCGGCCTCGGTAATGGCGGCATCGACCCGCGCGCGCTGCGCGTCGTCGCCATTGAACAAGGGAGCTATATCGATGACGGGTATCCGGGGCATGGTGCGATACGGTGCCTGCTGGCGGGTTGCCTGTGGTGGAGCCAAGTGCAGTGGCAACACGCCACTCGCTTGCCTTCGAATGCTAAATCAACTTGCGCGCATTGGCGTGCTTCTGGCTTGACCGTACAACTGCCGCAAGGTCAACCGAAAGCGGGTCATGGCACAACAAGCCAAGACAACCTACTGCAACAAGCGTTCGGATCGACCGACATGTCAAGTACGACTGTGACTTGGCACCCCGCGACCGGGCAGCCAGATCCTAGGTACTTTCCCCGGGGTGCAGCGCGAGGGTCGATCCCTATACTGAAAAGCCAATCGACAGGCCTGCGCCTGCATCGACTGTTCAACCAACCGGAGACACAAACATGTCGCAAGAACTTGAATACCTCAGCCACCAGGTCGCACAGGGACGCAGCTCGCGGCGCGACTTCCTGGGCCGCGCGGCGGCACTGGGCGTCAGTGCCACCGCGGCCAATGCATTGCTGGCCAGCGCCGCGCATGCGGCAGGTCCGCGTCGCGGCGGCACCTTGCGCATCGGCATGCAGGGCGGCGCCGCCACCGACAGCATGGACCCTGCGCTGGCGGCCAACCAGGTCACGTTCAGCGTGGGCCGGGCCTGGGGCGAAGAGCTGCTGCGCCTGACACCCAAGGGTGACCTGGAGCCCCGATTGGCCACCGAATGGCGCTCCTCGCCCGACGCCAAGGCCTGGGTGTTCAAGATCCGCAAGGGCGTGCAGTTCCACAACGGCAAGGAGATGACGCCCGACGACGTGGTGGCGACAATGCAGCGCCATTCCGGCAAGGACACCAAATCCGGTGCGCTGGGCATCATGCGTGGCGTCGACTCGGTCACGCGCGACGGCGACTCCGTGATCTTCACGATGAAGGATGCCAACGCCGACTTTCCGTACTTGCTGACCGACTACCACCTGCTGATCCAGCCCAATGGCGGCAAGGACGCGGCGACGGCGGCGATCGGCACCGGTCCCTACAAGATGGTGACCAACGAACCCGGTGTTCGCCATATCGGTGAACGATTCAAGGACTACTGGGCGTCCAAGACGCGCGGCTACGCCGACCAGGTCGAGTTCGTCGTGCTCAACGACAGCACGGCACGCATGGCGGCGCTGCAAAGCGGGCGGGTGAACATCGTCAACCGGGTCGATCCCAAGGTGGTCGAATTGATCAAGCGCGCGCCCGGCGTCAAGATCCAGACCGCGCGCGGTCGCGGGCATTACGTGTTCATCATGCACTGCAACACTGCGCCGTTCGACAACAACGACCTGCGCCTGGCGCTCAAGTACGGGATGAACCGCAAGGAGATGGTCGACAAGATCCTGCGCGGCTACGGCTCGGTTGGGAACGACTTCCCGATCAATGCCTCGTATCCGCTGTTCACCGCGCTGCCGCAACGCGAGTACGACCCCGACAAGGCTGCTTTCCACTACAAGAAATCCGGCCACAGCGGCCCGATCCTGCTGCGCACCTCGGACGTCGCCTTCCCCGGCGCCGTCGAGGCCAGCGAGCTCTACCAGGCCAGCTGCGCCAAGGCCGGCATGAAGATCGAGATCAAGCGTGAACCCGGCGACGGCTACTGGTCCACGGTCTGGAACAAGCAGCCATTCTCCACCTCGTACTGGGGTGGCCGCTCGGTGCAGGACCAGATGTACTCGACTGCCTACATCAGCGGCGCCGACTGGAACGACACCCGTTTCCTCAACCCGGCGTTTGACAAGATGGTGGTGGCAGCGCGCGGCGAGCTGAACCAGGCCCGGCGCAAGGATATGTACCGCGACATGGCGATGATCGTGCACAACGAGGGCGGTGTCATGGTGCCGATGTTCAACGACACCATCGATGCCATTGGCCCGAAGGTCGGCGGCTGGGTGCCGAACCCGAGCGCCGAGCTGATGGGCGGCATGGCGGCCTCCGAATGCTGGCTCGAAGCCTGAAAGCAGCACGCGCTTGACCGTGTCCCCTCTGATGCGTCAGGTCGCCCAGCGACTGGCGCTGGGCGTCGTGCTGCTGTTCGGCGTATCGGTGTTGATCTTCGCCGGTACGCAATTGCTGCCGGGCGACGTGGCCGCGGCCATTCTGGGCCAGTCGGCCACGCCCGAGGCGCTGGCCAACCTGCGTCGCGACATGGGCCTGAACGACCCGGCGCCGCTGCGCTACTGGCGCTGGCTCAGCGGCGCACTGGTCGGCGAGTTCGGCAATGCGCTGTCCAACGGCTTGCCGATCGCCGAGGCACTGGGCAAGCGGCTTTCCAACACCCTGTTCCTGGCAACGTGCGCGGCGGTGGTCTCGGTTCCGCTGGCGATCGCGTTGGGCCTGTTCGCGGTACGGCACCGCAACGGGTTTCTCGACCGCCTGATCTCGGGGCTGGGACTGGCATCGACTTCCCTGCCCGAGTTCTTCGTCGGCTACGTGCTGATGTATTTTTTCGCCGTCAAGCTGCAATGGTTCTCCAGCGTGGCTACCGTCTACGATGGCATGCCGCTGGGCGAGCGCCTGTCGGTCGTCGTGTTGCCTGTGGCAGTGCTGACCACTGCCGTGCTGGCGCACATGATGCGCATGACCCGTGCCGCCATTCTCAACGTGATGCAGTCGGCCTATATCGAGACCGCGGAGCTCAAGGGCCTGGGCGCACTGCAGGTGATCTACCGCCATGCGCTGCCCAATGCGCTGGCGCCGATCATCAACGTGGTGATGCTCAACCTGGCCTTCCTGGTCGTGGGCGTGGTGGTCGTCGAAGTGATCTTTGTCTATCCCGGCATGGGCCAGTATCTGGTCGACCATGTGGCCAAGCGCGACGTGCCGGTGGTGCAGGCCTGCGGTCTGATCTTCGCCACCGTCTACATCGGCCTGAATATGGTCGCCGACATCGCCGGCGTGATGGCCAACCCCCGCCTGAGACATCCAAAGTGAAAAATGTGGAGATCCAATTTCCCGCCGGGCCGCCCCAAGGGAAATTAGCCCCCTCGGGGCTGAGCGCTGCGGCTCCAGCTCTGCCTGCGCAGAGCTGGACAGCGCGAAGAGCCGTGCCCTCTGGGCGAGGTGCGTACAGCGTCGTACACGAAGTGACAAGCGTGGGGGCCATATCCCATGCTTGACTGGCGCCGCATGCCGATTTCGGCCATGATCGGGCTCACGCTGACGATCAGCTTCGTGATGGTCGCCATCCTGGCGCCCTGGATCGCACCCTACGGCAACGGCGAGGTGGTCGGCGATGTCTGGGCGCCGATGTCCGACAAATTCCTGCTGGGCACCGACAACCTGGGCCGCGACCTGCTCTCGCGCCTGATCTACGGCACTCGGGTCACACTGGTGATCGCCGGCCTGGCAACCGCGCTGTCGTTCACGATGGGATCGATCCTGGGCTTTACCGCCGCCGTGATTGGCGGCTGGCCCGACCAGTGGATGTCGCGCGGCGTCGACCTGCTGATGTCGATACCGACGCTGATCTTCGCGCTGGTCGTGTTATCGGTGCTGCCCTCGTCTATCCCGGTGCTGATCCTGGTGCTGGGCATCCTCGACTCGACCCGGGTGTTCCGGCTTTCGCGCGCCGTGGCGGCCGACATCAACGTGATGGACTTTGTCGAAGCCGCCAAGCTGCGCGGCGAGAGAACGCCCTGGATCGTCTTCTCCGAGATCCTGCCCAACGCGCTGACGCCCCTGGTGTCAGAGCTCGGGCTGCGCTTCATCTTCGCGGTGCTGTTCCTGTCGGCGCTGTCGTTTCTCGGACTGGGCGTGCAACCGCCCGATGTCGATTGGGGCGGCATGGTCAAGGAAAACAAGGAAGGTATCGTGTTCGGCATTCCGGCGGGACTGATTCCCGCT
The DNA here is from genome assembly GCA_037968655.1 of Burkholderiaceae bacterium. GTDB lineage: Bacteria > Pseudomonadota > Gammaproteobacteria > Burkholderiales > Burkholderiaceae_C > CAISIP01. The sequence goes on from JBBKVW010000379.1 coordinate 7,171, forward strand.
GCGGCCATCGCGGTGCTGACGATCTCGGTCAACCTGGTTGCCGACTGGATCCTGACCCGGACCACCGATCTCAAGGGCGGGCGCGGCAATGGTTGACACGGCAAGCAACGACGCGATCTTGCTGGATATCCGCAACCTGCGCATCGAGGCCACCGTGTTCCCGCCGGGTGAGAAGCCGCACGACATCGTGATCGTCGACGACGTCTCGCTGCAACTGCGCAAGGGCCGGGTGCTGGGCCTGATCGGAGAATCCGGCGCCGGCAAGTCGACCATTGGCCTGTCGGCGCTCGGATACGGACGCGGCGGTGTGCGCATCACTGCCGGCCAGGTGCTGCTGCGTGGCCAAGACATCCTGCTCGGCGGCAAGAAGGGCCTGCGCGCCGTGCGCGGACGCCGCGTTGCCTATGTGGCCCAATCGGCTGCCGCGGCATTCAACCCGTCGCACCGCCTGATGAACCAGGTGATCGAGGCGACCCTGCACCACGGTATTGCCGATCGCGCGCAAGCCGAGAAGCGTGCCGTCGCGCTATTTCGCAAGCTGGGCCTGCCCGACCCCGAGAGCTTTGGCCAGCGCTTCCCGCACCAGGTATCGGGCGGCCAGCTGCAGCGCGCCATGACCGCAATGGCCCTATGCGCCGAACCCGACCTGATCGTGTTCGACGAACCGACCACCGCGTTGGATGTGACGACCCAGATCGATGTGCTGGCATCGATCAAGGACGCGATCCGCGACACCGGCGTGGCCGGCCTGTACATCACGCACGACCTGGCCGTGGTGGCGCAGGTGTCGGACGACATCATGGTGCTGCGCGACGGCAAGATGGTCGAACTGGGCGCCACCGAGCAGATCATCCACCGGCCGCAAAAGGAATACACCCAGGCCCTGGTGTCGGTGCGCGCCATCGTGCACGAAGCCAAGCAGCCCGACGCGCAGCCGCTGCTGGACGTACGCAATATCACCGCCCGCTACCGCGGCCGCGCGGTCAACGTGCTGGACGGCGTCTCGGTCCGCCTGAGCCTGGGACAGACGCTGGCCGTCGTTGGCGAATCGGGCTCGGGCAAGTCGACGCTGGCGCGCGTCATGACCGGCCTGCTGGCGCCGACGCAGGGTGAGATCCGCCTGGACGGCAAGATCCTCTCGCCCGCTCTGGCGCAACGCAGCAAGGACGACCTGCGCGAGCTGCAGATGATCTACCAGATGGCCGACGTGGCGATGAACCCGCGCCACACCGTGGGCAAGATCATCGGGCGGCCGCTCGAGTTCTACTTCGGCATGCGCGGCGCCGAAAACAAACGCCGGGTGCAAGAGCTGCTGGACGAAATCGAAATGGGCTCGGGCTACATCGACCGCTACCCGGCCGAGTTGTCGGGTGGCCAAAAGCAGCGCGTGTGCATCGCACGCGCACTGGCAGCCAAGCCCAAGGTGATCATCTGCGACGAGGTCACCAGCGCGCTCGACCCGCTGGTGTCGGACGGCATTCTCAAGCTGCTGCTCAACCTGCAGAAGATCGAGGGCGTCGCCTATATCTACATCACGCACGACCTGGCCACCGTCAAGGCGATTGCCGATTCGATCGCCGTGATGTACCAGGGCAAGATCGTGCGCTACGGCACCAAGTCCGAAGT
>JBBKVW010000380.1:0-6610 GCA_037968655.1 Burkholderiaceae bacterium
TCCATGCGCATCTTGATCGCCGAGGATGATGCCGTACTGGCCGATGGCCTGTTGCGCGCCCTGCGTGGCGCGGGCGCAGCGGTCGACCACGTGGCCAGCGGCAGCGAGGCGGACGCCGCACTGATGACCAACAAGGAGTTCGACCTTCTGATCCTGGATCTGGGTTTGCCCAAATTGCACGGGCTCGAGGTGTTGCGCAAGCTGCGCGCGCGCGGCTCCAACCTGCCGGTCCTCATTCTCACGGCGGCCGACAGCGTGGATGAACGGGTCAAGGGTCTGGACTTTGGCGCCGATGACTATATGGCCAAGCCCTTCAGCCTGCAGGAGCTCGAGGCGCGGGTACGTGCGCTGCTGCGCCGGCGCATGGGTGGCGCCGGCGACCATATCCGCATGGGTCCTTTGTCATACGACCAGTCCGGTCGCGTGGCCTCCATCGATGGCCAGATGATCGACTTGTCGGCGCGCGAACTCGGTCTGCTCGAAGTACTGCTGCAACGGGCCGGCCGCATGGTCAGCAAGGACCAGTTGGTGGAGCGCCTGTGCGAGTGGGGCGACGAGGTCAGCAACAACGCGATCGAGGTCTATGTGCACCGCCTGCGCAAGAAGATCGAGAAAGGCCCGATCCGCATTGCAACGGTGCGCGGCCTGGGCTATTGCCTCAAGCTGCTTCCGCAGGAGTCGGCCGACTCGGCCAGCAGCCAGACCAGCGCGTGAAACTGTTCCCGCGCGAACAGCGCTCGCTGTTCGGCGAAATCCTGGACTGGATGCTGACGCCACTGCTGCTGCTGTGGCCCATCAGCCTGGCACTGACCTGGTTTGTTGCCCAGGGCACGGCCGGCAAACCCTTTGACCAGGCGCTGGAACACAACGTCGGCGAGCTGGCTGCATTGGTCCATGTGCAAGACGGGAAACTGGCGTTTGACCTGCCGATGCCGGCACGCAAGCTGCTGCGTGCCAGCGCGTCGGACACGGTCTACTACCAGATCATTGGCGCGCATGGCGAGCTCATCAGTGGCGAGGTCCAGTTGCCACTGCCGCCAGCGGGCGAGCCAAGGGTATTGGGTCAGGTGCAGCTGCGCGACGACAGCTATCAGGATGAGGACATCCGGATCGCCTACAAATGGCTGGAGGTCGCGCTGCCGACGGCCCAGCCGGTACTGGTGCAAGTGGCCGAGACCCTGGACAAGCGATCACTGCTGGCGACCGAGATCGTACGGGGCGTGATGCTGCAGCAGTTCATCATCCTGCCGCTGGCAGTGCTGCTGGTGTGGCTGGGGCTGGCCCATGCGATCCGGCCGCTGAACCAGCTCGAAGAGCGCATCCGTGCCCGCAAGCCCGACGATCTGAGCCCGCTGGACGACCGTTCGGTGCCACAGGAAGTCGCACCCCTGGTCTCGTCGGTCAATGACCTGCTGCAGCGCCTGACCAAGTCGATCGCACACCAGAAGCGCTTCCTGGCGGATGCCGCGCACCAGCTAAAGACACCGCTGGCGGGATTGCGCATGCAGGCCGACCTGGCCCGGCGCGAAGGCGTCAGCGCAGAGGAGTTCAAGCTGTCGCTGCGCCAGATCGGCAACGCCAGTGTGCGCGCCACCCACACAGTCAACCAGTTGCTGGCGCTGGCCCGCGCCGAAGGCAGCAATACTGCAATGCAGCGCGAACCATGTGATCTGGCCGCGATAACGGTGGCCGTGGTGCAGGATTGCCTGCCGCGCGCCATCGACAAGTCGATCGATCTGGGTTATGAAGGTGCCGCACCCGGCGCCGACGGTGTCGTACTGCAGGGCAATCCGACCCTGCTGGCCGAAATGATCCGCAACCTGCTGGACAACGCGATGCATTACACGCCGTCGTCTGCGCAGCAGCCCGGTGTCGTGACGGCCCGGATCCTGGTTGACCCATTTGGCAAGGTGGTGTTGCTGCAGGTGGAGGACTCCGGGCCAGGCATTGCCCCAGCCGAGCGTGAACTGGTGTTCAAGCCCTTTTACCGGGTGCTGGGCAGCGGCGTCGATGGCTCTGGCCTGGGCCTGCCGATCGTGCAGGAGATCGCCCAACTGCACCATGCCAGCGTCGCCATCGAGGACATGGACGACCGGCGCGAACCGCCGGGCTGCCGCTTCGTGGTGCGGTTTGACACATCCGTTGTCGCGGCCGATGCTAGCGGCGGTGGAGCCGGCAAGGGGTAGGCCGGTAAGACCTCGGTAAGACGGCCGCCGTATGGTGCGGCCTGGGAACGGGTGCAAACTCAAGGCCACCCAGAGCACTGATCCACAGCCTGGGTTGACCCGCACAACAAGGAGCCGCCATGTACAGGACCCGGGGCAAGCAGCGATTGATCGCACTGTTTTTCGCTGCGCTGATGGCTTTGAACTATCCGCTGCTCTCGCTGTGGAGTCCCGGTGCCAGCGTGTTCGGCCTGCCACTGTTCCCGGCAGCGCTGTTCGCGCTGTGGGCGGCCCTGATCGCCACCATGGCCTGGCTGCTGGAGCAGGAAGTTTCCTGAACCGGCCGCAGCGCACGATCCGCACCATGTTGCCTGCCACCCTTGTCGTTGGGGCCTCGTTCGGCTATTTGCTGCTGCTGTTCGCCGTAGCCAGTTTCGGCGATCGGCGCGCCGCCCAAGGGCGTTCGATCATTGGCAACGCCTGGGTCTACGCGCTGTCGATGGCGGTGTATTGCACCGCCTGGACCTACTTTGGCAGCGTCGGGCGTGCCGCGACGGCGGGCATCTGGTTCCTGCCGATCTATTTGGGGCCCACGCTGGCCATGGTGCTGGCCTGGATGGTGGTGCGCAAGATGCTGCGCATCGCCAAGAGCTACCGCATCACCTCGATCGCCGACTTCATCGCCAGCCGCTATGGCAAGAGCCCGCTGCTGGCCGGCCTGGTAACGCTGATCACGGTCGTGGGCATCATCCCCTACATTGCGCTGCAACTCAAGGCGATCGCGGTCGGCTACGCAGTGATGACCACGCCGCTGGGTCAGCCACTGGCGCAGCAAGGCAGCTGGTGGCAAGACAGCACGCTGTATTTCGCGCTCGCGTTGGCCGGCTTCACGGTCGTGTTTGGAACCCGACGCCTGGACAGCTCGGAACGGCACGAAGGCATGGTGGCGGCGATCGCATTCGAATCAATGGTCAAGCTGCTGGCTTTCCTGGCGGTCGGACTGTTCGTGACCTATGGCCTGTTCGACGGCCTGGGCGACATCTTTGCCCGTGCGGCGGCGATACCCGAACTGGCGCGGCTGCTGACAAACGAGGCGCCGTTTGCCTATGGCCAGTGGTTCTCGCTGACCCTGCTCGCCATGTTGTCCGTGCTGCTGCTGCCGCGCCAGTTCCAGATCATGGTGGTGGAGAACGTCAACGAGGGCCATCTGCGACGTGCCGCCTGGGTGTTTCCGGCCTACATGCTGTTGATCAACTTGTTCGTGATGCCGGTCGCGCTGGGCGGTCTGCTGCTGTTCGGGCCTGGCACCATGGACCCGGAGGCCTTCATCCTGTCATTGCCGCTGGCCCACGGCCAGTCGGCACTGGCGCTGCTGGCGTTCCTGGGAGGACTGTCGGCTGCTACCGGCATGGTCATCGTGGAAACGATTGCGGTGTCGAGCATGGTCTGCAACGACCTGGTGATGCCGTTGCTGCTGCGCAGCCGGCGCTTTGGCACGCGCAGCGGCGCAGACCTGACCGGCACCCTGCTCGGTATCCGGCGCGGCGCGATTCTTTTTGTCATGCTGATGGGCTATAGCTACTTCCATCTGGCCGGTGAAGCCTATGCGCTGGTGAGCATCGGCCTGATCAGCTTTGCCGCAGTGGCCCAGTTCGCGCCGGCGCTGTTTGGCGGCATGTACTGGCGCGGCGGCACCCGGCTCGGTGCGCTGGCCGGCCTGGCGCTGGGATTTGCGCTGTGGAGCTACACGCTGATGCTGCCCTCGATCGCCAAGTCCGGCTGGTGGTCGACCGACTTCCTGCAATCCGGCCCCTGGGGCATTGCCTGGCTCAAGCCCGAGCAACTGCTGGGCCTGAGCGGGCTGGACAACCTGACGCATTCGCTGTTCTGGAGCCTGGGCGCGAACCTGGCCGCCTATGTCGGCCTGTCCCTATGGCGCAGCCCGTCACCGGCCGAGACCAGCCAGGCGCTGTTGTTCGTCGAGGTGTTCGAACGCGGCAAGAGCAGCGAGCCGGTGTTCTGGCGCGGACGCGCCCGCGTACAGGACCTGCAGCAGATGGTGGCGCGCTTCCTGGGCCCGGCACGCGCGCAGGAATTGTTTGCCGGCTACGCAAGGAGCGTCGGTGTGGACCGGATCGACCAGATAGCGCCCGATGCCCAGCTGGTGCGCCATGTCGAGATCGCATTGGCTGGCGCCATCGGCAGCGCGTCGGCCCGGGTGATGGTGGCCTCGGTCGCGGACGAAGACCCACTGGTGCTGCAGGACGTGCTGCAAATCCTGGACGAAGCGACCCAGTTGCGCAAACATTCGATCGAGTTGGAGCATAAGTCGGCCTCGCTGGAACGCGCCAGCTCGGAGCTGCGCGCCGCCAACGCCCAGCTCAAGAGCCTGGACCGGCTCAAGGACGACTTCATGTCCTCGGTCACGCACGAACTGCGCACGCCTCTGACGTCGATCCGCGCACTGGCTGAAGTCATGGTCGATGATCCGGACATGCCGGCTGCGCAGCGCCAGCAGTTCACACACATCATCGTCAGCGAGACCGAACGCCTGAGCCGCCTGGTCAACCAGGTACTGGACCTGGCCAAGATCGAGTCGGGCCATGCCCAATGGCACAACAGCGATATCGACCTGTGCCGCTTGCTGGAACAGGCCGTGCAGACCACGGCCGAACTGTTCCACGAGCGCGGTGCCAGCGTGCAGTTGCTACTGCCCGATCAGCCCGTGGTCCTGCGGGCTGATTCGGACCGCCTGACCCAGGTCGTGCTCAACTTGCTGTCCAACGCGGCAAAGTTCCTGCCAGAACACGATGGCCGGGTGCAGTTGCAGCTGAGCAGCAATGCGCAGGGCGTGCGGGTGTCGATCCACGACAACGGCCCGGGCGTACCGCCGGCGCAGCGCGAGCTGATCTTTGCCCGCTTTCACCAGGCCCAGGATGGCGACGCCCGGCCCCAGGGAACCGGGCTGGGACTGCCGATCAGCCGCCAGATCGTCGAGCATTTCGGTGGCCGGCTCTGGATCGACGCCGATGCGGTCAGTGGCGCCTGTTTTGTATTTGAACTTCCCTGGCATACGATGCCAGTGACCGACTCGGCGCAATCCGAAGCGCCGGCGACGCACAAGCGGGCGCACGATGACCCGCAATGAGGCACCTTGCCATGGCACACACAATCCTGATCGTCGACGACGAGCCCAACATCCTGATTTCGCTCGAGTACCTGATGCAGCGCGAAGGCTTTGAGGTCCGCGTGGCGCGCGACGGACTGCAGGCGATCGAAGCGATCGAACAATCGGCGCCTGACCTGGTGCTGCTGGACGTCATGATGCCCGGCAAAACCGGACTGGAGGTCTGTCAGCATGTGCGCTCGATCGAGCGGCTCAACAGGGTGCGCATCGTGCTGTTGACCGCCAAGGGCCGCGAGACCGATGTCGCCAAGGGCCTGGCGTTGGGCGCCAATGACTACATCACCAAGCCATTTTCCACCCGCGAGCTGGTGACCAGGGTTCGCGCCCAGCTGGATGCACCCGCATGATCTGGCCCCTGGCAGCGTCCAGCAAGCTTGCGGCGCGGCGCGCAAGGCCGCTGGCATGAGGTTCGCATCACGGCGCTGGGTCGCTTTGCTGGCGCCCGGGCTTGCGCTGGCGGTCTGGACGCTGCTGCTGGCCATGCTCTGGTGGTTCGGCCTGTCCGACCCACAGCGCGACGCAATCGCCCAGGCGCCCGAGCCGCTGATTGCCGTAACAGTTCTGGCCTGGCTGCTTACTGCCGTTGCACTGGCGCGCGTGGCAGCGACGCTGTTCCAGCACCATGTGGCGCTGCCGGCCCGGTTGGAGGAACGCACCCGGATCCGCATCCTGGACCAGACCCGTGAAGACCTGGTTGGCGAGGGCAGCGTCGAGCTGCGCCAATTGGCAGACGCAATCAACCAATTGGCGCGCCAGCGCAATCAGTTGCTGGACGACAGCGGCCAGCAGGTGCGCGCGGCAAGCCGGGACATCGACCGGGAACGACGCCGGCTGGCCGCGCTGATGGCCGAACTGCAGCAAAGCGTCGTGGTGTGCAACCTGGACGGGCGCATCCTGTTGTACAACCAGCGCGCCCGACTGCAGTACCAGAGCCTGGCAGTACAAGCGGCATTGGGCGAGGGCAGTACCGCAATCGGATTGGGCCGCTCGATCTACACGGTATTCGATCCCCAGCTGGTGGCACATGCACTGGACTCCATTGCGCAGCAACTCGCTGGCGGCGCCGGCAACGCATCGGCGCAGTTCGTCACGACCAGCCCGTCCAACCAGCTGTTGCGCGTGCAGGTGGCGGCGGTGCTCGATGCAGCCGACGCGGAGGTAGAGTCGTTCGACGGGCCGCCCCAAGAACGACTGAACCCCTTCGGGGGGCCAGGCGAAGCCCGGGCAGGGGCGGCTGACCCGCCAACCAGCCAGGCCA